>JANXMQ010000045.1 GCA_025354565.1 Akkermansiaceae bacterium
GGCTAATCCGTTGGACCAGAGTGCTCACCTAGGAAGGGTGAACCATCGCCAGGCGCTTGGCGAGCCAATCGTTGCCCACGTCCGTCCTGCCCTTCACAATGGCAGCACAGATCACTTTACGGCGGTCCCTTTTTTCAACAATAGCAGTTCCTCCCGCAACGGGGGTAAATCCAGCGCCGCACCCACGACCCGCAAAATCCTCTCCGCCTCGTTCTCGTGGTGTGCCCGGACAGCCCCTGCTGCGTGACTTGCACTCTTATGGCTTCCTGACTTCGCCTTACGTCCACACCGATCCCCCGGACGACCGTTACCCGACCGATTGTTTTTCCCACATCATCAACAACATCGACATCAACAATTTCGAGGTCATCCAAAGCACCGGACCCACCGGCGGCCCGCGTTCGCCCGGCGCGCCGGTGGTGAAGGCCGGGGCTAACAAACAGATCGCCATCGGTACTTCCAGCAGCGGCGTGACGGTGAATCTCAACGGCAATGTTAGCGGCTCTGGAGCACTCAGCATTCGCTGGAAACTCGTCACCGGCCCGGCCACCGTGGTCTTTGGCACCGCCGCCACCGCCTCCACTACCGCCACGTTCACCGCGCCTGGGAAATACACGCTGATGCTCAGTGCGACGGATGAGGTTCATGCCGTAGCCTACGACGCCACGGTCATCACCGTCACGCCTTAGCCAAGCCCGCACAAACTACCCTAACCGCCGCCGCGTGGGCCGCCACCCGTTGCGCAAGCGGCGCATGACTCGGGGTCTCGAAAGTGAAGGAAACCGGGCAGCCGATTTTAGCCAGATAGATCGCTTCTGGCCAACCTTCCGGCAGATCCGGCTCCGCGGCATGATAGATCCAACCTGCCGCGCGGGCCTCATGGCCGTCGATCTCCGGTCCGGCCTCGGGCGCGAACCATGGCTTCACGGCTGCTAGAATTTGTTGGGCGCGGCCCGGATCGTCGCCAGCAAGATTGATTTCATAAAAATAAAAGCCCGCCGCCTCCCAATCCTCATGCAGGGACATGAACAAATCCGGCCTTGGTCGCGCGTCCAGCCATGCCGCATGGGCGGCGATTTCCCGAGTCTCCCGCAGGAAATAGTCGCGGTTCAGGTCAAGCCCGGCGGCATTTTCCCGACTGCCCGCTGCGAGGCCGGTCGGGTTGAGCGCCGGGCAAATCAACCAGTGATAGGATGGTGTGAAAAATCCGCCGCGCAGCAGTTCTAACAATGCAAGCGACCCCGCCGGTTCGTCGCCATGGATGCCTGCCGAGAGATACACGCGCGGCCCGTCGCCCGGCAGTTCCCACGCGACCAGCGGCTCGCCATCTAACGGCGCCAGCTCGCTCGGAGTGAATCCCGCTGCTTCCGCTGCCGCGCGAAACATCATTTGGTAAGTGGTCAGTTCGAACTCAGAACTCATCGCCGACACCCTGCGGGCATCCCGCCCACCGCGCAAGTCTGCGGCAGCGAGCCTGACCGAAAAAATGGGACTTGGAAGCCGCGTCGGGGCTGGACAGGATTTCAAACATGCGCACGAAGGCGATTTCATTGTTGCAGGAGTTGACGGAAGCCCACTCGGTTTCCGGCCATGAGGACGAGGTGAGGGCGATTTTCGTCGATGAGTTGGAGGAATACGGAGAACTCTCGGCGGACCGGAATGGCTCGGTTTTCTGTGAGACGGGAAAGGGTGGTCCCCGTGTGATGGTGGCCGGTCACATGGATGAGGTCGGTTTCATGGTGCAAAATATCACGCCGGACGGATTCATCCAGTTTGTCGGCATCGGCGGCTGGTGGGAGCACAATCTGCCCTCGCAACGGGTGGAAATCCTGACCCGCAGCGGCGACAAAATTCTCGGCGTGATCGCCACCCGGCCGCCGCACATGCTCCCCGAGGCCATGCGGCGGCAGGTGATGACCATCGACCAAATGTTCATCGACGTGGGGGCGGAATCGCGGCGGGAAGTGGTGGAGAATTGTGGAATTTCGTTAGGCGATCCGATCGCCCCGGTGGCGTCCTTCACGGCGCTGGCTAGGGAGGATTTATTCATGGCCAAGGCCTTCGACAATCGCGTGGGGATGGCCGGGACGATCCAAGCGGGACAATTTTTAGCCCAATCCACGCATCCGAATCGGCTGATTCTGTGCGGAACAGTGCAGGAGGAAGTCGGTCTGCGCGGGGCGAAAACGGCGGCGCATTTCGCGAGGCCGGACGTGGCCATCGTGCTGGAAGGCCCGCCGGCGGACGACCTCCCTGCCTTCGCCCGCACCGAGTGCCAAGGCCGGCTCGGTGGCGGCGTGCAGATCCGGATGTTTGATCCTTCCGCCATCACCAATCCCCGCCTCGCCCGGCTCGCCATCGAGACGGCGCGGGCGGAGGGCATACCGCATCAGGTGACGGTCCGGCGCAGCGGCGGCACGGACGCCGGCTCCTTCCATCTAGCCAACGACGGCGTGCCAAGCATCGTCCTCGGCGTGCCTGCCCGCTACATTCACTCACACAATGCAATCATCAACCTGAACGACTATTTGCACCTCGTCGCGCTCACCATCGCCCTGGTCCAGAGACTTGATGAGGATACGGTGGCGGGGTTGGTGACGTATTTGTAATACGGTTTTTGTAAAAGGCACATTTTTGTTCGAGCGAACATCTTTTTTCTTGCCAAGCGCATCTGGCGGTGTCAGACATTACCCAACACGACACACCACTATGGCCACCAAACAATCTGCCGAATCCGCCGCTAGCGATAAACTCAGTGACGCCCGTAAGCGCAACCTAGACCTCGCTATTTCCCACATTCAGAAGGAGTTCGGCGAATCCGCCATCATCCGCTTGGGCGACAACCGCTGTGTCGATGTCGATGCCATTCCTACCGGAAATCTCCTCATTGACCGTGCGCTCGGCGTCGGCGGCTTCCCCTGTGGCCGGATCGTCGAAGTGTTCGGCCCGGAATCCTCGGGTAAAACCACGCTTACCCTAACTGTCATCGCCCAAGCCCAGAAACGCGGCGGCCTCTGCGCCTTCATCGACGTCGAGCACGCTCTCGATCCCCAATACGCCCGTAAACTGGGCGTGAACCTCGATGACCTCCTCGTGTCCCAACCTTCGTCCGGTGAGGAAGCGTTGCAAATTTGCGAAGCGCTGGTCCGTTCCAACGCCGTCGCCGTCATCGTGCTGGACTCGGTGGCCGCCCTCGTCACCAAACAGGAACTCGACGGTGAAATCGGCGACTCCACAGTCGGCGCGCAAGCCCGCCTCATGAGCGCCGCCATGCGCAAGCTCACCGCCTTCATTTCCAAAGCTCAGACGGTCTGCATTTTCACCAACCAAATCCGGGAAAAAATCGGCGTCATGTTCGGCAACCCGGAGACCACACCCGGCGGTCGCGCCCTCAAGTTCTTCTCCTCCGTCCGCATCGACATCCGCCGCATCGCATCCATCAAATCCACCGACGGCACCGTCACGGGCAACCGCACCAAGATCAAGGTCGTGAAGAACAAGGTCGCCGCGCCGTTCACCGAGGCCGAGTTCGACATCATGTTCAACGAGGGTATTTCCTCCACCGGCTCGTTGCTCGATCTCGCCTTGGAAATGGAAATCGTCCAGAAGCGGGGATCCTGGTTCAGTTATAACGGCACCCAACTTGCCCAAGGCCGCGATGCCGCCAAGGAACTGCTCAAAGGCGACGCGGCTCTCTACGCGGATCTCGAGACCAAGGTCAAGGAAGCGTTAGAAGCGAAAAAGAAGAAGTGATCCCCAGCTTGAATCCGCGCACGGTTGAGGTATCACTGTGAGCAGCAACCGATGGCAAGCCCCGACAACGACAATCCCGCTGGCAGCGCGCCCTGGGAAACCAAGCGCATGCAATCGGGAAAGCATCTCGTCCGTCGCGCACTTCCCTGGCTAGCCGGGCTTTTGCTACTCGGTCTGATCGGGTGGGGGCTGTGGCCCAAGCCAGTCATCATCGAAACCGGCAAGGTCGCCCGTGGCCCGCTGACAGTGCGGGTTTCCGAGGAGGGAAAAACCCGGGTGCGGAACCGTTACGTGGTCGCCGCCCCGGTTGCCGGAAAAATGCGCCGCGTCCAGCTCAAGCCGGGCGACAATGTGAAGGGCGGAGAAACCTTTCTAACTGCCATCGAGCCGACGACCTCGCCATTGTTAGATCCTCGCGCGCGGGTGACTGCAGAGGCTGCTGTCGCCATGCACGAGGCTTCCCGCAAGCAGGCGGCGGAGGCTCTTGAAGCGAAACGCACGGCCATGAAAATGGCGGAGGATGACCGCACCCGGATGCGGGCCGTCACCCGCGAGGGCAGCTTGTCCGCGACCGACCGCGATCGCATGGAAGGCGACGCCGCGATGCGGGCTGCGGAATTCCGCGCGGCGGAGTTCGCGCTGCAAGTCAGCAACTACGAACTCGCCCAAGCCCGGGCCGTGCTGGAGCGCCCGGAAGCCAACCTCACCAGCAATCTCGTGGAAGTGAAATCGCCCGTTTCCGGCCGTGTCCTCAAAGTCATGCAAGAGAGTGAAATGGTCGTCGCTCCGGGCACACCGATCCTCGAAATCGGCGATCCGACGGACTTGGAAATTGAAGCGGAAATTCTCTCGCGAGACGCCGTTGCCATCCATCCGGGCGATGCCGTGGAAGTCGAACAATGGGGCGGCGAAAACCCGCTGAAAGGCCGCGTCCGCCGGGTGGAACCGGCCGCGTTCACGAAAATTTCCGCGCTCGGTGTCGAGGAACAGCGGGTCATCGTGCTCAGCGACCTAGTGGATATTCCGGAAACCGCCAAGGCGCTGGGGGATCGCTTTCGCGTCGAGGTCCGGGTGGCAGTGTGGCACAACGACGATGTGCTTGTGGTCCCGGCAGGAGCTTTGTTCCGCGAGGGCAATGCCTGGAAAACCTATCTCTTCCGTGACGACACCGCCAAACTAACAACCATCGAGGCCGGTCACTCGGACGGGCGCTTTACGGAAATTCTATCAGGAATCAGCGCCGGCGATGAAGTCTTACTCCACCCCCCCGACACGGTGAAAAACGGCACGGCGGTGGTGAAGCGGAAACAGTGACTCAATGGGAATGTCAGGTCGTGAATCTTCGTGGACCGCGAATCCAGAGTCCACAATAGCGGACCTTTAATCAAACAGCGAAGCCCTGACCGATAGGCCCATAGGTACATTTATCTCGCCCGCCTATGGCCGGTCGATGAAAAGCGTCTCATCTCCTCCGATCGTCCCCCCCCCATGGTCCATCGTACCAAGCCATCAATCACCTCCATCTGCCACACTGGTCCGCATCAAGATTTGTCGTTCTTCATTTGTTGCGCTTCATTTCTTCCGACATCCCGCGCTTCCGGTCAGGTGATGATTTCGTGGATGACCTTCCCATGGACGTCAGTCAGGCGGAAATCGCGGCCAGAATAGTGATAGGTGAGTTTCTCGTGATCGAATCCTAACAAGTGTAAAATGGTGGCATGGAGGTCGTGAACGTGGACGGGCATTTCAACCGCCTTGAATCCGAACTCATCGGTCGCGCCGTGGACGTGGCCGCCCTTCACGCCGCCGCCCGCCATCCAAGTGGTGAAGCCGTAGTGGTTGTGGTCGCGGCCTTTCATGATACCCGCATTGGAACCGGCTTTCGGCAGTTCGACGACGGGAGTGCGGCCGAATTCGCCGCCCCAGATGACGAGCGTCTCATCCAACATGCCGCGCATTTTTAAATCAGATAGAAAAGCGCCGATCGCTTGGTCGCACTCACCGGCCAGGCGGCGGTGGTCCTCGATATTATCATGGCTGTCCCACGGCTGGCCGTTGCCATGCCAAAGCTGGATGAAACGCACCCCTCTTTCTAACAGTCTTCGGGCCATCAGGCATTGGCGCGCGAATTTGCCGGGTCCATACATCTCGCGGATGTTGGTGGGTTCCTTGGAAATATCGAATGCGTCAGTCGCATCGCTTTGCATCCGGTAGGCGAGTTCAAAACTGCGGATGCGTGCTTCTAACTGCGGTTCGTGGCCGCGTTCGGCGGCGTGGCGTTCGTTGAGTTGACGGAGGAAATCCAGTTCTCGTCCTTGCCGTGAATTTCGTGCCGTTGGGTTGCGGAGATTTTCGATCATGTGGTCCACCTCCTCGATGGAGCTGTCCAGATAGGTTCCTTGGAAACGACCGGGAAGGAATGACGCTCGCCAGTTTTCCGCGCGTTTGATCGGCATGCCGCCGGGACACATCGAGATGTAGGCGGGAAGGTTTTCATTCTCACAGCCAAGTCCGTAAGTCACCCACGAACCCATCGACGGACGGGCGAGTCGGCCATCGCCGCAATTCATGAGCATCAGGGACGGCTCATGGTTAGGGACGTCGGCGGTCATCGAGCGAATCACGCAAAGATCGTCGGCGTGCTTTGCGGTGTGTTTGAAAAGTTCGCTTACCTCGAGACCGCATTCGCCATAGCGGTCGAAGGTGAAGGGCGAGCGCAGCGCGGTGCCGGTGGGACGCTCGGTTTTCAATCCTTCTAACGGGATGACCTTGCCGTGCTGGAGTTGCAGCGTGGGCTTGGGATCGAACGTGTCCACCTGTGACGGCCCGCCGTTCATGAAGAGATGGACGACCCGTTTCGCCTTCGGCGAGAAATGCGGTCCGCGCATTGCGCCGGCATCGACGGCCATGGCGGACGCGTTTCCACCGAACAAACTGCCGAGTGCGAGACCGCCAAAACCCATACCGCAGCGGCGCAAAAAATCACGGCGGTCGAGGATGATGTCGTTGGCGGTTAGATGGTGGGACATGCTCACTCGATGAAGTTGAATTCATTGGACGCCCAAAGCATTTGGATCAGGTCCGCCCAGGGATCGCCCGCGACCACAGCAGAAGGTGGGGAATTACTAACGGGAAACTGGTCGCGAAGAGCCCCGAGTTCCCGTGGTTTTTCATCGGTGGATTCCCTGCCCATCATGCGGAGGCTCCACCCGACCGAGCCGACGGCATCTCCGTCTGGAGCGCGAAGTACGAAGTCCACCGTATCTCCGGCGGCGACGGCGGTCCAATCACTATCAATGTTGGAATTTGAATCGGGAGGCAGCGTGTGATTGACAAAATCCGTACTGCTGCTCTTCGCAAAATTCCACGCCAGAGCAGCGCCACCCTTGCCCGTCCGTTCGATTTTTCCCATCATCCGCACTTGCCCCGCACCAAGCGCGCGCCAACGGAGAATCAAATCATGGCCAGCTCCGGGATGGCCGCCGTTCGCACCCGCGTGGAGCCAACGGATGGGCGCGGTTGCTGGATCCTGACCGGTTTTCCAAACCCCGTCGGCAAACAACGGGAAGGGAAGCGCCTCGCCAGGCAGGCCGCCGGTGTCCGGTGCGTGGCGGATTTCCCAAACTCCTGTTAGTTTGGGCTGATAGTCGGTTAGGTCGATTTTTTGAATCCACGCCAGGGCATCGCCAATTTCTCCGGCAGAAGGCTCGCGCTGATAGACCCGTTGGTAAATCCAATGCAAGCGAGCTTTGTCATCGGACAATTCGCGGAACTTCGGCTCGGCCGCCAATTTCGCCGCCTGACGCAGGGCGAGGGGACTGTTGAGGAAATACAATGCCTGCTGAGGAACGCTGGTTTCGATGCGCTTCGGGCTGTGGTGATCCGGATGGGGAAGGTCGAAGGAGACGAAGGTGTTCGCGAGGGCGTAGCGATCGACGAAGGAGTAAACGGTGCGGCGGTTGTCGGCATCAGTGCTTTCTAACGAAACAGAGCGGCCACCCGTCGATCCGGTGTTGAGACTTCCCGAGGTGGTAAGCAGGCGGTCGCGCATCGACTCGAAATCGATGCGCTGGCGTTGCCATTTCCAGAAATAATTGTTCGCCTCGTCAATGCTCTGGTTTTTCGCGGGACCATCGGCAGCGAGGCGGAAGGCTTTGGATGTTAGAATCATGCGGTGCAGGTTTTTCAATGAGCCGCCTTGTTCGGTGAATCGGATTGCCAGCCAGTCGAGCAGCGGACGAAGCGGTGGATCGGCCTGTTGGATGCCGAAATCTCCCGGGTCCGCTAGGTTATTGCCGAAGTGCCAGCCCCATACGCGGTTGACCATGACGCGGGTGGCGAGCGGATTGTTAGAATCAGCGATTTTCTCCGCGAGCGACAGGCGCGGACTCTTGCCGTCCGCGAATTTCCCGCCGCCAAGGAAGCCGAGCCACTGGCGGTCGATGGTTTCACCGCGGTTGTCCGGGTTTCCACGAATGAAAATCTGTGCGGGCGACCAATTTTCCTTGTCCTTCAAACTCATCGCACGCGGCGGCGAGCCGGGATGGTCGTTCTGGAGCTTCGTCATGTCACCCGCCCGTTTGCGAGCCTGATTGCCGTCTTCCTGATCGAAAAACTCGTGAACCCGATTGATGTCGTAGGCAAGTGGGCAACCCTGCTGCGCTGCTAGATTTTTCAATTCGCTGCCATCTCCCCCGTCGTTAATGAGTGCGAGGCAGAGTGTCTTGCGTCCCGCTTCATCGGCGGCATCCATCTCCTTCGCCCACGTGACCAGTCGGGGAATCGCCTTGTCGCCCCATGCCTTGTTGTTGAGGAAATCCCGCCAGCGGATGACGGCGGCCGGACGATAGCGGCCACGCTTGAACGCAGCGGGCGTGGCTTTCCCGACATCCCAGTTTTCCTTCTCCGCCTGCCATGCCAGATCCAGATAGACGGCAGCGGATTCCGGCTGATGCAATTGATCGACGATCGCCTGGCGGGCGGCGCGGTCAGCATCATCGAGTTTCGCCGCCTCCTTTTTAAAATTCTGATAGGCCGCCGCGTCCGGCGGATCGCCAATGATCGGCTTGTTCTCCGGCTCGTCGGTGTTTTCAAAAATCGAATAGAGCGAGTAATAGTCGCGGGTGGTGATCGGGTCGAACTTGTGATCGTGGCAGCGTGCGCAGGACACCGTGCTTGATAGAAACCCACGGGTGACCACATCGACGCGGTCATCGATGGTTTCCAAAGCGCCGGAGCGCGGGCCGACCGTTAGAAATCCCAGTGCTGCTAGATCCGGATCATCGGGCTTGTCCGTCATGCAGTCGGCGGCGATCTGCAATTTCACGAAGCGACCGTAGGGCATGTCCGCATTGAAGGAACGGATGAGCCAATCACGGTAGGTGTAGGCGAAGGGATAGCGGTTGTCCTGATCGAAATTGTAGCCGCGCGTGTCGGCGTAGCGGGCGACATCCATCCAGTGCCGCGCCCAGCGTTCGCCGTAAGCCGGGCTGGCTAACAGCTCGTCAACGAGTGCCTGCCACGTCGCGTCGTCGGGATTCGTCTCGATGCGTTTGATCTGTTCCGCTGTGGGCGGCAGGCCGGTGAGCGTGTAGGCCGCGCGTTCGATCCACTGGCGCGGCGGGGCCATTTTGGCGGGTGCGAGGCCCGCTTTTTTCCATGCCGAGGCGAGCAGCGCGTCGATCGAGCCATCCGTCGGGATTTTCACATCCACAGGTGGCAGATAGGCCCAATGATCCGCTGCCTGCGCCAGTAAGGGGAGGAAAGCAAAGCCGAGCGTGAGGGCGGAGGCGCGCATGAGCTAGCGGCAGCATACACCATTTTCACGCCGGAGCTTTCAGGGTTCCGACTTTGAATACGTCGCTCGATCATCAAACTCGGATGATTCGTTTCCCGCGTTCCGCATCATCGATTTTGAATTTCACCGGGAGAAATTTTTCGATGACGGAGATGTTGGTTGGAACGTGATCGTCGGGGATCATGGTGGTGAAACTGCCGCCGCCCGCAATGGCCATGGGCAGCAGCAATTGGTCTGCGAGCCAGCGGCCGACAGGTGCGCCGGAGCTGATAAAGTCCTGCATGGATTTTCCCGCACGGCTCCCCACACGCTCCGCAGTGACGTTGGTTTCGCCAAAGGTGCTGGTGAGTTCCGTGGTGTTTTCGAAAACCGCTTCGCACAGACAGCAAACGCCCCGTCCCGGACCGGGCTCGCGGGTTTCGAGAGTGGCATCCGTGCAGGGAAATTTTTCGAGTGCCGCCGCGAGGATTCGTTCTCCGATTGCCAGAGGAAGATTCCGAATCGGCACGCGGAGGCGGGTGGATATTAGATCGCCGCGTTCATGGAGATCGATGCCGCTGAGCTTCAAACACGGTTGGACGACACACTCGATCACGCCGCCGCCAACCGGGGCGAAGCCGCTTTGGATGAGGGAAGCCGTGGCATCCACCCCCATGCGCCGAAGCGCGGGGAGAAAAACTCGGTCGATGAATTCGAACGGCGGCGCGAGTGGATTGTGGGTGCCGCCTTCGAGCCGCAGCGTGCTCGTACCATCGGCGTGGAGCAGCGCGGGCAGCAGGGTTTGAAACAATAAATTCGTGCTGCCTGCGGTGCCGATGGCGAATTGGTACGATGCGCCCCGTATTTTCCCGGCGCGGAAAACAAGTTCCGTGGAACCGATCTCCGCGCCGTCGGCAATGCCTTCGGAAATTTCACAAGCCGCCTTCACGCAGGTGAGGTGCTGGCGCATCAGGCCAGTTGTGTTCTTAGAATGATTCCAACTGGGGCAGAACGGGGAAAAATGTGGCGTAAACAGTTCGCATCATCTCGTCGGTTTCCCCGAGTACGCGGTTTTTCGATCCACTGCGGAAATGAGGGCGCGACAAAGTGCGGCAGTGCGTGATGCCGAATTGCGCCTTTGCGTGGTTAGGATTTCTTTTGCGCCGTGCGCTTTTTCCGTGCGGCCTCTTCGGTGGCGAGCAGAGCGGTTAACTCTTCGTCGCTTGCCCAG
>JANXMQ010000066.1 GCA_025354565.1 Akkermansiaceae bacterium
CTTCGCCCTCCCCCTCCTCAACCGCGCCCACCCCGCCGAGTTCGTCAAGCGGCTTGACGACCGCCGCCAGCTCGGAAACGTCTATTCCCAACGCCGCAACCTAGACAACGCAACCAATCACCCCACCGCCTTCTACGTCGAGTTCCCTGCCGACTCCGGTTACTTTCAGGAAGTGGACGCAGGCCGTCTCGCCCGCACACTTGGCCACTCGAATGGCCGAGGAAATTTCACCCGCGAAAACGTCGCCCGCCTCATCGACGCCATTGCCGCCGATAACGACCTCCTGAAATTCCTCCACGCCTGCCGTCCGCAATAAATCAAATCAGTCCCATAAATCCCATAAATCCCATAAATCCCATGGCCAACCTCAATAAAGTCCAACTCATCGGCAATCTCACTCGCGATCCCGAAATCCGCTACACCCCCAAGGGCACCGCCCTCGCCGAAATCGGCCTCGCCATCAACCGCACTTGGAAAGACGACAACAACCAAAAGCAGGAAGATACCACCTTCGTCGATGTCACACTCTGGGGCCGCACCGCAGAGCTCGCCAAGCAATACCTCTTCAAGGGCAATCCCGTTTACATCGAAGGCCGACTCACTCTCGACACCTGGGACGACAAGGAAACCGGCAAGAAGCGCAGCAAGCTCAAGGTCGTCGGCGAAACCATGCAGTTCCTCGGCTCCCGCGAAAGCGCCAACCGCGACACTAACAACGGCGGCATGTCCCGCGAAGAATCCTCCGCCCGCGCCAGGGCGACCGCTTCCTCAAACCCACCCGCCAGCCAGTCCGCCACCAGCGACTTCCTCGACGAAAATCCCGACGACGACATCCCATTCTAATCAAGGAGCGTGGGCGTCTCGCCCACTCTTCCTCTTCTCTCCCCCAATCAACAATCAAAAATCATCAATCATCAATCCTCAATCTTCAATCCTTTACCCCACCACCTCGTCCACCCACTTCTCAAAATCCCGCTCCACCACCGGACAAAGTGCGTTATACCACGCTTCCAGCACCGCCTCCAACAGCAGATCCATATCTCCCGCCAGCACCCGCGAGTTCACCCATTCTTCAAGGCGGGCAGTGATCCGCCCGTAGTCCTTTTTCTCAAATCCCAAATGATGCTGATTGATCGCCGTGATAACATCATAGGCGATTTGCTTGGGATCGCGGCCACGCACCAGCTCCGCATCCGTCATGTCCTTCCCTCCATTTTCTTGCCCCGCATTCACCCACTCCCAAACATCATCGTAAGTGATTGCCGTGTAAGACACCAAACCCGCCGCCTCCTCCTCGCGCAATCCCGTCCGGCCCGCGTAAAGGATTTCCAACCCGCCGGCGAGCGTGCGGGAAAACACCAGATCCGTGAAGTTCGCCACATTCTCCGCCCATGCGTCCGAATCCATCTCCGGCGGCCGCATCGCCAGCAACGTCTGCCGCCCCACCTGCCTCGCCATCTCCAGATACCCCGCCTCATAAGTGGCGAAAAACGCCGTGGCATCCCCCAGCGCAGACTGTATCCGCTCCAGATCGCCAATGAAATCATCAAGCTCGTTCATATCAAGGAGTGTGGGCGTCTCGCCCACCGCATTCATTCATTTTCTTTCTCTCAAATCTCAAATCTCAAATCTCAACCTCTTACGCCGCAGGCGAAAGAATCAAAATCTTCCCCGCTCCCGCCGTGCTACTACGGTTGCCCACGAATTCCAACAACTCCTTCCCGGCAGATTTTTGCACATAGAATTTCCCGCCGATCTCGATGCGCGGGTCTTCCTTCCCCGTCAGCGCAAGGTCCGCCAGATAGTCCAGTATCATATCCCCCGTCTGGATCTCCGCAAACCGCTGGTAGCCGGAAAGCCGGTCGATTTCATAACATAAGCAACGGAACTCCTGCGTGAAATTCTCCACCGTCCCCCCGGCGGCACTCGTCTCGCTATTCGGGTTATACCCCAGCGGACGGGTCACCACCCGCCAATGCAACACCGCATCCGTCCCCGTATCCGGCGAGGCAATGAGCATGGCAAGGTGTTTTCTGCGAACGATTTGAATTCCTGGAAGCATAGAAGTGATAGTTAAAAGTTAATGGTTAAGAGCAAAAGCACAGCGCAAGAAAAAGTGGCTGGGACATCCTGTCCCAGACCGTCAAGGGGAGCGTCCAGCTCCCCGCATTCATTCATTTATTGATTCTTCATTTTCTTTTTATCAAATCTCAATTCTCAATTCTCAATTCTCAATTCTCAATTCTCAATTCTCAATTCTCAATTCTCAATTCTCAAATTCTCAATTCTCAAATCTCAAATTCTCAAATCTCAAATTCTCAATTCTCAATTCTCAAATTCTCAAATCTCAAATTCTCAAATTCTCAAATTCTTCAAAACACCCCAATCGGTGCCGCCGCCGGAGCCCGCTGCATCTGCCCCCCAATCGCCGGTCCTGCCTCTCCGATTGGCACCGAGTTCACATCGTCCGCCACGCCGCTTTCCTCCTCGTCATCATCCTCATCCTCGTGAGTTTCGAGCAGGGGTTCCGCATCCTCT
The DNA here is from genome assembly GCA_025354565.1 of Akkermansiaceae bacterium. Lineage (GTDB taxonomy): Bacteria > Verrucomicrobiota > Verrucomicrobiia > Verrucomicrobiales > Akkermansiaceae > Luteolibacter. Next base: position 2,539 of record JANXMQ010000066.1, read on the forward strand.
GGAATATCGCGCAGGCGGTTATACATCCGTGCCAGCTCCTCGCAGACCCGCCGCGTCACCTTGGTCGGCATATACTTCGGATTCCACAGGTTCTCCGGTTTCATCGCCTCATTGGCCACTATCACGATGTCCATCCGGTATTGCGGCTTGCGGTCCCCCTTCGGTTCAAGTTGCCAATCAATTTCCTCTGCCGTGAAAACCCCATCCGGCCTCCAGTTCTCTGGATCTTCCTCAAACTTCCGGCATTGATCGATCAGATAGGTCACCGTCTCCACGTAGATCCGCTTCCGCGCCGCCATGTCCAAGTCATTCGCATTGATCGCCTTTTGTTTCTCGGCATGTGCCTCCGAGGTTTGACGCATTTGGGTCTCCTGAACGCCGATCTTTTTCCGTAAATCATCAATGGCCGTGCTGTTATCCACCACCGAATCCGCCTCCTCCTCCGCGATGTGTTTGGCAAGGCGGTTGCGATCCCGGATCAAGAAAGCGTCCATCGTGTGCATGGCGATTTCCATCCGGATCAAGTCCCGCGCACTAGCCCGCGTGTGCGGGGAATTCAGCCAATCCTTCAAGGAAATAATCCGGCTCGCCACCTCCGCCCGCAGCACGGCATCCTTCTGGATGTGGTCAAAACTAAACGCCTTCAAAAGCCGGGAAATTTCTTCTTCAGTCATCCCCTCACCGCTCGAAAATCGCGTGAGGTGATTCATTTCCTCCTCAGAGATCAAGGCCAGCCCCTGCTTCACATTCGCCCGCGCACGGGAAATTCCCCACTCCTTCACCGCATTGCTTATCTCATCCTCGACGATCGCCTCACTGATCCCATATTTCTCCGCAATCTCCTGCCGGGTCCACTCCCGCACGTCATCCGCACCCGGCTCCAGCACGCAGAACACCCGGAACAAGCGACGGATGATTTCCCAAGCCCGCGCCTGCCCCGCCATCACATCATGCCACCGCGGCAAATCCTCATCCGGATTCTTAAACCCAAACACCGAAGCCAGCTCCGGCAGCCGTATAACCCTCCAGTATTCCTCCCCGGAGGTTTCATATTCAAAAGGTTCAGTTTCCATAATAAGGAGTAGGGACATTGCTGTCCCTGTATTCATTCATTCATTCATTCATTCATTTTCTTCCTCTTAACTCTCACCCATCAACTCCCCTCCGGCAGCACCCAAGCCCCATCCGGCAGCAACACCAAGCGCCCAATCCGAATCGGAAAATCAAACGGCTCCACTGCCCCGGCGGATAGACTCGGCACACAGAAAAGCCCATGGGAAAGCGTCGCGTAGATTCTCCCCAGAAACCGGAATACCACCTGCGGATGTTCCCAACGCCGCCCGCTTGGCGGCAAAGTAATCGGTTCCGCCGCCCCCTCTTGAACCGCCCAGCCCGGCTCCATCGTCAAGCCACTTGACCCCGCATCCAGCACTTGCAATGCCCGCGCGTCCACCCAGCCAATCCCCACTCCCGGCAGACCCGCCACCAGATCCACCGTCGCCACCGTTCGCGCCGCCATGTAACTGATCTTCATCCCGTCATCCTCCGTCTCCAGCGAAACATAGCGCACCGCCTCATCACCCGAGTCATCCAGATTCTCCGGGTTTTCCGTCCAGGCGTTCGCATCCGCATCGAAATACCAGCACGGCACATAGCGCCCGAGATGCCGCCACTCGATCACCCCGCGCAGCCTTGGCACCATCGGCGGCAACGTACCAGCGGACGATCCCGTCAGATCCTCCCGCCAGCCCGCGCGGAACTGCGCCACCTGCATCATGTTTTCCGAAGCATCCCCCGCATTCACCGGCCCGATCTCGCAGTCATGGAACTCGAACATCCTCCACCGCCCCGTCTCCGTAGAATAGAACCGCACCATCAGGATCAACGGCGCCCCCGCAGGCAATAGCGAGGCCACCTGCACCCCACCCTCGAACAACGCCGCCAGCGGCGCGGACGTCTCCACCGTCCACAACACCGGCACCTTCGCACCGGGAAATTTCCGCCACTCACCAAAACCCGGCGCTGGCATCTCGCCATCCGGCACCCCGGAAATTTTCAGCCCCGTCGTGAACTTAGCGATCAACCCACAAGCCAGATGCCGGTCCAGCGGTCCATTCACCGCCCGCCCGTCACGCCACCCATGGAACAAAGCGAAATCCGCCTCATTCACCGTATAATGTTCCATTCCAAGTTCACTCATAAAATTTAAGGAGGGGGGACATTCCTGTCCCCGCATTCATTCATTTTCTTCACTTCAATCTTCATGTCCAATATCCCTCATACCAGCCGCTCCGAATAAACCGTAGGGGATAGCGGCGATGAGAAATCCTGGCAAATTCCCATGTATGCCGTCGGGCACAGCGCGTTTTGCAAATCCTGCCAGATTCCCAGACAAGCCACTCGCCCCGTCCCATGCGGATCGCCCGCTGACTCCAGCCGCTTAATCTGGAGGCGGATGTGGTCCAGCGTCATCGCCCGCTCCTGCGGATGATACGTCACCGCCAGCCCGCGCGATTTATGGGAAAACAAGACATTCCCTCCCAGCATGATCAACGCCGTTTGGAACACCAGATAGCCTCGGGCATCATAGTTCTCCACATTCGCCACGATCACGATCTTCGTCTTATCCTCGGACAACGACATCGTCTTCGACCCCAGCCCCGTCTGCACCGTCGTCAACAAGCCGCCCGCCAGTTGCTCGTCCGCCCACGCATACGCCCCGGCCACCCCCGGATCCGCCAGCGCCGTTCGCAAGTTCAGAAAATAATCTGTCAACGGAATTTCCATGTCCGTAATTTATACTTTTGCCGCAAAGACGCAAGCATTGAAACCTTCAACCGAGTCCGACTCTTGAAACCGCGCCTTCCACTCCACCGGCCTCTCCAGCCGGTCCAACATCCGCAAGCCCGCCAGTTCATCTTCCCTCGCCTTCGCTTCCAGTGCCGCCGCCCTCGCAAACTCATGCGCCGCCTCCGCCTCATGCGCCAGCACCCGCTTGAAGTCCCGCCGCGCAAACGATTCGAACGCCTGCACTTCCAACAACACATCCGGCATCATCTTAAAATCACTCATTTTGTTAGTTCGGTTATTGGTTGGAAAATTTTCCCTCATCATTCCCATCATTCCTATCAATCCCATTCTTCATCTTCAGAACCCAAGCTCTCTCTGCGCCAGACGCCTAACGATCTCATCACACTGGCTCTCCCTGCTTTCAATTCCTACCGCACGCTTGCCCTGTGACCTTGCCACGGCGAGCACCGTCCCACTTCCCGCAAAGCAGTCCAGTACCGCTCCACCGGGCGGAACGGCGTATTCCAATAGCGGCGCGACGATTCCCTCGGGCTTTTGCGTTTCATTAACCGCATAACCATGGCAACTCCGGGAATAGATGATGGACTGCATCAACCTTGGCCCACCCTCTTCGGAGGCGAAACTTGAGTTCCCAATGTCCGACCAATGTCCCGGTTTTTGCCTCCGGTTTGCCGTGATTTTTCGGGCATCCATCGTAACAGGAGTCGCTTTGTGAATCTCCTCCCATTGACCGCGATACAAATGGATGGCAAGTTCATGGATTCGACGAAACCGGTCGGTCCTTGCCCCGCTGCCGTTATGCTTTTCCCAAACAACGTCTTGGGCCAGCTTCCAATCAGCGAACTCATCCCTTCGTTCCCAGAACATCCGGAATGACCCGAAGCACCATAACGAATCGGTCAGCCGCGCAACCATGGCTGGCCAGCCAACAGGCCACACATCCCACTCGCAACTCGTTTCATTGTAAGGTGGATCTGTCACAACCGCGTCAAAAGAACCAAGCAAAGGCAGTATCTCCATGCTGTCTCCATGAAACAAAGTGATCCCTTCTCCTTGATAAAAGGGCTTAGGTAGAACCCGCTTCAGCCCCTTCACCCTTCACCTCCCGTTTCCGAATGGCCCGTGTCTGGAATTCCAGACACCTCGCGCAACGCATTCAGTGCCGCCAGCAAATTCGCCAAGGCCGTTTCATTAACCCCGGCCACCACCAAGTCCGCCGCCCCGATCAACCGCTCCACTTGCGCCATCAGTTCCGGCAGCAGATTTCTCGACAGCGTCACAAACTCATAAGTCCGCGCCGTCTCAGCCGGATCCCGGCCCCAACACCCAAACACCTGCCCATGCGCCGACCGCCCCTCTAACGGCACCGTCATCCACTCATCCATCCTGCCATGCGAAACATGCCAAGGTCGTCCCTCGATCGAAGCCTCCAGCCACTTCAGCCGCTCCCACCGCTCCAGCAAAGAGCTCACCCCTCACCTCCCAATGCTACATCAAATGTTACATTCTTACATAAACCTCTATGAGTTAATGACTTAAAAAGCGAAGAACAGAAAAGCACATTCTTTTAAATGATTTCGGTTGCGGGAAGGCAGCGGGGCGGTAGTCTGCATCTGACTGCTGTGTACGACTAATTTGGTAGCTGGCCCGAACCGATATGATTGAACCGGGGTCATCCTCCTGCGGACGATGTCATGCCTTTTTAGGAAGACGGAAAACCGCTGGAAGACCCCACTTATTGAGTTTACGGAACGTGGCTCACAGCGCCAAGGACGGCACAGCGGTTTTTTCATTTCCTACGGTGCGAGTGGTAGGGCTTGCCTGAGTATGGCTTGCGCGGCATGGTCCCGGCCGTGATGCGATTTGCGGTATTGGGCAGTGGAAGTGGAGGAAATGCGGCAGTCGTCGAATGCGGCGGACTGCGCCTGATGATCGACGCCGGACTGAGCGCGAAACAACTGATGCTGCGACTCCGCCAGGTGGGGATCGACCCGGCGTCGTTAGGTGGGATTTTGCTTACCCACGAGCACGGCGATCACGTCCGCGGGCTGAAGGTTTTTCTCAAACAGCATCCGGTGCCAGTATTCTCAACCGCAGACACAGCCAGGGTCGTGCGGGAGGCTGGGATCGAGGGCGCGACGTGGAAATTTTTCGAAGCGGGCCAAGTTTTTGCAATCGGTGGTGTCGCAGTGGAAACCTTCGCGATTCAGCATGACGCGGTGGATCCGGTGGGTTTCGTGATCGGTCATGCGCAGCGACGCTTGGGATTTCTATCAGATGCAGGCCACGTCACCCGCAGTATGACCGAACGGCTGCGTGGGCTGACCAGTCTCTTCGTGGAGGCCAACTACGATGAGGACCTGCTAGAAGCCGACACCAAGCGCCCGTGGTCGATCAAACAGCGAATCAGCTCGCAACACGGGCACTTGTCGAACCGCCAGGTGACCGCGCTGATCCGTGACATCGCCAACCCCGCGCTTGGACGGGTAGTGTTAGGGCATCTCAGTTCTGACTGCAACACGCCAGAGATCATCCTAGCACGATTGCGCGAGTGCCTAACAGAGCTCGGGCATGACCATGTCGGACTGCATTGCGCGGGCCAGCACGAACCTTCTGACTGGTTCGATTTTTGAAATCACGGCGGCCCATCACCGGCGCGGATCACCAGTGAACCAACAGCCAGGGCAGCGCTCGACGACGCACCGATGCGGATTTCATCAAAGGTCAATCCGGCGGGAATCTTGCCACGGCAGAAGGCGGGGCCGAGCGCGAATTTCCCCTCATGCAAACTCACCTCGCCCGTCCGGCGATCATAGCGAAGCGTCACAGTCTTCGGGCCGATCACGGGCTTGCCGGGCAAAATGATAGGAATCCGCTGTTTCACATCCAAGGCCCAAGTGCGCTCCGGGCCGTAGCAGTCGCCGAAGAACAGCCGCTCGATCCCCTGGCTGTAAAAACTCATGCCTGCCCAGCCGTCGGTATGAAATTGGCCGCTTGCGGGACTTTCCACCCGGAGAGTCGCGCAGATTACCGGGCTAGCCGCAGTGGGTTCGGGCTGGACCAGTCGCCGGAAAATCGAGTAATTTTCGCCGTCGATGCGGTCCAGGGAAATTTCAGGATTGCCATAATCCGCCCGCCAGTCCGCACGTTGGAACGGGCCTTCTAGGATCGCGGTAAATTGTCCGATATTTCCCCCCACCAGCGGTCCGGGGGCCGGGGAGGCAGTCGATTTCCGATGGATCGAAACCGCCACAATCACCACGATGAGCACCAATGCAGCTAACAAGAAAAGCCGGGCCGGTGCATTCCATTTGTCGCTCGGCATCGTCGGTTCACCAGGCGCGTGGTCCTCGAATTCCTCACTAAGCGTGTGGTGCAGCATGGCATACTCGCCATACAGTTTCACGATTTCCGGTTCCTCGCGCATCCGCTGTTGGAAGGCCGCGAAGGCCTCCGTGGAAACCGAGCCATCTAACACCTCTTGCACCAGTTCGTGATCCGCCCGTTTCATCTTGCGTTGCGTGAGGTTTCCTGAATCCGCCGCTCAATGCAGCGTTTCAGCGCCGCGCGGAGGTTGAACAGAATGGCTTTGAGAGTGCCAGCGCTGCGGCTCGTCGCGGTCGCATATTGCTGGAGGGACGAAGTGGTCGCATAGCGGTGATGAAGGAGTTCCCGATCCTTGGGTCGCAGGCGCTGCATGCAGGTCCGCAGCGCGAGGTGGCGCTCCTCAAGGTCGTCCGGCTCGATCTCCAAGGCGGGCGAGAGGCGCTCTATCAAGTCGTCGTCAAACACCAGCCAACCCTGCGAAATCAGGCGGCGGCGGTGGTTCAGGATGTGATAGCGGATCGTTTGAAACGCCCATGCCTTGAAATTCGTGCCCAGTTCGAAGACCTCGCGTTTCTGCCACAGCGTGATGTTCACCTCTTGCAGCAAGTCGCGTGCGCCGGAACTGCCGGGCGCGAGGGAGCGGATGTAAGCCAGCATGGAGGTCTGGTGATTCGTCAACTCGGTGACGAACGACTCCGAGCCTGCATCATTGCGTGGATTTTCGCTCATGCTTCCCTAGCATCTGGAAATGTCGGGCAAGGGCAAGTGGTTTAATTTTGGTGGCACTGGAAGTGCTTGGTATTAGAGAAATACTCGTTCCCCGCCCGCTGTCGCGCTTTGATAGATTGCTTGGATCAGCGCGACGGATTTTCTAGCTTCCAAAGCGGAGACGCTTGGTGCGCGCCCCTCATGGATGGCGTTGACGACATCCTCGAAGTTCCGCTGGTGCTGGAGAAAATGGATGGCCTTCGGATCATTCGCGCCAAGGCCGGTTTCATTCCCTCGCGTGAGGGTCCGGCGGATTTCCGCGTCTTCAGGGTGAGGAGTTTTAAAATCCCAAAGCTCGAAAGATTCGTCAGCCAGAAACACCGAACCTTCCGTCCCACAAAGCTGGATGCGTGCCGGATGGCCGTCACTTGACCAGTTGCAAGTCGAGCCTTCGATCACGCCACGCGCACCATTTTCAAACTCTAACAGCGCTATGCCACAGTCCTCGACCTCGATCCGTTCATGCGCGAGGCAGGCGGTGTCCGCCCGCACCGATTTGACGGGTCCAGCCAAATAGAGCAGCGCGTCGATGCTGTGGATGCCCTGATTCATCAAGGCCCCGCCGCCGTCCAACGCCCAAGTCCCGCGCCAGTCGGCGGAGTCGTAGTAGGCTTGATCGCGGAACCATTTCACATAACAGGATGCAGAAGTAAGCATGCCGAACCGACCTTGCCCGCAGGCTTGTTTGAATGTGGCCATCGCTGGGTTGAAGCGGCGGTTGAGGATGGCCGCCAGCATTTTCCCGTTGGCGGCGGCGGTCTCTATCAGTTCATCAATGCGGGCGGTGGTGATTTCTAACGGCTTCTCACAGAGCACATGCTTGCCCGCTTTCAAGGCGGCCATCGCGGGTGCGAAATGTGCACCGGATGGCGTGGCGATGGTGACGATTTCCAGCTCGGGGTCGGCGAGGAATGCATCGATGTTAGAAAACGCCTTTACGCCATATTCTGCGGCGAGTTTTTCCGCGCTGGCGAGTCGATGGTTGAATACCGAGTGAAGCGCGGAGCCGTCCATCGCGGTGATCGCCTGGGCGTGAATCCGGCTGATGCTGCCGGTGCCGATGATGCCGAATTTCATAAGACTGGGATTTAGCCGTAGCGGGCGTTTAGGGCAAGCCCGCTGTTTTTCCGCGCATGATGCACGGAGGCCGTTTGCCAAAAGTCATTGCCGGAATATCAGAGAACATCTGGCAGCTCAAGGAGCGGCGGACTCCGCTCCTTGGTTTCAAGACTACGCAACCATTGCCGCGAGCTAACGGAAAATTCTTTTGGCAACCGATCTATGGAGAAATAGAAATTTTCACAAATGATTCTGATCGGGCGGCGTTAAGGGGGCTTTTGCGGCGCTGGCTTTTCTCAGGTCGCGGATCCGCTCCTGGATGGCGAGGCCGAAGCGGTCATAGTCCACGACATATTTCCACTGCGAAGCGTCGTCGCCCGTCTTTTGGGAGAGGGCCAGCCACTCAGCTTCGCGGCTTGGACGTATGACTTCGCTGCGGCCCACCATGACGCGGATGGTTTTGTCTGGTGCAGGACTAACTGATAGCGGTAGCAGTTTGTCGGTGGTAGCGGCGGGTAGCACCCAGAAAACACGGAGTCCCTCGGTTTCAAAATAGCTGGACCACCACGTCTGGACCATCGCGTTCGCTTCGGATTCCAGCAAGCCGCAACCAGCGAGGCCGGTGCGCATGGCATCGTAAATGGGCGTGTTATCGTAGTAACCGCCCGTGGCGCTGTAAGTGGGACTGTTATTGGCTCCGGCACGAGTGAGGGCGGATTTGGAAATTTCCAGAGCTTCGCCCGCTTTGAGGCCGGGGCGAGCGGTCCAGTGGACGCCGCTGCTGTCTTGTTCAAAAACGAGCAGATAAGGGATGTCGCCGCCAGTTAGATTTTTCAGGTGCAAGGTATCATCCGGGGAAACGGTGGTCTGGAGGCCGGGAGTAAAATTGCCGACGCCGCGATAGAAGAGGTAGTTTTCGGTTTCGCCTTTCGTGGTGCGGACGGTGTTAGCTTCTGGCACGCGGGCGCGCATCCAGTTGAGGGTGTCGCGCGGCTTGAAGCCGAGGGCGGCTTTGGAATCCGCCGGGGAGAGGACATCCACATCCCACGCGATGGCACCGTGATAGGGCTTCGCGAAATCGAGATTCCAAAGCGCGACAGGGACTGGATGTTTCTCGGGATCGGCGGAAGGCGGTGGCTCGGGCAGGGTCTCGCCGCCACTGCGGTTAGGATACCACTGGCTGATCGTGCCGCCCTCGAAGCCGACCTTCACCGTCGCGTGGAAGGCCGTGTCTGAGTGGAAATAGATAACCGGCGTTTCCATTTTCACCGTCACCCCGGAAACAGGACGCTTGCCGAGGCCTTTGTCGCGGCTGGGAAATGCGGGATAGCCCTGCGTCTTCAGCACACTTGCGAATTTTTCTGCCTCGGGTTGCTGGCCGTTTTCAAAACCGAAATGCGCGTGGACAAAAGACGGCAGCTCGACTTCTTCGCGCTGGAGTCCGGGAAGTAGCACCCCGTCCGAACCGGCGACGGTGGTGAAAGTTCCCCACTCGTGGAGGTCATAAGCACTGGCGGTAGGGAACGAAAGTGCGAACAAGGCGCTGAGGTGGATGCATGTTTTCATGACATCCGGTAGCCTATTTGATTGAAGCGCTGTGCCAAGTCACTTCCGTCGCGTTGACAGAGAATTTACAGACGGAGCTGGATTGATCGTACTCACTTTTTCACTTCAGAAGGCAGTGGCGGAGTACCGAGAGTCATCGTGCCATCCGGCTGAGGTCTGGCTTGACGAGCAAATGGATCGGGTGGCGGCACGGGTTTTCCTGCGGTGGCTTGGCAACCCGAGTGATTCCGGTCCGTGCATGAAGCCAGCGCGGCGGGCAGGAAAATGGCAAGCATCGCAGCGATCCTCGGCACCTTTCCCGAGAGACGCATCACCAACCGCTCGATCCGGTTCGGCGCGTGGATCAATCCATGCGTCGCCGTAACGTAAGCCACACATTCACTGCCTTGGGTTTCATCGGCGAAGACCTGGGCCTCACCCACGGTCATCGAGGAAAGATTGAAAACGTGCTTGCCGCATAGCTCGCAGAAGCGTTTCCGTTCGTCGCCCGCCATGACGTTCCAATTCGCAGTGCAGGGATGGGCAATCTTCAAGGCGGGTTCAATGACTTTCATTCCCAAATAGGTATCATCGTGAATCCTGGAAGGAAATCCCAATGTCGCCAATATGGTATTCCCCTTCCCTGATTTCCCGACTCTGCTGGCCTTTCTCAATCGCTACGAAGTTTCCATCGCCAAGAACTACCTCTCGGATTCCGCGCTGGAGCAAATGCAGCGCATTGTCGCCGCCTATCTCGACATGGCCGAATTGCAGGCCATGCGGAAAATCCCGATGACCATGGAAGACTGGGAAAAGCGCTTGAGCGGATTTTAGGAAATTTCCTTAAGCGTCGCCTGTCCACGTTGCTTAGTTTCGGGGTCATCCTTCTCTTTATTGGGCATGGCGAGGCCCTTGGTCAGGTATTTCAAGGCTTCTGCCTTGTTGCCCATCATGGCGTAGGTGCGGCCCAATTCGACGACGTGGACGAGGCGCTTGGGATTGAGGGCGATGGCTTTTTTGAAACAATCCACCGCCTCCTCATTCGACGCCGCCGGGAGACCGCCGTAAATGATCGAGGCCATGGCGCGGGTGACGCCGCCGATGTTCGCAAGGGACTGGTGCCAACGCCCTAGCAGGTGCCAGGCGTAGTCGTTCTTCGGGTCGATTTTGAGTGCCTTGTCCGTGGCTTCTTTGATTTTCCGCGAGGCTTCGACTTTTTCCTTGGCCCCGAGGTAGGGCGTAATCTTGCCGAGGCAAATGGCGACGCAGAGGTTCGGATCACACTCATTCGGTGCAGCGGCGATGGCCCGCTCGGCGTAGTTCAGGGCCTTGCGACCGGAGGCGAGTTTATCGGCATCCTTGGGCAGGTCGCTCATGCGGAGAGCGTATTGGCGGGAAATTTTCACTAACAGCGCGACATTTCCCGGCTCCAGTTTTTCGGCGGGTAGGTAGGACTCGAGGGCTTGGTCGAACTCGAACTTCGCCTCGTGGGCGTCGCCGGTTTTCACAAGTTCTTGGAAATCGGCCCGGGCGGGAAGCCAAGCTAACAGGCCGAGGATGGGGATGAGGAGAATTTTCATGGCAGTGAGGATTTCCGCATCATAGTAAGGCTTGCAGATTTTTCCATGAGAGAATGTGGCGGCGGCAGCGCGAGTTCTTAAACTACGGATGCGGCCTGAAGCAGATGGGAGATTCTGCCAGAGGCGTTATTGCGAGAGGACGATGACGACGGCACCGATGATGGCAGGTGTGAGAGTGACTGCGATGAGCGCCCGGACACTACGAAATGGAAACATCACGATGATGAAGTAAAGTATGCAGAGGACGCCAAGCACAATCACAGTTGCCGTCGCATGACCGAGGCCTTCGAAGCCGCCCTCTGGACCGGAAGTGCGCGGGCGGCTTTGATTAAAGATGGCAATGGCACTAATCAAAAGCCCGACCGGCAAGAGCCAACCCATAGCGAAACGCTTGCCAAAAGAGAGGGACCGTTTAAGTCCGCGTGGCTTGTAATCGTCTTTCATAGGATGTCCAGTATGGGACCGAATCACACCCAGCGGCGTGCGTTATTTGAATTTCCGCGAGTCAATGGGGGCCTTGAGCAACTCAACGTGGCCGTCGAGGAAGGATGCCAGAGCGTTACGGGTTGGCAGGAAGAGGATGCTATTACCGAGCGTTTTCCCGTCTGTGGGCAAAGGAACGTAGGTTTTCCCAGCGTTTGCGTCGATATACAACGATCCAAAGGTGAAATGGATCATCCGAAATGAATCGGTGATGCCGCCGATTTTCATGGTTTGATCCGGTGTGTGAACGAGCGGATTGCTGTTGAAACCAAATGGGACCGGAAGCCCTGATGTGTCATGATGAAGTTTCACACCGCTAATTGAGGTCTTGATCATCGTATCGCAATTTGGGGTGTTCAGAAGCTGATTCAGACCCACGCGCATATCGCTAAGGAGCTGAGTCATATTAGAGTTTGAGGCGTTAGGGAAAAGATACGGCTGGAGCACACCCCAGAAAGAGCTGGTTAAGTTTCCAGGTGCTTTGGCTACCAGCTTATCATTATCGTCACGGAGGACATCGATGTCGCCGTTGTTTTCCACCGAGTAAGCGGCACAGGCGGTCGCGACCTGACGGATGGAGGCCAAGGCGTTGGCCTGATACGCCATGTCCCTCATCCTGCGGGCCTGGGCAAAGGAGAGCAGCACCAAAACGGCGATGATCGCGATCACGACCATGAGCTCGACTAAGGTGAAGCCTTGGTGAGGGTGTCTTCCGGTGGACCGGGTGTGGATGGGGAGGTTAGCTGGGGTTTTCATGGGCTATGGGTTACTTTCGTAGAATGCGATGTACGTCTTTAATCCTAAAGGATAGGGCGGAGTCAAGAAATGTCTGCGTGGATAGCTGAGTCAAGAAGCATTTCATGGAGGCCAACTCGACTTGGCGACGAGTGATGCCACGCGATTGAGGAAGCGACATAACCCGAAACGGTACTTCTCAGGCGAGGGGCAAGGTGAGCGTGGCCCGTGTTCCCCCGCCGTCCGCAAGCTCCAGGGTGATCGTGCCGCTGTGGAGTTCTGCAGTTTCTCTGACGAGCGTCAGTCCAAGGCCGGTGCCCTTGCGCTTCGAGGTGTGATGGCGTAGCGAGTAGAAGCGCTCGAAGATTTTTTCCCGTGCGTAGTCCGGGATACCGGGGCCGTGGTCGCGAATGGCGAGGACGACGTTTTTATCCGAAACAAGAACCGCAATGTTGACCACGCCATCACGCGGGGAAAAGTCGATGGCGTTTTCCAACAGATTCGTCACCGCCGCCCGCAGGATGTAGGCATCGCCCCGCAGGCGGGCGGGAACTGTGCCGGATTGAAGTTCCAATGTGACACCAGCGAGTTCCGCCATGGGTCGAGTTTGGTCGATAGCTCCGGCGACGATGGCGTGGAAATCGAGTTCATCGCGGACTTCAAGACTGGCCCGGCCTTCGATGGCGGAGAGTTCCAGCAGTCGATTGATCAAGCGCTCACTGCGGGCGGTCTCTGCGCGGATGTTTTCAATGAATCGCTTGCGGGCTGCCACCGGCATTTCCTCATCCAAGAGTTCCGCCGCGCCACGGATCGCGGCGAGCGGGCTTTTCATCTCGTGGGTGAGCGTCTGGATGTAGCGCTCCGCATATTGGCGGCCTTCGAGGGCGGCCCGCATCGAGTCGAGCGCGTTGGCCAGCGTATTGACCTCGCGCCCGATGCCGAGCTTCGGCCTAGACGGTCGCTCGCCGCGCTCGATGGCCCGCGCATAGGCGGTGATTTTTCCGAGTGGATGGAATAACCACAAAAACACCGCGATGATGAGAATCAGAATACCGCCGCCGATCAGCCCGCATGCGGTGTAAATGATCCTTCGCCGCTCGTAAACTAGCGGCAGCACGTCCGCTTGCGGCTTGTAAACTGTTAGCACTCCCTCGGGCATGGCCGGATTCCCAACCGGGGCGGCGACGAAGAGCACCGAGCCGTTGGGATCGTCCACATTTTCCTTGCTACTGCGCGCGCCGTAATGCCCGGCCAGGGTCCGCGACACATCCAGTTTCTGCGAGAGATCCTGGCCCTCGCGGCGGCCACCGTCCGAGTCGAAGATGACGACACCCTTTACATCCGTTAGATAAGCATGGATGCCGACCTTGCGTTTCAGGTGTTTGAAAATCAACGCCTCAAGCACCCGCCCGTGAGCCCCGGCGAAGGCGTTGCGGAGTTCTTCCGGTTGGAAATCATGCCCGCGCACATCCTTCGTGACGATTTCCGCCAGCAGGTTCGCCGTGTCCACCATCACCTCCTCGGTGGCCTGATAGGTCTGCGGCGCTACCTCTGCGAGAAAGCTTCGTGCCAGTTCATAGAACCCAAGCGTGATGATGAAGGCGACGAAAAACAGGGTGACACGGGTGAAACGCATGACCGTCAAATTTCGCTGGCCAACAGGTAGCCAAGGCCACGGCGGGTCTGGATGAGGTCCTCCGCCCCCACGCGGACGGCCCGCAGCTTGGCGCGGATGGATTTCACGTGGGCGTCGATGGTGCGGTCGGTGACGGCACCGGGATCCTGCCACGCGTATTCGAGCAATTGGTCGCGGGTGAACACCCGGCCCGGCCGGCCTAACAGCACAAGCAGCAGCTTGTATTCGTGGGCCGTTAGATCAAGCGGCTCGCCGTGGCAATGGACGCGCATGGCGGCACTGTCGTGATGCAAGACTTTACCTTCTCCGACAATCGGCTCTGCTTGCGGCGTGGGTGATGGCTGCGAACGACGCAGGATCGCCCGCACGCGAGCGACGATCTCACGCGGGGAAAATGGCTTGGTCACATAGTCGTCGCCGCCCAATTCCAAGCCCAAAATCCGGTCCACCTCGCCCGCGCGAGCCGTCAGGAACAACACCGGAATCACCGAGTTTTCGCGCAAGCGGCGACAGACATCCAGCCCGGTCATGTCCGGCAACCCGATGTCGAGGATCGCGAAGTCGAACGTCTCCCGCGCCGCCGCCGCCAAGGCCTCTGCACCGGTCAAGGCGTGACGCACCTCGAAGCACTCGGTTTCAAGCGCATAAACGAGGGTATCGGCGATTGCCGGTTCATCTTCGACCAATAGGACGCGGGGCATTGCGGGATTTCAACCACTCCGCGTGAAATGCCAATGAAGAAAGCGTGAAATTTCAAATCCCGCCTCAGGCCCGCTCTGATCCCACTCGTATTGTCCTAAGATGAATGGCGTAACCCGCAACCGGATCGCGCGGGATAATGTGCCGATCTGAGCAGCGCCAAGCCGTTACATGCGGGCGCTGGTGACAGAAGACCCTGACGAGCGAGTGCAGGGCAGGAGGATTTCCGCCAATATGGGCGGCGAGATGGGCCACCAATTCAAGCGGACCCGCCGTCCCTTTTGTTATCGACAAGCAATCCTTGCCGTGGCGGGTCGGGCCGTTTAACCAATGGCCATGCAAGATGAAGTTCGCGCGTTGTTAATTCTTCAGGATCGTGACCGCCGGTTGTTGGCGCTAGCCAAGGATTTGGAAAAGCTGCCTCAGGACGAGGCCCGGGCGAAGGCAAAGCTGGCGGGTGACGAGGCCGCAGTGACGAAGGCCCACCAGGCTCTGCTGGATTGCGAACTGCGGGTAAAAAAGATCGAACTCGATGCCGAAACCCGGCGGACCACAATCAAGCGGCTTAAATTGCAGCAATTCGAGACGCGCAAGAACGAGGAGTTCGTCGCTCTGGGACATGAAATCACCCGCTACGAGAAAGATTTGGACGCATTTGAAACTCAGGAACTGGAGGCCATGGAGGAGGTGGACGGCTATCGCAGCGCCCACAAGGCCGCCGAAGCCGCTCGCGCGGTTACCCGCAAGTTGGTGGAAGAAGATCTGGCCACCGTCAGTCGCCGCCATACGCAGATGGCGGCCAACCGGACGGAAATTCTCGCAGAACGGGAGGCTCTCGTCGCCAAGGTGCCGGAAAATCTCATCCCGCTCTACGACCGCCTGATGAAGACCAAAGCAGGCCTCGCCATCGCGCCGTTGCGGGAGGGAAAATGCGAGGGTTGTCACATGAAGCTCATCGCCTCCACGGTGATGAAGGTCCATTCCAGCAAGGAAATCGCCCAATGCGAGGACTGCGGACGCATCCTTTACGTCGAGGAGTGAGAGGCTGTTAGTAGAAGTCCTTGTTGCGTTCTTCAAGCACCACTAGCCAGTTCATCATCGAAATCGGCGGCAGATCGGCAGGATGGAGGATCGGGCGCAGATTTACAGTGACTTGCGTAGCGCCAAGCGTATAGCCGTTGAGAGTTTTCGACTCCAGCGGCCTGATTGCGGTAGTGATGGTGTCACTGGCGAGCGAGCCGATTTGACCCGTTAGAACAACGCTAAACGGATCAACATCCGTGCCATAGCGCTTCTCCGGTGCGAACAAGGAGCATGGAGGGAAATAAAGTCCCCCGGGATTGGTGAGTGTGACGGCGGGGGTGTATCCGGTGGGTGGAGCAGTGGCTACGTTGTTGAAATCATCGCCGATATAAAGTCGCAAGTTGGTCACAAGTGAGAACCCTTTGGTAAAACTTGTCAGGTTGGCGCATTCCCGAAGAATGCAGCCATAGTCGTTCAACGTGCAGGGAATGGATGGTTTTTTGGCGGGATTGTTCAGCCCGGTCACTGAGTAGTCAACATTGACGACCAATGAATTGTTAACCGCTGAAGTGGCAGCACTAATATTTGTTAGAAATGCCGGAATTCGCTGCGGATAAACCGTGACACAGTTCTGGCCGCTGGGTAGGGCAATGATTGCAAAAGGAGATGCCGGACGCCAATAGCCAGAGGAATGGGTACCAGAACTGGGGAGAGGATCGCCTAATGTTGCATTATTGAATTTAATGGTGCCTGTAACGCCTTGTTTGAAAATATAGCCCCCACTGGTGCCATAGGCGATATCCACAGGAACTGTGGATGAGAAGGTGTAGCTATCGCCCTCATCCGCGACTTTGACGTAGCCCGCTGGCAAAGTGGTCTGGATCGCAGAAGTCAGCGGGATGTTCATGCTGGCCCGTGCGCCGCTAGCCAGATAGTAGGCGAAACGCAACATCGTGGGAGTGCTGTTTGAAACGCTCTGCACTTGGGTGACGTCCAACTGCATGGCACATTGGAGTGCGCCGATGGTATAGTTGTTCCAAGTGGTGGTGGACAGGACATTGGACTCTGTGGTTTGGGAAAATCGATCGAAGTAATCCGAACCGCGATTGATCGGAACAAAGGCGGCACGGCCACTTTCCGAGGCCAACGACACGGGGAAAAACGGCCCGGTCGTAACTTGATAGGACTCCCGAACGCCAGGGCTAAACGGGCTGGAAGTAAAGCTCTGCCCGCCGATGGTGGTGCCCGTGGACAGGGTCATCCCACGGCGGCTCGAGAGAGCGCTGAGTGCGGTGGTCCCTTGGACATCCGCTTTGCCGACGAACATGCCGCCGTCGATGGTCACATTCTGCCATGCGGAACCCGACGCGTATTGTCCTAATGACATGAAGGCTGAAGAAGAAATAGCGAGCTGTGACGGGATTTCATAAATCGAGAGCACAAAATTTCGCCTCACATTGGCAAGATAGGTCAAGGCATCATCATGGTCCGCGACATTCATGGAGAAGGCCCACCAATTCCGCTTGGCCACGAAATTGCTCCCCGGTGTGGCGTAGCCGAAGTTGATCTGCGGATAGGGCAGAATGTTAAAATTCGGATAAGTCGCCACGGGTAGTCCTACACCCGACTGCGCAAGAGTACCATAGGCTTTATAACTTGAGATGATCGGATAACTCGCATCGCGGGTGGTGGTGGTCGAATCGCTTGATGTCAAAGGAACTGGATAGCCAGTGCCGAGACTGCGATTAATTCCAGCCGAGGCATATCCAGTATCCGGGGAAATCGCCGAAAAAATCGTGCTGGGAGTGCCAAGCGCGGAATCCCCGAGATTGGCGCTTTTGAGATTTGCTATATTTAAGCTAGTTAGAAGATTGCTGGGAATGGAGCTTCGTGCGTTCGCAGCATCCAAGGATTCCGTAAAAATATTCTGCCAGCGTAGCGGATCGCTAACGGTCGAACTCGCGTTGGAACCGGATTGCATTGCGAGGATTGCGCGGTTTGGCGTGATCGCGACGATCGAGCGCAGGATCGCCTCTTCTTTTTCGGCGTAGTCCACGCGGAGCTGCACCTGCCCTTGGATCGCTTGGGATTCGACGGCCCGACGGAAGGCATAAATCATCAGAATCGAAAGTACCGTGCCGACGGCGAGCACAAGAACAATCGAGATATATCCCGACGGGTGACGTCTAGAAAAGGAGGTTTTCATCATTGCATGGTTCCCGAATAGGTAATTTCTTCACTGTTAGGTCCGGTTAAGGTCATTCTGAGAACACCGTTTACCATGGCGAACGACACATTGGCCGCTGTATGGGTTACCGTCCACTGAGGCGTCCCAAGCGCCCCACTGACCGGAACGAGGTAATAGTAAAGCGCATTTCCGGTCCCCTTGTTTTCAAAGGACAAAATAGCTGCCCGCATCACTCCATCTGGCTGCCGGAAGTTCAACAAGAGCACTGGCGACGCAGTCAACTGCGCATTATTTCCTGCCAGCGCGTCGTTGACCGTGTTATGCAGCCGGAAGCGCTCGGCCTTGCCCACCATGCGGCTCACATACATGCTGATGATCGGTGCTTCCTCCGTGAGAAATCCCTGGGCCTTGAAAATTGTCAGGAAACTAAGTTGTTGGTTAAACAACGATAAAACCATAGTTCCGGTTGCCAAACCAAGCATGATGGCAAGAGCCAATTCAATCAACGTGAAGCCGCGGCGCAGGCGATGTGACATGGTTTTCATTGGGAACGCAGGACGGTTCTGGATTTCTCATAGGTCAGCGAGCCAACCGTGAAGGTCAGGACACTTTGCGCCTTCCACACTTTCATCGCCGCAGGATTGGTGGCCACCGTGCCGGAGCCTCCGTCGATCGGATAGTTGTTCGCATCGGCGAAACGGGTGCGCACCACGGTCCCGGTGATCGAGGCACCGCCGGGCAGCTTGCCAACCGTCACCACGCTCGATGCCGTCGTCGGATAGGCCGGCCATGGGGAATCCGTGGCTA
Organism: Akkermansiaceae bacterium; assembly: GCA_025354565.1. Taxonomy (GTDB): domain Bacteria; phylum Verrucomicrobiota; class Verrucomicrobiia; order Verrucomicrobiales; family Akkermansiaceae; genus Luteolibacter. The sequence continues at coordinate 21,200 of JANXMQ010000066.1, forward strand.
ACAAATTCTCAAACGGAATCCGCTGGGCGTAAGCCCGCTCGTAGGTCATGTAAGCGTCTGTCACCGACTGCTTGAGGATCCATTGTCGCGGGGCCAGGATATTCAGCGAGAGTTTGAGCAGGACGAGTCCTAAAACCGTGATCATGGACAACGCAATCATCGCTTCCACCATGACAAAGCCCGCACGCAGAGATCGCGCCTTGCGAAACGGCTTCAGACACCGGATGCTCCTGCCATGGACGTGTACCTCAGCAAATTGGCATGTGGCCTCGGCTTGCTCTGGTTGATGGCCGGGCTGGCCATGGCGCAGGCCGTTCTCGAACCGCCCTTCGGCTTGCGCTGGGGAGATTCTCCGGAAAAATTGATTGCTTGGGCAGCCCGACATACGCTGGATGTTAACATTTCCCTGCCTGGAGATCAACCCGCAATGCGGATTTTGAAAATCCAGCCAAAAAAAGGCTTCTTGCCGGAGACTCAAGCGGGCGCGGTGGAGGGGCGATTCCTGGAGGGCAAGCTGTATGAACTGACCGTCCATTACTTCGATCCCGAGGCCTCGACCGATCTGATGGAAGCCCGTTTCGAGGCGTTGCGGAAACAAGTCGCTCTGGAACATGGTCCGCTCCTGACCAACCAGCAGCAGCGGGCGGTGGAGGACCAATTCGTGACGCGGACTCAATCGTTTCATCGGGAGCCGGTAAAGGGCTTGTTCCTCCTGTTGGCTTTCACCGAGGTGGAGGATTTGTTACGGAAATCAAAGGATGCTAGGTTTTCGCTGATCTATCGAAATGACAATTACAGGAACGAGTTACTGAAAGAATTGAAAGGCCCGTGATTCACTCGATGGTGGTGACGGTGCCATTCACTTCAATCGTCCGGTTGAGAGTGAAACTGACATAAGCCAAGCGATCGACTCCGAACGGGGTTACTGTCAATAACTCCATCGTCCAAAGACCATCACCGCTAAACGCGGTATCATAGTTTGACACCGTGAGAACCCGACTGTTAGGCACAGAATCATTGACGTTCAAGTGGGATCCAGACACAAGAGTTCCCGTAGTCCCCAGTACCGGATTGCCTTTGTAAACTTGAAGATAGGTGCTTGATGTCGGATAGAGATCATTCAAAGTGAGAGTCAGCGTGGGCATCGAAAACCGGATGAGTTGGTTTTGGGCGACGCCTGAGATCGTGCCGTCGGCAACTGGCCAGATCTGAATATAGCGTGAAGCCACTTGGGAGGCGGGTGCTTGGTAATCATCAAGCGTGAAGACGGAAAACCGTTCTTCGCCTCTTACCTTTGATCGGTTCGAGCCGGGTACGGCATTGATGCTATAGTTCAGGGTTTGCAGTCCATTCTGAGCGACCGACACTTGGGTAAGAATAGTGGCTTGGGTGCGGTCGAGATTCACCCCGGTCCCACCCACCCCGTAGGATTGGACATGGTGAAATAGATTCACACTTTTCTCGGCGACTGGATCCGTCACGCCGTTGAGCAGGCCACTGACCGTCACATAGACAGTGAAAGGGCGGTCAGCACGGGTCCGCCGCACCATCGCCGGCAAGGTCACCGGGATGGTGGAGGTGTTAGTGAGATCCTCCCCATAGGTGTCTTCGGAGTCAATTTGGACAGCGGCGATTGGGACGTAAGTGCCGACGTATTCGGTGTCCAACAAATAACTAACCACTGTGGGTGAGCTGACAGTCCACAATTCAAACCGCGCACCGCCCGGGTTAATTGCCAAGGAAGAAAGACCGCTTCCGGTGGGCGCGACGGAAGCGTCATACTGAACCCCAGTTGGCAATTGCACCTGCCGGACGAAGTTTGTGTAGGTCGTCACAGATTGGCCCGAGGCCAGGGAAACCGCCGCACAGGCAGCGGCTAACATTCTTAATAGGATGGGTTTCATGGTTGTTTGGTTTTATTTTTTAGCTGGCACTTTGAGCGGCAGTACTGAGATTGGACCACCTAAGTAGGTGGCAACAACCAGATTACCACTCAAGGACATCTGCCGAAAGGTTTGATCTGCAATCGGGACATTACCTTCCGCCTGAGCACGACTCACCTCGACGGTGGTGATCCAACCACGGTTAGCCGAGTAAAAATCAGCCCAACCTTGGATGATAGCACCCGGTTGCAAGTGAATACGGTCGAAATAATTTTTCGGAATCATTAAGATCGCACGCTTGGGAACAAGCGTGGCAAATTTGCGGAAACACACGATGTCCGACTCAGTTAGAATATCTTTTGGCCGATTCAACACTGAAGGATCCGGTCCAAACATTGGCTTGAGATTGCGCATCGGATCCACTTGTTGGCTTTGCTGATAAACTACAGTGAGTTGCTCGTGGGTGGCCGCGTCACGCCAGACTACATCGCCGTTGGTCACATCATGCCACGCCACCGGGGCCGCAGGTGGCACGGCAAACGTGACCAAAGACGTGAGGCCTAGCAGGCAAAGCAGCGCGCAGCCGATCCTAAAGTTATGGATTTTGCATGTTTTCATGAGTTCAGCTCGTACGGAAGGTTACCAGAAGCACCATGTCTTGAAAGTCATAACCGACATTGGATGGGTCAGTATGGGTCAATTCCATGAAAACGATGACATCCATCGGTCCGAGTTGCACATGTCCCGTAGTATCAAGGTAAGGCTTCAGGAAGCTCGCGAGAGACGGCGCGCCATAAGCAGGAAGATACGGCGGTGGAACATCACCATGAACCAAAGTCCGGATGTTGGTCGTGCCGTCACTCGAGTAAAATGCAGGCCCCCAAGCTCCGTTATAATAATATCGTCCGCCAAAACGAAGTGGCATGTTCGCAGCAACTTGGGAATTCGTAAGAATGCTCGAGGTTGAGACGATCGACGACGGATTCACATCGAGGTTAGTGCCATAGAAAATCCGCTTGTAGTTGGAGGTCGATGTGCTGTTATAACTCATCGAGGCTTCAGTCGGCACAAATGAGTATCCGCTGCCATTTTGCACGGTAACCCCCTGCCCCAGTATCCGAATGTCCATATATAGCGCTTGCTTTGGAGTGATGGTGGCAGGCGCAGTAATGGTGACGTAGTCCTTGACGATCGATGGGTAACTGATACTCCAAGTCAGGGTCGGCTTGGTCCCCGTCTGCACGACGGTCGGATAAGCCGTTAGCGAACCGATCGGGATCGCAGGGATCGTCTGGGAGTTTACGCGAGTTGACACGAGGGTGCAGATGGAGATGAGGACTACCGGTAAGGTAGCCAATTGGCTGGTTTTCATGGCTGGTTGTAAGGGTTGGGTGTTTAGAAACACCCTCCATCGGGAACCTCAAAGGTGGGACGACCTTGGAGCGATGTGCGGCCCGGTTCGGGCAAGGGCACGGGGTCAACGAGGGAAACTCGATGGACCGTGCCGATTCGGGACAGAATCCCGATCCGGGCCGCCTGAGGAGCTATCGGGACAATAGCGCCTCAGAAAGGGTGTGGTTGATGCAAATAACGGGTGTGGGTCGGTTGGATCGGGTTAGGGGTTGAACAGCAGTTGTCTAGGGGTGAATTTTCAGTGTTGTGGCAGTCCGGAGTCGCTGGACCAGTTTTTCCAAGGTCCACGCGGCACTTCGCGATCTTCCGCGAATCGCCATTCGACGGTTTCGCCACTGCGGAGATTGAGGAAATCGCGGACAGCGGGACTCAGATCAATGCCAGCGCCTTGGTTGCGATTGGGCCGCGGGGATTCATTGCCAAAAACATATTGCCAATGGTCCACCTCGAAGGGGCCGACGTCCTCCCACTGCGCGTAACAGACCTTGCCTTGGTGATGCACCGCGACCCAGCGGCCCTTGCAAACGGAAATCCCGTCGCCGCGATAGTTTTGCCAGAACCAGGGAATCACCTTGGATGCTTCCGGACGGTGGCCGCCACCTTTCGCGACATCGTTGTAGGGCAGGGCGATGTAAAACGGATTGAGCGCGGGGACAAAACCTGCGGGGCAATAGTCGGTCCGCCGGTCCGGAGCATCGCAACCGCCAAAATTCGCCTGCCAATTCCGGTCCCAGGCACTCGCGGTATTCGGCGTCGGGTTATTCTCGGTTGCCTGTTCGCCGACCCAAAACACGGTCGCAGTCACGTTGCGCTTCCAGTCGGCCGCAGCGCGGAAACTGTCGCGCGGTTGCTCGATCACGACGCGTGCCACTGCCGGCACCCCGAACGGATCACGGAGCGACGGCAACACCTCGCGGCGACTCTCTAGAAAACTCTCATGCACGCTCGCCACGCGCTCCGACAAACGGCTTCCAGCGGCAGCCCCGATCAGGGCCGCGCTGGCAATTCCGACTGTGAACCACTGGTTTCTCATGTCTTCTGAAAGTTGGGTTGAAGCTCTAGATGGCTTAAACTTGCCGACATAGTAAAACTTTAAGGAAACTTAACAAGAAAAATTTTAAACATTTTTGAACGGATTCAAAATTTTAATGTCGTGGTCAATTTTCCCTATAAATAAAAGGATTTATGCCGATTGCTCCAGCGGTTTTTTCCCGCTTCGATCCCGAACTCAGGATAAAATTGATCCATATCCGGTCTTTTCGCGCCCTTCTTCTACCCGATACAGGACGGAAACTCAACTAATTTTTACAAATATTGAACGAATCCGAAATTAATTTTTGAGCCACTTTACCCCCCTACCCTTTACCGATCCCAAAACGCCGGTCCAGCTCCCTCATGCCGAATTCCGTGAGCGTCGGTCGCCCGTCAGCCGCACAATACGGCAATTCACAGGCGAATAAATCCTTCAGCAACGGACCGGTTTCGGCCAGCCGGGGAATGACCGCCGCCGCCGCCCGGCGTGCCAGCACCCGCGCCAGCCGATCAAGGGCAAACCTTGCCCCCGGCGCGGCGTCATGGAGCAGATCGTCCATCAAGGCTCCCAAAAAAGACCGCGGATCATCCACCGGCAGGCAGGCAGGCAAGCACCTGATTTGCAGCGTGTTGCCGCCAAATGCCTCGACCTCGATACCAGCCTCTGCCAGCGCCATCCGCTCACGCAACACCAGGTCCAAATCGCGCGGGTCCAGCTCCAGCAGGACCGGCACCAACAGTCCCTGCGTTTCCACCACGCCCTCGCCGTGGTTCAGAAGTTTCTCATAATAAATGCGTTCCCGCGCCGCTTTCGGATCGAATAGCACCAAACCGTCCGCACTCTCCATCAGCACAAAGCGATGGTGCAGCATTCCGAGAACTCGAAACTCAGGAACTCCCCCACCCGCCGCCAGTGGAGCCGGTTCAATCGGGGAAATCGATGGTTCGGGACTTTTTCCTGCCCAGTCCGACAGGCTCGGATGGGGTGCCGGAAAATTCGCGAGCATGGCTGTGACCACCTCCGCATCGGTGGCCGGACCAGTAGCAACAGGCGCGTCCACTCGTGTCGGCAGTGCAGTTACGGCTGGCCGCATACCGACCGCCACTGCCTCAAGAATCGCGTCCCGCACATCGACCGGCCGATGAAACCTCACCTCGCGCTTCGCCGGATGCACATTCACATCCACCAGCGTCGGCTCCAGTTCGATCCACAACCACGCCGCCGGATACATTCCGTCCGCTACTGCCCCACGAAATCCCTCTGCCAAGGCTCGGGAAATCACCGTGTCCTCCACCGGTCGGCCGTTGAGAAAGACGAACTGATGCCGACGCCCCTTCCGCGCATGACTGGCGGGCAGCACGAAACCCTCCACGGAAATCCCGTTGCCATGCGTCAGCGGCAGCCCGATCAACTCCCGCGAAAGCTCCGTTCCTAGCAACTGCCGCACCCGATCCACCGCTTTCGCCGCCGGTGGCAGATCGAAAATCTCTCGCTCATCCCGCCGCAGCCGGAACCGCACCTGCGGCGCAGCCAGCGCGTGCAGCCGCAACTGATGCTCGACGTGCGCCGCCTCAGTCGTCTCCGCCCGCAAAAATTTCCGCCGCGCCGGCATGTTGTAAAACAGCGACTTCGCCTCGATCACCGTGCCCGGCGCACACCCCGCATCCCGCACGTCGCGGATTTTTCCCCCGTCCACCAGGATCTCCGTCCCGGAAATCGCATCCCGTTCCCGCGTCACCAAGCGGAACCGTGAAACGCTGGCAATGCTCGGCACCGCTTCCCCGCGAAAGCCGAGGGTCAAAATCGCCGCCAAATCCCCTGCCGTCCGCAATTTGCTGGTGGCATGACGTTCCAGCGAAAGCAACGCATCCTCGCGCGACATGCCGCAACCGTCATCGCTCACCCGGATCAGTCCCGAGCCACCGCGATCCATGTCCACCCGGATTTCACGCGCCCCGGCATCGATGCTGTTTTCCACAAGTTCCTTCACCACCGAGGCCGGGCGCTCCACTACTTCACCCGCCGCCACTTGGCTGGCGAGAATGTCGGGGAGCACTCGGATTTTTGGCATCGGCTTGGCCAGACTAGCGACTTCGACCCGCTCCGCAACCCGCTTTCCGGGTTATGCCGGACAGTTACCGAGGGGGTATTCGCAACTCATCTTCCAATTTCGCCCGGATGACGGCCCGGTCGATTTCCTGCAAGGCCAACGCCTCGAAAATCCCCCGAGTTATATAAAAGATCGCGTGCCCGAATTCCTCCGCAGTTGCCTCATTTTTGCGGGCCGCCATGTCGTCGCCAAACCGCTTCCACCGGGCAGGATCAATCGACGTCAGCAGTTTTCCTGCGTGGGAGAGAATCGCTTCCTGCAGTTCCTCGCACAATGCCAATTTCGATTGGGCGAAATAACGGCGTTGGATCTGTAGCAGCCTCGAAACGGAAATTCGCACCGCCGGAGATTTTTCCAAAGTTGCGATCATTTCCAAATAAAGACCGCGCTCCGCCCGCAATGCCGCAGCGAACTCGTCCGCAGGTGGCCGTTTCCTGAAATCCAAGGCGGCGATCCATTTCTCCATTTCGGTGTTCGGCCACTTCCTCGATGCGGGGATGCTGCCAAGCGCCGTATAAGCACTCGATTCAAACCCGGCTCCCACGACCAACCCTATCAAAGAATTCGTTCCACGCAATTTCTCCCCCGCCTTCAGTTGCATCACTGTGAAACGGGAAAACGCAGCAGAGTCGTCCCGCGCAATCGCGGCGTGGGCCAGCGCATCCAGAAGCTTTGAAACGACCGCCAGTTTGTTCACCCACAAGAAATTAGCCACGCTATTGCTTGGTTTCGTGACCAAAACACGATAACCCGGCCTCCCCAATGCCTCTTCGAACGCGGCGAGATCCGTTTGAAATTCCTCCCCGTGAATCCGCACCCGTTCCGCCAGATCCTCCGGCATGGTCGGCAAAACGCCGTCCTCTCCGGCCGAACTCTGCCACGCCTCGTAACCTTCGACGCTTTCGGGATTCATTTTCGCCAGTTGCGCCAAGCTCGCCCGGTCGCCCGTGGCGATCGCGTGAATCCACGGGTGGGCCGCAAACTCCTGCAAGTCCGGCAATGCGGGTGGCAGATTCGCCTCGACGCCGAACGCTTCGCCTTTTGATTCCCATTTCTCGACAAATTCGCTCCACCGTCCTTCTAGGCTGCGGGCGCGAACTTCCAGTGCGACCCATACCAGTGTCATCAGCCCCACCAACAGAACCAACCACGCCCAAGACTTCATGCCTCAAGACTTAAGAATCAGGAATCCACAGTCCAGAGTTTTCGCCTCTTGTTTCTTGTCTCTGGTCTCTGGCCTCTCCAATCTCCCGCCGCACCCATGGCCGGCTTTTTCAAATCCCTTCTCAATAAGATCACCAACCGCGCGGAAATCGACTGGGATGACCTCGAGGCCGACCTCATCAGCTCGGATCTCGGCATCCGTCTCACCACGTCGATCATCGATGAACTCCGCGCCCTCGGCCGCGAAATTTCCGGCGAGGATGTCATCGCCGTCACCCGCCGCCAGCTCGCCAACCGCCTACCCGCCGATTTCCTCCCGCCTGCCCCGCGCACCGATGGCAAGCCCTTCGTCATTCTCATCGTCGGCGTCAATGGCACCGGTAAAACCACCTCCTCCGCCAAGCTCGGCCTCTGGCTCAAGCAGCGCAAGCACAGTGTCATGCTCGCCGCCGCGGATACCTTCCGTGCTGCAGCGGTCGCGCAACTCCAACGCTGGGGCGAGCGCCTGGAGCTCACCGTCGTCACCGGAAATCCCAATGCCGATCCCTCCTCCGTCTGCTTCCACGCCCATCAGAAAGCCCTCGCCGCCCACACGGATTTCCTCATCTGCGACACCGCCGGCCGCATCCACACCCGCCACAATCTGATGGAAGAACTCGGAAAAATCCGCCGCACCCTCGCCAAGCAGGATCCCTCCGCGCCCCACCTCACGCTCTTAGTCGTCGATGCCACCACCGGCGCAAACGCCCTCCAGCAAGCCAAGGAATTCCACAAAGCCAGCCCGCTCGACGGCCTCATCGTCACCAAACTCGACGGCTCAGGAAAAGGTGGCATCGCCGTCACCATCCAAGACCAGCTCGGCATTCCCCCCCGCTTCCTCGGCACCGGCGAAGAGCCCGAAGCCTTCGCGATTTTCCAAAAGGACTCCTTCGTCCAGGAAATCCTCTAACGGACCGTATCCCGAATAAGAATGGACCTCCATTCCCCTAATTTTGACCAAATCGGCGCAAAATTTCCCTTTCCGCATGAGCGCATCGTTTACCATTTCGCTCCATTTGGAGAAACCGCCCCACGACCGCTGATTTCGCAGATCCAGCCGGTGCGATGGCTGCTTATCCGTGATCCGCAAAGCCTTGGGCAACGGATCTTACCAAGTAGTTACAATTTCTTAATGGAAAAAATGGGCGCTCATGGCAAATCATGGGCACGCCATTTCGGATGAGGCTCTCAACCAGCATTTGGAATTCACTTTCACCACCACTTTCATGCGCAATCGCCAGCAACTCGTCATCGCCACGCTTCTCTGTCCGGGTTTCCAAGCTCAGGCGGAAAACATCCCGCAAAGCTATGACACCAGTTTCCAGCTCTATCAGGAGGATTCTGACCGGATCAAAGTGGAGTCCTATTATGCCCGCGGCCAAGTTGACATCAATGACTCGACTTCATTCCGCTTCCAGTGGCTGAGAGACGCGATCAGCGGAGCCTCGCCCACGGGCGTCCTGCCAGGTGCCGCGGGTGGCGGGCAGCCTTTCCTGTCGTCACTGCATGATGTCCGTTACGGCATCCTCGGCGCATTGTCCGAGCAGTTCGGAGACCATCGGGTGGAACTCGAAATGTCGAGGAGCACCGAGCATGACTATGCCTCAAATGGCTTTGCGCTATCCGACACCCTTGAGCTGAACCAAAAAAACACGACCCTAGCCTATGGGTTGAACTATCTTCACGATACGGTTGACGTGCCGCGTCACCCCAGCGAGCTGAAGGAGAGCTTTGATTTATTTACCGGAGTCTCCCAGATTCTGGACAAGGATACCATCATTTCCGCCAACCTAACAGTGGGATACGCCCATGGCTATCTGAATGATCCTTACAAGGTGGTCCAGCGGGATGAAACCGTCAGCATCCCAGATGGCTCGGGGGGCTTCATCACTTTTCCGGTGACGAACATTTACCCGGAAAATCGCCCAGACAAGCGCTTGCGCGAGGTCTTGCAATTCGAGGGGAAACACTACTTCCAGCAGGCGGACGGTGCCGCAGATGCAGTGTTGCGTTTTTCACACGACGATTACGGAATTTTGTCAGAAACCGCCGAGCTCGAATGGCGTCAGAACTTGGGTGAGCATTTCCAAGCCATCCCATTTTTCCGCTACTATCACCAGAGCGCTGCGGACTTTTACATGACCACCCTCGACTCGCTCGCCATCGGCACCCCACCAAGCTCCCCGAATGGCAGCAGTCCTAACTATTCTGCGGACTATCGGCTGTCCTCGTTCGACACGCTGGGCGTCGGGCTCCGCCTGCGCTATCAATTCACTGACAATTTCTCAGCCACCGCTGCTTACGAACGCTACACCATGACGGGCAGCGGTTCCGACGCGGCACCGGAACAGGCCTACACGGAGGCCAACATCTGGACCATCGGCCTGAACGCCAAATTCTAACTTGTTTCCCTCTGACGCTATGAGTTCAACGCTAACAAATCCTGTCCTGCCTGCCGATGCACTCGGCATGAGGCTGCTTGATTTCAATGCGCTCGGCACTCAATGTTTGGTCAAATTCAAACAGCCGGATGAACGCAAGGCATTGGAATTCGCCGCCGAGGCGCTCGGTTGGATCGAGAGATTTGAAGCCAAGTTCTCACGCTTCCGGCCTGACTCGCTGGTTTCCCGCATCAATGCGGCCGCCGGACACGAGTGGGTGAAAACCGACCGCGCGATGGAGGAGCTCCTCGACATTGCCGATGGATTATTCACCCGGACCCATGGTATTCTGGACTCCACGATGTTGCCCTTGATGCAATTATGGAACTGGAAAGTCGCCCACGCCGCGCTTCCGGAAAGCAACGAAGTGAAGGCCACGCTGGCGCTAACAGGCTGGAAAAAGGTGCAACGCCGCACGGGTGGAATTTTTCTCCCTATAGCAGGTATGGGCTTGGATTTCGGGGGCTTCGGCAAGGAATTCGCCGTGGACAGCGTGGCCAAGATCGCCCGGCAATTCGGGATCAAGGATGCACTTATTGATCTGGGACGCGACATCTACGCCATGGGTGGAAATGGTTCACATCCCTTCTGGCACATCGGTATTGAGGACGGCAACAAGCCCGGCAATTGCTGGGGCGGATTGGCTGTTAGCGATCTCGCGGTTTCCGCTTCCGGCGATTATGCCCGTCATTTCACCCACGCCGGCGTACGCTACGGCCACATCCTCGATCCCCGCACTGGCTGGCCCGTAACCAACGGCATGCGCGCCGTCACCGTGGTGGCCAACTCGTGCCTGGAAGCCGGAATCTACAGCACCTCGGTCTTCGTGCTGGGCACCCGCGAAGGACTCCATCTCGCGTCACTCGCCCGTGGCGTCGAGGTCTGCGCCCAAAGCGAACACGGCATCGACGGCACCCGCGGTTTCGGCAAATGGCTGGTAAAAAGCGCATGAACGATCTCTCTCAACCAACTAAACACTTATGAAAAACATCATCACGGCATTCCTCCTCACCTGTTCAGCCCCGATTCTATCAGCCGCCGATGGCGCCAAGGTCGGTCGGCCAGTCCCGAATCTATCCCAACTGCTACCCGGTGCCTCTGTCCCCAATACTGCGGGAAAGGTGGCGTTGGTTGATTTCTGGGCATCATGGTGCGGCCCCTGCATCCAATCATTTCCCGTTCTTAACAAACTCCAGTCCAAATACGGCTCAAAAGGGCTCGTCATCATTGGCGTTGGGGTGGACGAGGATGCGGCGAAATACAAAGCCTTCGCGGATAAGATGAAGGTGTCCTTCACCATCGTTCACGACGCCTCTCATAAGGCCGCGGATTTTTTCGGCCCACCTTCGATGCCAACCAGCTATCTTGTGGATCGTAAGGGCATGATTCGCTATCTCCACACGGGATTCAAAGGAGCCAAGACCGAGGCTGAATACGTCACCGAAATTGAAAGCCTACTCGCCGAAGGCAAGTGAAACACCACCCACAACGATGAACTCACCATTTTTTTTACTAACATTAACGGCTGCATTCATCTGCCTTAGCAGTTGTTCCGATCAGCTTGTACGGGTGAAACCTTACGAGCGCGGCAATCTAGCAAAACCCGTCATGTCCGATAATATGACGCCCTTGATCAAGGCCATGACCGAACACGCTTATTTCTCCCGTGAAGCGGCATTCGGTGGTGGTGGTGTGGGCGGCGGTGGTTGCGGATGCAACTGATAAATTCTCAATCATTAAAACAAAAGACAACTAAAAACAAGATCGTGAAAACACCAACTGAAATGCATCGCAAGGCTCGCCAGTTTTTCTCCAAACTCGGCTCACTACTGCTGCTATTCCAACGCACACCTATCGTCCAAATGATCCTGCCAGAAGCCCGGGTACTGGGCACCTCAGGCATGGGTGAGCTCGCAAAATGGAGCGTCGCCTCCGTCGTGGGTCTCTGTGCTTTCGATTCCATCGCAGGCGCGTCCACCATCACCCAGCTTCAGCCGACTCCCGGATCTTTAACTGTAAACGCAACCCAAAACAAAAGCCTGGCTTTTGTATTCCAGGTGACCGGCGTTGACAGCCGTCCGGGCAGTTGGCAAATCATCGGTGCTTTGCCTAACGGTCTTAATCATAATAATGCGGCCTTCAACAGTGTGGACTCCATTTCGGGTATCCCAACTCAAGCCGGCAGCTTCCCCATCACGGTCAAAGCATGGGAATTCTCAGGCTTCGCCGGCCCCTCCACCTCCAAAGCGTTCACAATTGTCGTGGGCAATGGCGGTATCGCGCCTCTTCCGACCATCACGAAACAGCCAGCATCCTTCACCATCAAGACCGGTAATTTTGTAACCCTTTCGGTTACGGCATCCGGCACGGGTCTCACCTATCAATGGTATAAAGGCGCAAGCGGTATCACTACCAGACCTATCCTCACAGCCTCTGCCAAGACCGCCGCTTATAAAACACCCATTCTCACCACCACTAGCAAATACTGGGTACAGGTCAAAAACGCCGGGGGCACTGTCAATTCCAATACTGTCACGGTGAAGGTCACTCCTTGATCCCCATTCTGTCTTGGGCCCAAGCCGCGCTTGCCAGCATGTGTAACGCGGATGGTGAGGGAAAGTAAGTGATCTACGTTTTCATTTCTAAACGCCCGTCTCCCCCGTGGAGTCGGGCGTTTTTTATTTTCTATATGATCCAAATCCTCCCCCTTTGCCGGATTGATTCACGATCCTTCTAAATCAAAAAATTTGAGAACCCCAAATAAACTCAATCGTAACGTTCGCCAGTTTTTCTCAAAACTCGGCTCGTTGCTGCTGTTATTCCAACGCACGCCCATCGTCCAAATCATCCTGCCAGAGTCCCGTGTGTTGGGCGTCTCAGGCATGGGTGAACTCGCAAAATGGAGCATCGCCTCCGTCGTTGGGCTCTGCGCCTTCGATTCCATTGCTGGCGCGTCCACCATCACCCAGCTTCAGCCCTCACCCGGATCGGCAACCGTGAAAGCAACCATAGACAAAAACCTATCTTTTGTCTTTCAAGCGGTGGGTACTCTCAGACCACCGGGAAGTTGGCAAATCATCGGGGCTTTGCCCGCTGGCCTTATACATAGCAATGCCACCTTCAGCAACGTGGACTCCATTTCCGGAATCCCGACTCAAACCGGCAGCTTCCCCATCACCGTCAGAGCATTGGTATCTCAGACCCTCATTGGTCCATCCCTCTCCCAATCATTCACGATTGTCGTCGCCAATGGTACTGGCACGCCCCTTCCAACCATCACGAAACAGCCTGCATCCCTCACTATCAAGACTGGCAATTTTGCGACCCTCTCAGTTACGGCATCCGGCACGGGTCTCACCTATCAATGGTATAAAGGCGCAAGCGGCAATACCATCAGACCCATCAAAACTGTCTCAGCCAAGACTGCCACCTTTAAAACATCCAACCTCACGACTACTTCCAAATACTGGGTGCAGATCAAAAACGCCGGTGGCATTGTCAACTCCAAGACGGTCACCGTGACAGTCACTCCTTGATCCAGATTTTATCTGCGCCCAAGCCGCGCTTGCCAGATTAGGAAACACGGCAGACTGTGGGCGCATGACAGATTGGGATCAGCGCTATCTAGCGGGCGATACGCCATGGGAAAAAGGCCAAGCCGCGCCGCCGTTGGTGGAATTGTTAGGAAAACTGGAGCCATCAACGTGGGGCGCGGGGCCGGTCCTCGTGCCGGGCTGCGGACTGGGACATGATGTGCGAGCGCTGGCGATGTTAGGACTACCGGTGCTGGGCGTGGATTTATCCCCGACGGCAGTGGCGCGGGCCGGAGAATTTCCTAACACGGGAAAGGAAACTTATGCATTGGGAAATTTCCTCGATCCTGCATGGTGGGCGGGACGCGAGTTTTCGGCTTTGTGGGAGCATACCTGTTTTTGCGCGATCGACCCCAGTGAGCGGGGCCGGTATGCGGAAGCGGCAGCAGAGTGCCTCTGCGAGGGAGGCTTGCTGGCGGGTGTATTTTTCCTGAATCCCTTCGATCCAGGCGAGGTGGCGAGCGGCCCTCCGTTCGGCGTCACACTCGCGGAGCTGGAGGCGTGGTTCGCCCCATGGTTCGTGCTGCTGGACGGCTGGGTGCCAACATTGGCCTATCCCGGACGCGAGGGGCGGGAGTGGCTCGGATTATTTCGTCGGGTCGCGCAGGCATAAGTTGCGGAAAACTCGGCTTGCCCTTAGCCTGCCGCCAAGCCGACCCCGATGAAGTTACCTCTGATTTTCCCAATGCTGGCCCTGCTGCCATGGTGCGCCTTCGCCGATGACGCGCGCCCGTACGTGAATGACCTCAAAGCGCCGCAAAATCGCAAGGACTTGGAAGCCATCCAAAACGCAGTGGCCTCCGCTCTGCCCAAGGCGCGGGCGGCGACGGTGTGCATCGAGATCAAGGAAGGCTCTGGCAGCGGAGTAATCGTTTCCGCCGATGGATTGGTTCTAACAGCAGCGCATGTCGCTCAAGGAGTGAAGAAAAAAGTGACGGTGATTCTCGAAGACGGCACACGCCTGAAGGGGGAAACGCTGGGACTGGTCGCGGACAAGGACGCGGCGATGATCCAGATCACCGAGAAGGGAACCTATCCGTTTGTGGAAATCGATCGGGCGGAAACGACCAAGCTGGCGGACTGGGTGTTCGCGCTCGGGCACTCCGGCGGCTTCGACAAGGACCGGGGCTCGGTGGTGCGACTGGGGCGGTTAGTGCGGATCGCAGGCTCGACCTTTCAATCCGACTGCAAGTTGATCGGCGGTGATTCGGGCGGGCCGTTGTTTGATCTAACTGGTAAACTGATCGGCATCCACTCGCGGGTCGGCGCGCAGCTCGAGTCGAACATGCATGTGCCGATGACCGAATTCATCGCGAACTGGGACGGGCTACAGAAGGCGGAATTCATTGGCGAGGGGCCCTACGCGCAGAAGCCGGTGAAGGGCACGGGATTTCTCGGCATCGCCACCGAACCACGACCGGAAGGTGGCCTGCGGGTGACGAAAGTGGGCGAAAAAAGCCCGGCGGCGGAAGCGGGAATCAAGGAGGGCGACGCCTTGCTGAAAATGAACGGCGTGGCCTTGGAAAAACGCGAACAGATGCAGGATTTGCTCAAGGAAATGTCAGCGGGCGACGAACTAACACTGGAGACGGAACACGCAGGAAAACCGAAAACGCTAACTCTCAACCTTGGTGCACGCTAACAAATATTCACTCATCCTTGCCGCGCTGCTGGTGCTGCCTGTGGCGGCGCAGCAGAGCCTGGAATCCGCCTATCGGACCACCGGCACGGCGGTCGTCGCAGCCTTCGAGGCGCAGCGGCAGGTCTTACAAACATCGAGCGCGGTGATTCTCGATGACCGCAAAGAGATCGCTTACGGCGTGGTGATTTCCGCCGAAGGCTACATTCTAACTAAGGCGAGCGAACTGTTGGAGGCGAAGACCTTGGGCGTGACGGTGGACCAGAAAAACTACCCGGAAGCGAAGGTGCTGATGGTGGATCCGACGTGGGATGTGGCGCTTTTGAAAGTCGAAGCCAGCGGGTTGGTGCCGGTGGTTTACGCCCCAACCAGCGCGGTACCGCAAGGAACCTGGGTGGTGGCGAACGGCGTGACGTCCCGCCTCACGCGACGTTTGTTAGCGGGCATCATCAGTGCGAAACCCCGTGAAATCCCCGCTTCCGGCGGCGCGGCGCTCGGGGTGATCCTGAATGCAAAATCCAAAGTGCTCGAAGTGGACGACGTGAATGAAAAAAGCGGCGCAAAGGAAGCCGGTTTGCAAAAGGGCGATGTGATTCTAACCATCGAAGGCAAGAAGGTGGCCAACGTCACGGACATCGCGGACGCACTCAAAGAACGCAAGGCCGGCACTCAGGTAAAGCTGACCTATCGCCGCAAAGGCGCAGAAACCACAGTCGATGTCCGACTGGCAGCGCGTGGCGAATTGTTCACCGAGCAAATGAACCGCAACGACCAGATGAGCGGCGATTTTTCCCCACACCGCAGCGGCTTTCCACGGGTGATCCAGCACGACATTCTCGGCAGCCGCACGGTGGAAGGCGGCCCCTTGCTCGATTTCGATGGCCACTGCATCGGCATGAACATCGCCCGCGCGAATCGCGCAGAGAATTTCGCAATCCCAGTGGAGGAACTCAAGGAACTGGCGGCACGGCTGATGAAACAAGGCGGGAAATAGTTTCATGGAGGATCTCGCTGTGAAGTGGAAGGCGATATACTTGAGGGTGGGCGTATTGATCACTTGTCTATCGCTTGCATCATGCCAGCGGCCCACCACTCGACTAACACATGAGATCTATATCTGGCAACGGGTTTGGAACTCAGACTTGCGTGAAGCCGCCGCAGCCGCCAAGTCAGACAGCAGTGGTTTTTGTCCGCTCGCCGCATGGCTGGAGTGGCAGGGGGGAGTTCCCAAAGTGAAATGGGCAGACGTACCGTGGCACGACCTTGCCGGGCAAAACCGCCACGTCTTTGCAGCGATTCGTGTCGAACCCCGGGCCGGGTCTGATCTTCCGGTGGTAAATGAAGTTCTAACTGCGACCTCCCGTGAATGTGTGAGGCGGGCAGCGCTGCAAGGCGTCACGCTGGATGAGATTCAGCTCGATTTCGATGCGGCGGAGTCACAGCTAACTATCTATACTGGCTGGCTAGGCCAAATTCGCGCGGCAGTTGCTCCGGTGCGCGTGACATTCACCGCGCTGCCCTGTTGGTTGAACCAACCGAATTTTGTGAAGCTCGCGCACGCTGCTGATGGATATGTATTGCAAGTCCACGCCGCCGAGAAGCCGACTCCCGAATCGACCTTGTTATGTGATCCCGCCAAAGCCCGGCAATGGGTGAATCAGGCATCCCGCGCTGCACCCGGCGTGCCATTCCGGGTAGCGCTCCCGACTTATACTTATGAACTCGCCTTTGGCACGGACAATCACTGCATCGGAGTTGTTGCCGAAGGGGAATCCCGCGACTGGCCGGAAGCGAGTCGTGTCATCTATCTAAAAGCAGATCCCGCCGCGCTTGCTGACCTGTTGAAAACTTGGAACGTCAATCGTCCGGCGGAACTCACTGGAGTTTTATGGTTCCGCCTGCCCACTGACAGCGATACCCATAATTGGCGCATGACCACGCTGCGCAGCTTGATTCACGGCATCGATCCGCGACCCGTGTTAAGCACCCGGGCGAGTCTCGATTCCGACGGTAAACTATGCGATCTAACCCTTCTCAACAGCGGCGATGCCGATGCCAATCCGCCCGCATGGATTACTGTAAGTTGGCAGAACGCGAAAATGGAAGCGGGTGAAGCGCTGGCTGGCTATGCGATGACTGCAACGGATTCGTCGGCGGAATTCCACCCGCGCGGCGCGGTGGGTGCCGGAGCGATGCGGGTGATTCGTCCCGGGCAGGCCATACCGCTGGGCTGGTTGCGTTTTTCCGATCCAATCACCAATCCCAAGATAACAATTTCTAACAATGAATAATTTGTTTTCCGAGCGCCCTCTACAGACTCTGCTGGTTGCTTTGCTTTTCTGCGTGCCCGGCGGGTCCGCACAAGCCAGTGGTCCGATGTTACCAGAACCATTGCTTGCCGCCGGTGGGGAATCTGTCTCACGTGCGCCGGAGTTTTATTATGCGAGCGAACTTCGGATTCTTGCTGAAAAATATAGGGCCAAGTTTCCGCAGATAAAACCAACATCGGCCAATGGCAGCAAAGCAACGGCTCTAGCAGATGAGACGGATTATGACGCCGCGATCCGGGAAAAGGTTTTGAATCCGCCGGATGTCGAACTGGCCCGGAAACAAAACAAGGAAGCACGGGCATTTCTAGCGTCCAGTCCAGACAAGGAGGCGCGGATGCCAGACGAGTATCCGAGTGAATTCCGTGATTATCACGTGGGAGCACTCGCCTATTGTCGTCAGGATATGGACGCAGCTCGAAAGGCGTTTGATGCCCTTCTTGCCAGGCCGCCTGCGGAACGTCATTACCGGACGATTTGGGCTCTCTACATGCTTGCTCGAATGGAAGGAGATGCTGAGAAGACAGATGCCGACAAGGTGATCGCGAGGTGTCGGGAGATCCGGCAGGTGGCGGCGACGGGTTTTGCCGATTCCACGGATTGCTATTCAGCGAGCTTCCGCCTTGAGGCGGACTACAACGACGAACTCGCCGGTGAGTTGATGCTCTGGAAGATCGCACAAATCCCGTCTAGCGAGATTCCTGATAATGTGTTCACCGATTTTTCAAAGGAGGATCTCGAAGCTGCGGCCCGCAGTCCGGTTTGGCGTGAGATTACCTCCTGCAAACTGATGGGTACGGCATCAGCCGGCTATGTCGAGCATGGAGCCAAGGCGTGTGCGCGATGGCTCGCCGCCGTGGAAGCCGCAGAAGTTAGAAATCCCAGTGATGCGGACCGGTTAGGCTGGATCGCCTATCTGGCCGGAGACTATGCGGCTGCCGCCAAGTGGCTGAAGATGGTGGCCCAACCGACTTATCTTTCCTATTGGTTGCAGGCGAAACTCGAATTGCGTGCTGGCCACAGATCATTCGCCCTTGTTGCCATGAAACAATGCCTGCGCATCCTTCCCAATCAGGAATTTCATAACGAGGGGGATCAATGGCAGGAGGAGATATTAGTGAGCACCGGCGAAACCGCATACGCCGATAAGGCCATGCTGGCACTGGCTTGCGGAAATTTCCGTGAATCCATGACGAGCTTTTTAGAGGGAAAATGCTGGCTGGACTCCGCATGGGTGGCCGAGCAACTCATGACCACCACGGAACTCAAAACCTTTGTGGATCAGCAGCCATGGGATCTCAGCAGGGAAGAACAAGCGCTCAAATTTGAAGCTGAAACCCACGAAAGTTACGGGCCCCTGTTTGTTTTGGGTTTGTTTGGATATGATCGGGCGAGGATTCCAGAGAGTTTTTATACTTACCGGCTGCGTTGGTTATTGGCTAGGCGCATGACTCGCGAAGACCGCGGCGAAATCGCGCTGCGCTATTTTCCAAAATGGCTGTGTCCGGAAGCGCTCACCTATTTCAAGTCGATGGAGATGGGTCGAAATACCAAACTGCCCAAACCCCAGCGCGCCCGGGCATGGTGGGATGCCGCGTGGTTGGCGCGAGTGCGCGGACTCGAACTCATGGGCACCGAACGCGAACCTGACAATGCCGCCACCAGCGGCCAGTTCGACGCTCCACCGACCCGCAAGGAGAGACTAACCGGAAAATATGAAACCTATGACTATGCCAGCAATAAGTCGTTAGTCAAAGTGGTGGAGACGCCAGCCACGAAGCTGGAAAAGCAGCGTCTGCTTGCCATTCCTCAAGCGCATACCCAACGCTGGCATTATCGAATCACTGCGTCCGACCATGCATGGAGTGCTGCGAAACTGCTCCCCAATGGCAGCGATGAACTCAAGGATGTGCTTCAATCGGCTGCGAGGTGGCTCATTAAAATGGACGTCAGCTTACCGTTCTTCAGGAAGTTTGAGGATTCCCTGGATTTGAGATGTCCCGGCTGGAGAAAGAAACCATGGGCTACGGGTTCCGCGCCGTGGAGTGGTCCGCTGATTGAGCAATTGGAGGCGAAGGATCGAGCTGAGCAGGAGCACCGGGAGGCCAAGTATCAAGCGGAGCAGGAGCAACGGGAGGCGAAGTATCAAGCGGAGCAGGCGGCTCTGAAACAGCAGCGCGAAGAGGCTGACCAAAAAGAGCGACAGAAGGAGTCAGATTGACGAGTTTTTCCCGGAACGGAAAAGACTTCGATATGCTTTTGAGCGTTTGGTGGTCTTGCAAGGTGCGGATGCCTTCCGGCGTATCGGTCAGCCCGATGAAACTCCTGTGTTTGCCATTATTCGCCGCCTTATTCGGAGTGCCAATCGCCATGGCCCTGCCATCCGCAGTCGAGCAGCGGGCACTTGATGCGATGTTTGCCAAGATCGAGGCCGCCGATGCCCGGTTGGACGCCCGTTCGATCATGAAAACTATTCTTGAGGCAGCAGTGGTCGGGGAGAATGACGGCAGGTTGGCCAAAGCGATTCAGACGCTCCGGGAGCAGCAGGAGTTGCGGGAAGGCAACGTGAACTTTGGTAACTTCCGCTGGTATCGCGGGCAGCCCGAGGTCAAGGATCGCAACGCCGTGCAGTTTGTGAGTCAGAACGCGATGGCCCTCGCACTAGGCCATCCCGGCGTGCTCAGTGCCGCCAACGAGGTGAGCTTTCGGGCAATGATGAAGGACGCGGCCCAAGGCGCGTTGAACCAAAAAGTCGGGCCTGACTATACCAACATCTATCTGATGAAGGCGGCCAATCTCGTTCTGCTCGGCCAATATCTACAGCAGCCGGAACTTTCCCAACAAGGTCGCGCGAATCTCAGCGCGTGGTTTAACTATGCCAAGCTCAACGGCATCACCGAATACAACAGCACCACCTACACCGGCGTGGATATGGATTGTGCCATCTCGCTGGTGCGCCTGTCGAAGGATCCGCACGATCAAGAAATCGGCCGCGCCATTCTCCAGATGCTGTGGACCGAGGTGGCGGCTAACTGGTTTACGCCTGCCCAGCGCCTCGGCGGATCTCACAGCCGCGACTACAACTATTTGTTAGGGACCGGATCGCTCGACGTTCAACTAACAAGCAATGGCTGGCTCCCTGCAGGCAAGCCGGAAACACTCACTGCCGAGGCAGCCTCGCGGATCTGGCTGGCACCCAAACCGTGGACCGATCCACTGCGGGCCATCGTGCCACGCGAAGTCGTCCAGCGCTGGGGAACCGGACTCGGGCAAACTGCGACCCAATGGATGACCCAGAGTTATTGCATCGGGACCTGTGGCCGCAGCAAGGCCTACGACGACAAGGTGTTTGCCATGCAATTCCCTGGGGATCGCCTCACGCCGATGGTCTATTATGTCATGGACCCTCGCAACGACCCCTACGGGATTTCCAAGGAGCCCGATAGCAACGGCCACAGCAAAGCCCTGCATCTGCGGCCGAACCTCGCGAGCGTGCAAAAGCGCGATCGCGTGCTGCTGCTTGCTGCGGATGACACCGAGAAACCCAAACATCTCCGTCCGATGCCCGAGCTGCGCGGCCTCTGGTCGCACTGGGTTTTCCCTGCCGATGCGACGGTCCACTACGCGGATGGATCGCTCGTCCCTCCCGGCCCGCTTGCGCCGGACAAGGCGGTCTTCATCTGGAAAAGCGGCGTGGTCTTGGGGTTGCGCATTCACGAAGCCCGCAAGGAATGGCACAACGGTGCACGGCTCACCGTGAATCTCGTTAGAGATGGCGACTCCGTCAAAGCGGCGCGACTCACGGTGGAACACGGCACCGGCACTCATCCGGGCCAAGGCTTGGTGGCGTTCTCCGCTGAGACCGCGCTCGCGGCCGATGATGCGGCATTGAAAAAGTTCGCAGAAAAGTTTTCGACCTACCCCGCGCGCTTCACCATTGATGACAAGGGTTTGGCTGAAATCCGCGTCGGTGAACCGGAGCGAGTCCAAACCGTCGCCCTCGATCTAGAGCGAGGCACGGCCACCAAGCTCGAAGGTGGCGCTGAGTTTTCGTTAGGAAATGTGCTCACCGTGAATGGCAAGGAGCTTTGGCAGCCGATCATCGCACAAACGCTTCGTGAAGGGGGAAAATAAAACCAGCATCGCAGGGTCCTTCCACTAGGGCTCACACACTTCAGAATTCGGCCGCAAAGAGGCGCGAGAAGAGTGCAAGAAACTGAGGGTTAGTTGACTTCGCATGTGGCGAGAAAACAACGGAAATGTTGATCTTTTATAAATTCCGGCTGGCGTTCCGAAGAACACCTTTTAATGTTCGCTTGAACTTATGGAACTTGACACGAAGCTCGCCATCCTCGCCGACGCCGCCAAATACGATGCGTCCTGCGCCAGCTCGGGAGCCATGCGAGGAAATTCCCTCGGCGGAAAGGGCGTGGGCTCCACCGGCGGCGCGGGAATCTGCCACAGTTATGCGCCCGACGGGCGCTGCATTTCCCTGCTCAAATTGTTACTTACCAATCTCTGCATTTACGACTGTCATTACTGCATCAACCGCCGGTCCAGCAACGTCCGCCGTGCGGCGTTCACCGCGGAGGAGGTGGTGAAACTCACGCTGGATTTCTATAAACGGAACTACATCGAAGGGTTGTTCCTTAGTTCCGGCATCATTCGGAATGCGGATTACACCATGGAAATGGTCATCGCCGTAGCCCGCACCTTGCGGGAAACCCACGATTTTCGCGGTTACATCCACTTGAAAACCATCCCGGAGGCATCGCCGGAGTTGATAGAAACCGCCGCCCGTTATGCCGACCGGATCAGCATCAATCTGGAGTTGCCGACACAGAAATCGCTCGATGTGCTGGCTCCAGAAAAAAGCATCGTCCGCACCCAACATGCGATGGGGCGCATTCGAAATAAGTTGGACGAGGCGCATGAGCGCCGGAAGGGCGGGGACAAAAAAAACCGCCACGCCACCGGCCAGAGCACGCAGGTGATCGTCGGCGCGGACGCATCCACGGATGCGGATTTCCTTGCGCGATCAGACGATCTTTACGGCAACTATAAGATGCGTCGGGTGTATTATTCCGCATTCAGCCCGATCCCGGAGCCGTCGAGTCTGCTGCCGCTCAAAGCCCCGCCGCTGGTCCGCGAGCACCGGCTCTATCAGGCGGATTGGCTGATGCGTTTCTACGGATTCAAGACCTCAGAGATCCTCTCGCCCGAGACGCCGAACCTCGATCTCGAGCTGGATCCGAAACTCGCATGGGCGCTGCGAAACCGCCATGATTTTCCAGTGGATGTCCAGACGGCCACTCGCGAGACACTGCTGCGCGTGCCCGGCCTCGGGGTGCGCAACGTGCAGCGCATCTTGCAAATCCGCCGCTTCACCCGCATCCGTCTAGCAGATCTGGTCAAGCTGCGGGTTTCCCTGCCTAAGGTCCAGGCATTCCTGAAAACCGCCGATTTCAATCCTGCCAGCCTTCTGCTAGACTCAGACTCGCTGCGCGCCCGCTTCCTGCCGAAACCGCAACAACTCGAACTGTTTTCCGCCGATGAGATGCGTTGACCCGGGAACTGACTTCAGCTCGTGGCGGGATGCCGCGCGTGATTTACTGGCAGCGAATATCCCGCCGCATGAAGTGATGTGGGAAAAAGCGGGCGGGCTTTTTTCCTCCATGGTCTGCGAGGAACCGCCGCCGTCCTTGCGGATAAAGGTTCCCGCCGCGTTTGTCGAACTGGCGCATTCCGTCGCCTGCCACCGCGAGCCTGCACGGTGGGCGCTGCTCTATCGGATTCTCTGGCGGCTCGTCCGTGAGGGTGAACGGCATTTGTTAGTGATGGCCAACGATGCCGACATGGCGGCGGCGCGAAATTTAGAGAAGAACGTGCATCGCGAGATTCACAAAATGCACGCCTTCGTGCGCTTCAAGTTGATTGATACCGATGCGGAGACCGGACGCGAGCGGTATGCGGCGTGGTTTGAGCCGGATCATTACATCGTCGCGGATGGTGCGCCGTTTTTCAAAAAACGCTTTGCGAACATGGATTGGAGCATCTTCACGCCGAAAGGATGTGCGCACTGGAACGGCACCTTGCTCACGCTCACTGCCGGAATACCGCACAATCCGGTAGAAAATCCCGACGCGCTCGAAGCGGCGTGGCGCACCTATTATCGCAACATTTTCAACCCCGCGCGGCTTAAAGTGAAGGCCATGCAGACGGAAATGCCAAAACGTTATTGGAAAAACCTGCCGGAAGCGGATCTCATTGAAGAACTCATCGGCGAGAGCGGACAACGCGTCAACGCCATGTTAGCTGAAGCACCTCGCCCAGTAAAACCGAGACCAAAGAACGCGTATCTCGACAAACTGCGTGAACAATCGGCAGGAGAGTCCTAGGCCTAGAGACTTTAAGTTCCATAAACTCAGATTGACGGATGGCCTTGCCCATATGTAGCTGCGGCGTCACGCCACAACCACGTCCGAGAAAGAGAAGCGTTGCGGCGAGACGTAACAACCACGTCCGCAGATGCTGCCCATCATATTCAAACTTACAGAACCCAAGATGGCTTCAAGGCATTACGGACTCAGGATTTTTTTTACCGAAAAGCCCGATTCCGCCGCGAATCACAGACCAAGCATGGCCTCGATCTCGTCTTTCGATAGATAGCGGTCATGGTTCTTGTTGTATTGGTCAAATTTCTTGCCAGCGGCATCGGCATCCGCCTCGCCCACGAGGTATTCATCGCGAGTCAATGAACCATCCTGATTGGTGTCCTTGGCGTCCAACACCGCTTTCACGGCAAGGCGTTTCTTGTCCCGTGCTTCTTGCTCGGCCTTTTGCTTTGCTTTGGCGGCTTCGGCGGCCTTGTTGCCACCCTTATTGTTCTGTTTGGCTTCGACAGTGGCGACGAGCGAGCAGGCGGCGAGTAGAAAAACGAGTGGTTTCATGGTGTTTGGTTTATTATTTGTGCTTCAAGACGCATTGACGTTTCTTGCGGAGGTGGGCCTTGTCAATCGGAAATTTTGCGTTTGGCGGCCACGAGATGAGTTTTTTGCACCGTTCTTTTCAGGCATGATGCTTGGTGAAGCAAGTTTCCATGCGATGATGGAGATCGTCGTGGAGCATACGATGGATGCGGAGGGCGGAGGGGACGAGCACGCTCGCACCGAAGGCTAGATATTACTGCGGCTCCCAGACCGGGCATTGTTACTAAGTCACAGTCCAGACCCCGGAGAGCCAAAAGAACGCGCGTTTGATAATGTGTGAGAAATGGCAGAGGGGGAATCTGATCACTACTAGCAAGGGCGACTGTTAGGTTCTGATCCGCCATTTTTGTTGGGAATCGGTCTATTTCATCAATTCCGCTGCAGTCCACGCTTTGCCGGCCCGGCCCTTGGTCGCCTCGCGCTGGTGCTTGAAGACCGCCTCGGGAACCGCTGCCGCTTGGTTGGTCCAGGTGTTGCGAATGTAGGTCGCGATGTCGGCCAGCGTTTGGTCGGTCATGGTGGGATTCATATACAGGCCGGGCATGTCCGCTTCCGGTTTGTAGTTTTCACCATCGACGGTGACGGCACCTGTTAGTCCGTGCAGTAAAATACTGGCCAAGATTTCCGGCTTGCCGGTCACCCACTGCGAGGCGTCGAGCGGCGGGCCGAGATTGGGCATCCCCGCGCCATCGCTGCCGTGACAACCGAAGCAGGCGGCCTCGCCATTGAACAAGGCTTTGCCTCGCTCGTATGAGGCCAATTCCGGTCCCTTCAAACCGGATGTTGCGGGCCCGTCCGGTTGCTTGTCCTTGCTGCCTTGGGCCAGCCATTCCAGCAATTGAGGATCTTTCATGGCCTGCATTTGAGAGTCACGAAATTCGTTTTCATGATGATCCAAGCCGGAAACCGCCGCCTCGCGGAGAAAGCTGATTTTACCCTGGGTCTTGAGTAATCCGGCCAACCGGGAAAAGGCCTTGGCGGTGCCCAAGGGACCCAGCGCGCGGGCGAGATAAGGGGCCACTTCCGGTGCCGCCGGATTCACGGCTAACAGCGTGGGTTCCAATTTTGCCAGTTCTGAGGGTGCGAGGCGGGTGCTGGCCCAGAGCGCGGAGGACTGGAGCTTCGCATCGCTGCTTTGGATCGCGTCAGACAAATTTTCGGCTTTCAAGGCGCCCATGCCTTCGAGCGTCCAGATGGCGTGGATCCGCGCCAGCGTCGAACCACCTACTGTTAGCTTGGCCAGATAGGGAACCGTGGTGGCATCCTTGCGACTGACCAAGAGGCGCTGGGCAGTCTCGCGCTGCCAAGCATTCGGGTGCATGAGGACTTTCACCAAATCGAGGCCTTGGAGCGCGGCGAGGTTTTTCAGGGTTTCCAATTTCCCGTTAGTGCTTCTGATCCGATAGATCCGACCAAAGCCGGTGGCCGGTTTTTCCAATCCACGACTGAGCGTCTGGCTCCTGAGATAGGGGGTCATGTAGGTCTTGTGCTGGATGATGCCGTGATACATATCCAACAGATAGAGCGAGCCATCCGGCGCGGTGTAGGCATTGACCGGGCGGAAGCGTTCGTCAGTCGAGGCCAGGAATTCACTCTCACCCAGCGGGTGCTCGCCGGTGAGTTTGCCGTCTTTCGCGACGATGCGGATGGCCTTGACCAGATTCGCGACGGGTTCCGTGGTGAAGGCGGTGCCATACCACTCCGGCGGAAAATTCGTCCCACGATAGACCGTCATGCCCGCCGCTGCGGTGGTATTGATGAGTTTGAAGGTCTGCGGGTCCAGCGTGTCGCTGCCGAAACCATGGGCTTTTGAAATGTAGCCACGGTTGACTGCCGGGGTGACGCGGGCCGGCCAGACCCGGTTGCTACCGAGCTGCGTGGAGTCCTTGAGTTTCATTTTAACACCGGGATTTCCTTGAAGCAGATTCGGCGCTAACAGATCACCGAACAGCAGGGTCGAATTGTTATTGTGATAGAGATGGCCGAAGTCGTCGCGGGCGATCCCCCATTGGCCGCGAAATGAAGTAGGTTCGATTTCCCAATGATCGCCCACACGCTGAATCCGCCTGTCCGATTTCGCCAGATAGTAGCGGTTGTCGAGATTGGCTAACAGTCCGTTAGGCTTGTGCTCGACGTTGCCCGCAGCGACGATTTTTGTATCAAGCGGCTGCGGCTCACCAAGCGGCACATCGCCACTGCGCTTGACCCAGCACAAGCGTTTATCGTCCATGAACAGCACGCCGTCTTCGAACACGGTGAGCGCGCGGGGCAACAACAGTTTATCAAGGAAAACCGTGCGTTTGTCGGCCTTTCCATCATGGTCCGTGTCCTCGAGGATAACGATTCGGCCCTGAGGATCGCCCTCGCCCTTGCCATCGATGTCCGGCATGTAGCCGAGCATTTCACAGACCCACATCCGACCCGTAGAGTCGAAGTCCAAGCAGACCGGACTATCCACGAGCGGCTCGGCAGCCACCGCTTCGATGACAAAGCCGGGGGCCAACCGAAAGGTTTTCAAGGCCTGCGCCAGCGGCAGCACCGGGCTGGGCGGGATCAGTTTTTCTGGGACAACCGATTCCATGCGATTGCCCTCTTGATCGCCATGTTTCGCGGCAACAATGAGTGAGCAAAGCAACGACAGAATGAACAATCTTTTGAACATGGTTGAAATGGATATGATGTCGGCCAGCAAACTATTCTGCGAATTTATCGAGCATGGGCACTTTTCAAGTCGTTATGCACGAATCGCCCAGCGCAATTTGGCAGCGCTGCTGCGGGGATTCAGTCGGCGTTCCTCGGGGCTGGCCGTCAGCGGTCCCTCACATGTTGTAGCGAACAGGCCATCGCGGACACCGGCCTTAAGTGCCTGTTTTACCCTTCGATCCTCGCCCGAGTGGAAAGTAAGAATGGCCACCCGACCGCCGGGTTTCAGGCACTCTGGCAGCGTGCGCAAAAAGGCATCGAGCGCGGAAAATTCCTCGTTCACTGCGATTCTAACCGCCTGAAACACCCGGCGCACCGTCAGTTCACGCACGTCTTCATCGCTCACCCGGATCGCCTCGCGAATCGCATGGGCGAAGGCAAGGGTATCGGGAAAATGGCGACCCGCGAGTGCCTCGGCGAGAGATTCCGCGCGGGGTTCGTCGGCGTGTTCATGCAGGGCTGCTGCCAGTTTCACCACACTCACCTTCGCCAGCCAATCGGCGGCGGATTGTCCGCGCTCTGGATTCATTCGCATGTCGAGCGGGCCGGCGGTTTTGAAACTGAAGCCGCGTGCAGGATCGTCGAACTGCATTGAGGAGCATCCGAGATCGGCGAATATGAAATCCACACCCGCCAAACTGCGCTCGGTTAGAATTTTAGCGAGTCCGGCGTAGTTGGATCTAACAGCCTCGAAACAATCATCGCCGAAGCGGGTATTTCGCAGACGGGCCAGGGTTTTCGGCATTTCTAACGGATCGACATCCAGTCCGATAAGTTTCCCGTTAGGTGAAATTGCCCTGAGGATTCGCAAAGCGTGGCCGCCATAGCCGAGGGTGGCATCCACGCCGGTCATGCCGGGCTCGAGGCCCAACGCATTAAGGCACTCCGCCACCATGATCGGCAGGTGCGAACCTGCGGGAGTTTTCCCGGAAGCGATTACTTTAGCGACCGTCTCGCCATATCGCGCCGGGTCATGCTCCTTGTATTTGTCCTCGAAACGCCGGGGATTTTTTCCGCTGTAGCGCTTGCGGCGCCGCGGGCGCGGGGCTTCCTCGCTCACAGTTCGGAGTATTTCAGGTTATTGCCCCGCGATTTTTCAACCGGATAGCGCACCTCGTTGCGGGCGATTTTAGCCTCCATCACATCCCCAAGCTTGTAGCCCAGATTATCGGCGAATTCGAACAACAGGATCGCGACATCGGCAATTTCCGAGGCGATTTCATCGCGGTGTTCCACCAACCGCCGTTCAATCTGTTCGTTCTGCTGCCAGACGAAATGCTGCATCAACTCACCTGCCTCGGCATTGATGGCGACGGCGAGATCCTTCGCGTTGTGGAATTTCCGCCACTCGCGGGCATCCACAAAGGTTTGAATCTTGGCTGTTAGTTCGGCTATGGAATCGCTCATGGCGAGGTTTTAGACAAGTCGTGCGTCATGGGCGAGAATTTATAGCCTCCTCCGCTAAATCCGTGGGTAAAACCGGGGGCTAACCGCCGCGAAGCGGCGTGAGCCTCTTGAAAGTTGTCCACGACAGACCGCTTCGAGAATGGGTCTGTAACTCGTCGGAGAAGTGGACTGTTGTGGGCAAC
>JANXMQ010000090.1 GCA_025354565.1 Akkermansiaceae bacterium
ACTTAGAGCTAAAAACTCGACCAGTCTCAATAAGGTGGGTTTTAAGGGGGGCTATTCTCAATTCAACGCCAACTCAGGTTGATCAAAATACGTACAGCCGATTCTCAGCGCGTTAACTCGCTAAGTCCGACAGGCTGCTAGCAGCGCGGAATTAGCCAAACGGTTGTTACTCAAAATGAATGGGCGTCCGTCATAGCCCGCACAGAGCCAAGAGTGAAGCGATGGGCAGCGTTTTTCATTAGGAGTTTTCCACACCGTTCAAGTTGCATCTGACTTCAAAATTCAAATAGGGTGGTATGGTCAGCGCTAATGGTTGGCGCATGGGTTCAAGTTCTAACCACCCTCCCCCCTTCCTCCGGGCACTGATTGACTAAGCTGGATTGCAAATCAGGAAGCGGGGGAGTGTCGCGGGGCGGCGGTTTGGGCCTAACAGCTACACTCTCAATCAAATCAATAGCTCCGGCCCCAGAGTGCCTGGGTGGTGCTTGCTTGGCCGGTTAGGAGGCATTTGCCGCTGGTGGGCGGGAGTTTGACGCTGTCTAGGGGCAGGCAGCGGATGGTGATTTTGTGTTGCTTGGAGAGTTCTTCCTCCTGCTCAGGGGTACCGGCCCAGGGGGTGTGGAGCCAGCCGGGATTTTCCGTGGCCCAGTGCGCGTGGAAGGCGGCGAGGTCGTCGCAAGGGGTAATGTTGGCATCGCGGAAGGCGGTGGCGCGGGCGAGCAGGGTGTCGTGGATTTCTGCTAGGATGTCGATGGCGCGTTGGATGAACTCGTCTTTTTCGGCGAATTGTTTTTCGCTAACAGCTTGATCGCGGCGTTGGACGCAGACCTTGCGGGTCTCGATGTCGCGCGGGCCGATCTCGATGCGGATGGGCACGCCTTTTTTAATCCATTCCCATTTTTTCACGCCGCCGCTGAGGTCGCGAGTATCGACTTGGACGCGAAGGGGATCGCCCTGATAGATCTGATGGCGGAGGGTTTCTGCAAGGGCTTGGCAGGCGTCGAGCACGGCGTGTTTGGTGTCCTCCTTAGGCGTGATCGGCAGAATGACGATCTGTTGGGTGGCGACGCGCGGCGGGAGGATGAGGCCATCGTCGTCTGAGTGCGCCATGATCAGCGTGCCGATCATGCGGGTCGAAACGCCCCACGAAGTAGTGTGGGCGTGTTGGACCGTGCCGTCGCGGCCGGTGAAGGAGATGTTCTGCGCCTTTGAGAAATTCTGGCCGAGGTAATGGGAAGTGCCGGCTTGGATGGCCTTTTTGTCCTGCACCATCGCCTCGACAGTGAGAGTCATTTCGGCACCGGGGAACCGCTCGTTCTCGGTTTTTTCACCAGGGATGACCGGGATCGCGAGGTGGTCGCGGAGGAATTCCTCGTATTGGCCGTGAATCATGCGGGTTTCGACGATGGCTTCTTCCTTGGTCTCGTGGGCGGTGTGGCCTTCCTGCCAAAGAAACTCGGCGGTGCGGAGGAACAGGCGCGGGCGCATTTCCCAACGCATGACGTTGGCCCATTGGTTGATGAGCAGGGGGAGATCACGGTAGGATTCGATCCAGCGGGCGAAGGCGGCACCAATGATCGTTTCCGAGGTGGGGCGGATGATGTAGGGCTCGGCCAGCTCGCCGGCGGGGATCATTTTGGTTTTGCCGGTGACCGGGTCTTTCACCACCTCAAGGCGGTGGTGGGTGACCACGGCGCACTCGGTGGCGAAGCCCTCGGCGTGTTCCGCTTCTTTTTCCAAATACGAGAGGGGAATGAGCAGCGGAAAATAGGCGTTCTGGTGGCCGGTTGCTTTGAAACGCCGGTCGAGCTGTTGCTGGATGAGCTCCCAAATGCCGTAGCCCCATGGCTTGATGACCATGCAGCCGCGGGTTTCCGAGTTTTCGGCGAGGTCGGCGGCTTTGATGACTTGCTGATACCACTCGGGGAAATCCTGGGCGCGGGTCGGGGTGATGGCGGTCTTTTCGGCTGACATGGTTGCTGCGGATATAGGAAACACGGTGCGGGGGAAAGAGCATTAAAAAACTCGGCAGATAGGGGATTTTCCTACGGTCCCGCAGCAGGCGGATTTATTAGGTTTGGGGGGCGGGACTGACAAAGACATCGGCGGGCTTTTTTCCGTCCTGCGCTTGCAGCCTATGGCCGTGGATAGTTTTTCAGGCTTGCCGATCATGCCGCAGCGGGAATTTTACTCAAATTTATGGCTCGCGCTTCTGCAGTCTGACGTGAGGGAACTTGCTTTTTCGGCCTGAAACGCTCCCGAATTATGAACACATGTATATGATGATCAGTGAGTCACGTTTAATTTTAGAATTTCCAAGTTGGAGATTTGACAGAGGCCGGGAAACTTGTCTTACTCGGTCATCCAAGGACCATAAGGCCCTTCAAGCGCATGAGCGAAAACGAAAACCTACCACCCACTCCGTCCAAGCAGACTTCGAGTGTCCCCGTGAATAAGCAGACATCGAGCGTGTCCCTCAGCAAGCTGACATCGTCGGTCCCCCTGACGAAACAGACATCGAGCGTGCCGCTCAAAAAAGAAACCGTGCGGGTCACGTTGAAGGCAGCGGATGCGCCTCCGGCAGTCCCCTCGGCCACGGTGCCGATGGCTCCGCCTGTTAGGCCGCCCGTGCCGGGTGCGCCATCAACTTCCGGTGGTCCGCCACGTCCGCCTGCGCCGGCTCCGACCATTCCGCTCCGCACGGCAGGTCCGCCGACCATGTCGCCGGCTCCGACCATTCGTCTAGCACCATCCAATGCGGCGACCACCGCGATGAAGCCGCCGGGTTCGGCAACGGCTCCGCTGAAGCCACCCGGTGCCGCAGGACCACCAACGATCGCGCTGCCGAAAGCCACCGTCCAGCTTCAAGCTCCGACCAAGCCTCTTGGCACTGCGTTTTCATCCCCGTCGCAGATGGCGACGCTTAAAGTGGAGGGTGACGATGATGAGGAAAATGAAGCTGGCAGTGAAGGGCTCTTGAAAATTCTTTCTGGAGTGGGCTTCGCCGCAGCTTTGGCCGTATTAGCGTTCCAATTGATGACCGCCAACTCTTGGATCAGTGCAGACGATAACGCGAAGAAAGGCGATTGGACACTGCTGCTGGAATAAACAATCAAACTTAAAAAATCATGGCTCTTCCCATTATCAATATCCTGCTCGCCGCCGGTGCCCTCTACTACGCATTGATGGCCTGCGGTTTGCCTCAATAGGCTACACACCTAGCGTAAAAATTCAAACAAGAGCCGTCTTGCAATCCGCAGGGCGGCTCTTGACGTTTCGGGATTTCCGTTCCAAGCTTCGCGCATGGCTTTGAAACTTACCGACGCGAATTTTGAATCTGAAGTAATCGACTCCGAACTACCCGTCCTTGTGGACTTCTGGGCGGAATGGTGCGGCCCCTGCAAAATGATCGGCCCCGTGATCGACCAAGTCGCCACCGACTTGGAAGGCGTGGCCAAGGTAGGGAAGGTCAATGTGGACGATGCCCGTGAGTTGGCCGTGAAATACAACGTCAGATCCATCCCTTTGCTGCTTTTTTTCAAGAACGGCGAGGTAAAGGATCAAATCGTCGGAGCTAGCGTCACGAAGGACCAGCTCAAGGCGAAGCTGCAAGCGCTCGCGTGACGTCCAGTGCTTTTAGGCCGACCGCTGGCCAGCAGGCCCAGTGGAGTTTGCTAAGGATAAATAACAAATTGGCCTAGCCATGTCACACCGTGATATGGCTAGGCCAAATGGCTTATGAGATTTGCCCTCGCGGACAGAACCCTCTGACGCGAACTCAGGGGACTGCGGTGACCACCAGCTTCGAGCCAGGGTTGAAAACAAGTGCACCAATCGTCACCGGGATCGGTGGCACGATGGAGGTGCCGGTGATTTGGTAATAAACCTGACCGCGCAGGGAGGCGGGGTCGGTGAGGCTGCCACCGTACACTCCGCCATTGAAATTCACCGAGATTGAGACGGGACCAAGAGGCGACGTCGCGGAGCACGTGTACAAATGTTTGCTCAAGGTAGCCGGGAACGTCCCGCTTGGATTCGCACAGGTTCCTGAGAGGAATCCTCCGCTGCCCTTTTTCAAAGTGTTCAGCAATGCCCTGAAGGAAATTTTACTTGGGGCGATTGCCATCATCAGCGAATTTTGCACAGTGCCATGGCAGGTACCCGTGACCGCGTAGGTATAAGACATTGCGGGATCCAGTCTTGCGGTGCCGCTGTTGCGGAAGAAGTTGATACCATTGTCGATTCTCACGCCGCTGAGGTCCACGGTGACACTGTGATCGGCAAGCGCGGAACCGACACCCAGACAAAGGGCAGCGATGAAACAGGCACCGGAACGAGCGATGCCAGAAGTATGGAATTGATTAGCTTTCATTTTTTAACTTTAGTTTGGGGGTTGTTCATCTTACTCCACCCTTTCCACGAAGAAAAAGTGATGCACTGCGAATTTGTTCATCCCAGTTGGTGACGTCAATCAAATTTACATCAAATTTATGAAAACAACGCACCAAAAAATGACATGGCTAGGCCAAATGTCCTATAGCATGCCTACGCGGCAGAAGCCGGTTTCGTTATCTCAGGGCACTGCGGTGATCACCAGCTTCGAGCCGGGGTCAAACGTAAGCGTCCCGGGCAGCCCCGCTAGCGGGGCCACGATGCTGATGTTGTAGATTCTGAAATAGACCTGACCGAGCCTAGACGCATTGCTGGGCGGGCCGACGTACGGCGGGCCGCTATACACTCCGGCAACGAATGTCGCCGAGAACGAACCGATACCCTTTTTCGTCACCACGGGTGCTTTGTATATCTTGTCGATTGCAGTAAATGCAGGCTTCCCGCTCAGATTCGCGTAGGTTCCAGAGAGGAATCCAGCACTGTTCGGCTTGAAGGTATTGAGAAGTGTATTCAAGGAAATGGGGCTTGGGGCGACTTCTGTCAGCATGGTGCTTTTACTGGTACAATGGCAGGTAGCCTTGACCGCGTAGGTGTAGGACTTTGCAGGATCCAGTCTTACGCCGCCGCTGTCCAAATAGAGTTTCAAGCCATTAATGATTCTTTGGCCACTGAGATTCACCGTAACACTGTGATCGGCAAGTGTGGAGCCGACACCCAGACTGAGGGCGGCGATGAAACAGACACCGGAACGAGCAATGCCAGAAGTGTGGAATAGAGTAGTTTTCATTGATTTAATTAGGGTGTAGAACATCTTTTTTGAACCTTTCAACAAGGGAAAGCTTTAGAAAAGCAAGGTCTTTTATCATGCTGATCATCGAAGTCAAAAAGAATCATGATACCCCCCGTCATCCGTGTTGCAAAACCCTCGAAGGATTCTCTTGGGCATCTGGCATGACGCCGTAAGTCCGCTGGATCGTGAACGCCACTAAGTCGGCTGTTCGCCACGCGCCATGACAACCTTGCCAGTCCGCACGGTCTCGATAATTTCGAACTGCGAGAACATGCTGATGGCGGCGTCGATTTTCGTGGAGTTTCCCGAGACGAGGGCGATCATCGAGGTGGGTGTTAGATCGACGGTTTTCCCACCGAAATGCTCGATGATCTGAAGCGCCTGGGTCTGCTGGGTGTCGTTGGCGAGGAACTTCACCATGATGAGTTCCTTCACTACTGCGTCGTCGTTGTCGTGTTCCGAGCAATGGATCACGTCGATGAGCTTACCGACCTGCATGATGATTTGGGAGAGGCCCTGTGGATCACCGGAGACGCCGATGGTCATGCGGGAGAAATTCGCGTTCCGGCCCTCTGACACGACGAGTGAATCAATGTTGAAACCACGGCGCGAGAAGACTTGGCAGATCCGCATCAGGACGCCGGGTTCGTTGCTAACGAGGACGGAAAGTGTGTGGGTCGGGCCGCGGGGAATCGCCGGAGCGGGAATGAGAGTGTCGGTGGTGACGATGGCAGGCATGGGAGATTGGGGATAGGAGATCGTAGATACTGGGTTAAAATTGATGAGGACCATGAAAGAGAAAAACAGACCGACAAACTCTTCATTTCCGATCTACTCTCTCCGATCCAAAATTAAAATCATGTGGAGCCGATGGGTTTGGCCATTTTAGTTTTTGGAGCTTCGATAATCATGTCTTCAAGCGCGGCTCCGGCGGGGATCATCGGGAAAACATTGTCGGTTTTCACACACTCAGCGTGGATGAGGATTGGGCCGTCGTTGTATTCAAGGGCTTTTTCTAACATGCGAGTGACATCGGCCGGACGCTTGATGTGAACGGACGGGATGCCATAAGCCCCGGCGAGTTTGCAGAAATCCGGGTTGCCGATAAGGTCCACACCCGAGGTGCGGTCCTCATAAAACAACTCCTGCCATTGGCGGACCATGCCGAGGTAGTGATTGTTAAGAACCACGATTTTAATCGGCAACTTGTGGATCTGTGCGGTGGCGAGTTCGAACAAGGTCATTTGAAATCCACCGTCGCCGGAAATGGAAATCACCGTCTTGTCGGGACACGCGAGCTGTGCGCCGATGGCCGCCGGGAAGCCGAAGCCCATGGTGCCAGCACCGCCGGACGAGAGCCAATGATAAGACTCATGGTTTTTGTAAAATTGGGCGGCCCACATCTGATGCTGGCCGACGTCGGTGGAGACGATGGCCTTGCCACCAGTTAGTTGATAGAGTTCGTCGATGACCTGTTGCATCCGCAGGCCACCTTGCTTTTTATAACTGAGTGGAAATTTCTTCTTATAGCCATCGAGTTTGGCAATCCACTCGGTAGTTCCCAGTGGGCTGATTTTCTCGTTGATTTCGCTAAGCGCGGCCTTCGCATCGCCGACGATTTCCACGTGCGCTTGGACCATTTTACCCATTTCCGCCGGGTCGATGTCGATATGGATGATATTGGCGGTGGCGCAGAATTTCTTCGGGTTGCCGATGATCCGGTCATCGAAACGAGAGCCGACATTGATGAGCAAATCGCATTCTACCATCGCCTTGTTCGCATAGGCGGTGCCGTGCATCCCGAGCATCCCGAGGGACAGCGGGTGGGTTTCCGGGAAAACGCCTTTTCCTAACAAAGTCGTAGTGACGGGGCAATTGAGGGTTTCCGCAAGATACAGGAGTTCCTTGTCAGCGCGGGCGATCATGCAGCCCTGACCGGCGAGAATGACTGGCCGTTTGGCGCGGGCGATGAGGTCTGCCGCTTTTTTCACCGCTTCGTTGGAAATGCTGAACGCGGTGGAGGGATCGTAGCCGGGGAGGTTGAACGGCGGATTCATTTCGCCGGAAAACGGGCCTTGGGAAATGTCCTTCGGCACATCGATGAGGACCGGGCCGGGACGGCCAGTGGTCGCGATGTGATAAGCCTCGCGGGCGATGCGCGGGAGGGTGTTGGTGTCCTTTACCAGATAATTGTGCTTCACCACCGGAATGGTGATGCCGAAAATATCAGCTTCTTGAAACGCGTCCTTGCCGAGCATCCACGTCACGGTCTGGCCGCAGATGACCAACATCGGGACGGAATCCATCATCGCGGTCATCAGCCCGGTCACGGTATTTCCAGCCCCCGGACCGGAAGTCACCAGCACGGCGGCAGGCCGTCCGGTCGCGCGGGCATAGCCGTCGGCCATGTGGACCGCGCCCTGCTCATGGCGGACCAGGATGAACTTCATCTTCGTTTTGACCGTCTCCAGCGCATCGAAAATCGGAATTGCTGCACCTCCCGAGTAGCCGAAAATATATTCGATGCCGAGGTCGTCCAAAGTCTTAATCAGCGCTTGAGCGCCATCCATTTGATTTTTATTCATGAAAATTCGGGTTGCGGGGCCAAATCCTACACGGCTTCAGTCAGACCTCAATCAGAAATTGAGGAATTTTCCACAACCTTGCCTATTTCATTCAATTGAAATTCGGAAGTATTGCCATTTTTAGGTGAAAGTCGGCTCATGATGAGAATGGGGCTGATAAAACCTTCTCCTCGTTAGAGATTCGACTTGGTGCGGTTAAATTTCCCGGATTGCGCCCGAAGCCATTTCCGGCAAGGTTTGCCGCGTTGACGACGACGAAATTACTGGTTACCGGCGAGCGTCGGGGTGACGGTCGCTTGTGGGTGATCGCGCTCATGTTATCCGTGATCGTGAACATGGGGATTTTGCTGCTCATTGGATTCGCAACGCTGCAAGCGCAAACTTATCGCAAGGAGCACCCCATTCCCGCTGTTCCGGTCGCCGAGACGGCGGTGATGATCTTCCCTGAAATTTCCACGAGTCCCGCGAAATCCGAACCCGCAACACCCGAACGCGTCAAACCCAGCTTTGCCCGGACTTCCGATGACCAGACTGCCACACCACCTGCGAATGCCGCCTTCATCGGCGAGCGGGACACCCAGGCCACCAGCGACCGGAGCCCGGATGTTTCAGCGCCACCGCTGCCCTCGCAAGCCGGCATCGCCGCCAAGGACCCCGACGATTTGGAGACCACGCAGAGCCACTATCAAGACGGCGGCACATCTGGCAGTCCTGCTCCGCAAACGCCTGAGCGGATGGCGACACCGGCAGCGGCCTCGCCATCGGATCCGGCTTTGGCCAATCACGAGTCCACCGGGGAAAAGACCATCACTCCTGGAAACGACGATATCAAATCAACCCGTCCGCCCAAAGAGGAGTTGCTAGCTGGCCCAAATCCCGTGGATGTGCCAGTGCCGCAGGAACTTCCGGAGATATCGGATATCAAGCCCACTCCAGCGAAACTGCCCAAGAATGGCACAGCAGCTCCCACCGCGAACAACCCGCCCGCCCCTGCGGCAAACCCGCACGCCAATGACCCAGCCTTTCGCGGCTATCAGCGCAAGACCGCCATCACCGGCTCGATTTCACGCACCGGTCGCAGTGCGCTGGATGTCGTGGACTCACCCCTTGGCCGCTATCAGGCCGTCATCAGCCGCGCCGTCGAGCAGGAATGGCAACGCAACTGCGTGCGGCACCGCGACTTCATCACGCCTGGATTTCTAACGGTCCGCTTTTTTGTGGAAACGTCGGGCAAGGTCCGCACCGTGCAGTTTGTGGGTGAAATGGAAACCGGTGAGGTACAGAAAGGGTTCACGCTCAATTCCATCCGCGACGCCGCAATCCCGCCCATGCCCGTCTGCCTCAAAAAGGATTTCGCAAAAGAACCGCTCGAACTCATCTTCAACTTCTATTTCTAACGAACAATGACTATCCCATACTTCCACATCCTGGCTGCAAACGATCTCGGCGGCCTCAGTAGCGCTTGGGATTTTCTCCACAAGGGGGGCATTTTCATGATTCCGCTCGGCCTCACCTCGGTTGCCGGGATGATGGCCATTTTGTATAAATTTCTATCACTTTCCGGTGGCCGCGTGGTGCCCAAATCACTGGCCCGCGAAGTCACGCAATTCCAAGAACGGATCGCGACGGATCGGGTAGCGCCCATCCTCAAGGAATTTGAAAAGGGTGAAAGCGCCCTCGCCCGTCTCGCCGCAGTGGTCATCAAACACCGTGGTAAGCCCCGTGGTGAGATCACCCACGCCGTGGAATCCGCCGCCCGCGAGGAAACCATGCAACTCCATGCGGGAATCGCCGTGCTCGATACCGTGATCACCATCGCCCCGCTGTTAGGGCTGCTTGGCACGGCCTCCGGACTGGTTCTGATTTTCCAAGGATTGGGGGATAATTCCGATCACCTTGCCATTGCCCGTGGCATCGCCGAAGCTCTAACCACAACGATCTTCGGACTCGCCATCGCCGTGCCCTGTGTCGTCGCGCACGGTTACTTCGTCCGCCGCATCGAGCTACTAACCGCCCGCTTGGAATCCCTGCTCGGGGATCTGGCCGCAGTTTGTGAAAAAGCCACCCCGAACGTCTGAGACTATGCGTTTTCATCGTCCCAAAACCACCCGCAGCCAAGTGGCGGTCATTCCAATGATCGATATCCTCTTCGTGCTACTGGTGTTTTTCATCGTTTCCACCGCTTTCAAAAAGCCGCGTGACACCCTGCGGATCGAGCTACCAACCGTCCACCAGATCCCATCGGACAAAGTAACTGACACGCGCTCGGTTATCGCCGTGGATGCGTTGGGAAAGATCACGCTCGATTCGCTGGCCGTCCCGGAAGGCTTGTTAGAATCTTATCTCATCGCCTATCAGAAACAAAATCCCGGCCGCAAACTTGAGCTGGAGGCCGATAAGAAACTTCCGCTCGAACGGCTGTTAGGAATTTGGGATGCGCTCACCAAGGCCGGGATTGAAATCAAGGATGTCCCCGCGCGCATCAAGCTCTCTGGCTCGTGAGCTGCGGTCGTTACGGCACGATCCAGTCCTCGGCCACCAGTTTGGTGATCTCGAATTGCTTCGGCTCGCCGTCTTTCACGCGGCGGAGTTCCATCGTCGCCCGGCTGAGTCTCCGGCCATCGTTGAAGAGCCGTTCCATCGCTTCCGCCTGTGGCGAACCCACCTTGCAATAGCCGCGCAGGAGCTCCTCCATATCCGGTGAGGCCATCGCATAACAGATCCACTGGGACTCGTCGCTGAAAACCCCATTGTAATACATGTCACGTCCGGTGAACACTCGCACCTGCGCCTGCTCCGCACCTTTTTCCAGCAGCTCTGGCCATGGCGGCGTGACGGTGCGCGCGTAGCTATCGAAATCCAGCTTCCACTTTCCCGCCTCGTCCGGCGTCAGGAAGGCGAGGCGCTCGGCGGGCTTCTCCTTGCCCTTACACGACACCAGGACGCCTTCGATCAACAGCCCGTTCACATCCATGCTGCTGAGCCACTCGTAGTGCTCGACTGCGCCGTCGCGTGCCTCCGCCGTTTTGAAATACTCGACAATGGCCTCGGGCGTGGTGCCGCACGGACGGATCAGGGCTTTGACCTTGGCCAAGTCAGGGTGAACGGTCGCCTGTTTGACGATCTCGATGGCGGCATCCTTCTGTGGGGAGGGGAATTTCGAGTCGATGCGCACCTTGACCGGAGCAACCGGGGCGACCAAAGGGGTTCCCTCCTCGTCCGGAAACACGTAGGGCCTCAGCCAAAGGAAAATCGCGAGGGCGATCATAGCGACGGTGGCCAGTCCGAGAGAGAGCGACCATTTCGAGAGCCATTTCTTGCGGGTCTCGATGGTTGTCCGCTCCGCCATGCGGATTCTTTTCACCTTGCTCTCGGGATGTTCATCGCGCATCCGGGCCACGGGGCCGATGTCGGCACCACGCGGCTTATTGCTCAAGTGCTTGGACTTGATGCCGCGTTGAATCTGCGGGGGTTTCATGGGTTTGGAAATAAGTTTTGCACGCGGGGATTAGCGCGGAGTCATCGTGATACGGTAGGGGTCGTAGCGGTCGTCCGGGCGGAACAGCCAGCCGGGTTGGCGGTCGAGTAACTCATAGCTGGTCAGCGTGAATTCCGGGAGAAACTGATTGCTGTTAGGTTCATACGCGGTGCGGCCGTTGAATGAGCCGTGGAGGCGATATTCGTAGTTGTTGTCAAAGGCATAGCGTTGGCCGGGTGGACCGTTCTCGGGCAGTCGGTCCGGGCTGTGTTTCAGATCCTCGCGGATAAGGACAAGCTTCGCCTGGCTCCAAGACTGCCGAGGTTTCCGGATGTAACCCCAAAAGCGGGTTTTTTCCACGTAGTACCGGCGTCCGTAAAAGAAATCCCCGGTCGGCTCGGTGGCGATTTTTGCATCTCGTTCTGCGGCGCTGGGGCCGCTCATGTTGCCACTGGCGAGCGAACCCGTTTCGCACTGACTGAGTAGGCAACACATCGCTCCCAGGACCGCTAATTTTCCACCGTGACTGACCATGACGGTGAGCATAGAGAAACTCCGGCACACCCGGCAAGCCCGGAGACGCGATCCTGACGAATCACTTAAACCCCTCATCGAACGGTTTCGCGGCCGCCACCCAATCTTCCGCAAGGACTCGGGTGATCTCAAACTGCCGGGCTTCCGAGCCTTCCACGCGCTTGATTTCCAGAGTCGCACGGATGATTTTGGCTTCTTTGGAGAAAATCCAGTCCATCGCCCGCGCCTGCGGGGAACCGATCTTGCAATAGCCTAACTTGAGTATTTCCGCATCGGGCGAGGTCATGCCGTAGCAGGCCCATTGCTTGTCGTCGCGGAATGGGCCGTTGAAATAGCTGTCGCGCGTGGCGTAAATCCGGACCAGGGCACTGTCCGCGCCTTGGTCCAACTCCGCCCAGGATGGGGTGACGGTGCGGGCGAAGGCATCGAAGTCGATCTGCCATTTCCCGCCGGCGTCCGGGGTCAGCAGGGCGAGGCGATTGCGCAGGTGATCGGCTTTTTTGAATGACACCAGTACGCCATCCACCGACAGGCCGTTCACATCCATGCTGCTGAGCCATTCGAAGTGGTCGATCACGCCGTCTGTGGTTTCCAAGCCAGCGAGGAAAGCGGTCACTTCCTGCGAGCTGGGACCGCCCAAGCGGAAATAGCTAGGGATCAGAGCCGGGTCACGGATGGCCAGCGCCTGCTTCACCTTGGCCAGCGCGGCCACTTTAGAGGGCGAGGGAATTTTGGGCGCCGTGGCGATCACGGGCGCGGCCTTTTTCGGTACCGGGGACCTCCACTCCTGACCGGGCGAAGGGACCATTTGCCCCCAGATCCAAATGCCGATGACTCCTAACAAAATTAGCAGCGCGAGGGTCGAGAGCCCTAGTAGCAATGAGCGATGCCGCGATCCCGACCCGGCCTGCTCGAAGCGGCTGCCTTCACCGTATCTTTCGTGCTTGGCGCGGCGCTTACTACCGCGCTTCCGCGTTGAACGGGAGCCATCGGGTCTTTTACTACCCGGCATCCGGGCGACGCGACCGAGACTGGGCGCTTGTCCAGTCACCCGGTCAGGACGGTCCTGATAGTGCTGGGGATCGAGGGCACGCTGGAGGTCATCGGGTTTCATGTGGGAAAGGCTTCAGGCAGGTTGCTGGTCCGGCTCGGAGTGATCATCCGCGCCAATCAAAAACACCATGGACGGGAAAACTACGGACCCTCGCGCATGCAAAGCAAGCACTCAAAGGCGACAATTCCGCCACGAATCAACACCCCACAACTCAGGGCTTTGTGAGTGGGACTGGCTTCGGGTAATTGACCTTCCCAGCATCGTAATGCTCCATCACGCCTTCCAGCCGCAGCCGGAAATTCTCATAATTCTTCAAGTCCGGCGGCGTCCACGCCACTTCCGCAAACGCGGCGATGCGCGGAAAGGCCATGTATTCCACCTTTTTCATGTCCTGAATATACTCGGTCCAGAGTTGGGCCTGCGTGCCTAACACCTGCTTTGCCTGCGCCGGATTTTCCGCCACGAAGGCCGGGTCATAGGCATACACTTTTTCTAACGGCAGCAGCCCGCCGATGGCTTCATACTCCTTGCCCTTCGCCAGCTCCTGCGCCGCCGGATACTGATAGTGGTCGAAATACAGGTGCGAGTTGGTCGCCATCACGATGTCGTTGCCGAGCGCCAACGCGTGCTTCCCCCACTTGACATCGCGCCAGACCATCATGGTCGCGGTTTGCGGCAGTCCGCCTTCTTGAATCTCATCCCAACCGATCAACCGCCGATTCTTGCTTGCGAGAAATTTTCCGATCCGGCGCACGAAATAACTCTGCAATTCTTCTTCGGACTTCA
The DNA here is from genome assembly GCA_025354565.1 of Akkermansiaceae bacterium. Classification (GTDB taxonomy): domain Bacteria; phylum Verrucomicrobiota; class Verrucomicrobiia; order Verrucomicrobiales; family Akkermansiaceae; genus Luteolibacter. Next base: position 13,620 of record JANXMQ010000090.1, read on the forward strand.
GGCCCTCGCGCTGCATCACCTCCTGCGCGCCTGGCGACTGTTTCCACTGGGTTTTTGGTGCCTCGTCGCCACCGATGTGGATGAATTGCGACGGAAACAATTCGCACACTTCGCCGAGTACATCTTCCAGGAAATGGAATGTTTCCTCCTTCGGCGCAAAGGTATAGGGATGCACGCCCCAGCTCGTCATCACCTGGGGCGCATAGCCAGCAACGTCTGAATTCCCCAACTCCGGGTACGCCGCGATCGCCGCCGCCGCGTGACCCGGCATCTCGATTTCCGGGACGATGGTGATGTGACGCTCTGCCGCGAACGCCACCACGTCCTTGATTTCCGCCTGGGTATAAAACCCGCCGTAGCGCACGCCATCTTGTCCTTTGCGATTCCCATACGGGGGCGAGGCTGCCCGGAATGAGCCGACTTCGGTGAGCTTCGGATATTTTTTAATCTCGATCCGCCAGCCCTGATCTTCTGTTAGATGCCAGTGGAAGACATTGAGTTTGTGGAAGGCCATCCAGTCGATCAGCCGCTTGACATCGGCGACTGTTTGAAAATGCCGACCGACATCCAGCATCATCCCGCGCCATCCGAAGCGCGGGCCGTCGCTGATGGTCACGGCAGGAATCCGAGCCGAAATCCCTGCGAGTTTCCCGGCTGGCAGAAGTTGCAATAGAGTACGGGTTCCATAGTAAACACCGGCAGCGTCCTTGCCACGAATCACCAAATCGTCCGGCCTCACTTTGAGCTCATAGCCAGATGCCGACAGTTCATCATTGTGCGAAGAGCCGAGGTAAATCTCGGAAGGCGCGGAAAATTTCAATCCCGCTACGACGAGTTTAGGACGGGTGCCGGTGAGTTTGGTGAGATCCTCCGCGAGCAGCTTCGCCTCACTCACATAGTCCGCCTCATAGCGGATGACGGTCTCCGCCGAAAATTGGAATGCCCCCTCGCCGGGGTCCACCTTCAAGGGCAACGGAATCAATGGCAGAGGCGCGGCTACGGCAGTCCCCAGCAGTCCTGTTAGGGTGAGGGTCATGAGGGTTTTCATCGGCACTAGGAAATCGTGAGTCTTGGATAAGCGGAGACCTGCGGTGTCCTTTCAGATATCTTCTCGCACTACCGGACTTTCCCCTTGCCCGGTCCGATTCCCTTTGCTAAATACGGCTGCAATAAATCTGAAATACCATGAAAAATCTGATTCTACAAGTCATCGTCTGCGCTGGTGCGCTACTCCCGCTGTCCCAAATCCAAGCCGCCACCTACGGCGGATTTGCCCCGGGTAAGACCTTTACCTTCACCGTGAAATCTGTGAGCTCCTCCAAGACCGTCGGCACGAAAGTCACCGCAAATGTTCCGGTGCCGACTGGCATCCCGAAGTTCGCCAAGGGCCAGAAAGTGAAATTCACCATCGGCAGCAAAGGTCAGTTGACCGGCCCGGGCTTCTCAATCCCCTTTAAAGCGGACGCAGGAACCGCAAACGATTACGTCACCGTCCAGACGGCTACAAAGCCCTCGGCCGACTCCGCCATCGTTTTCAAATCCACCGCCAAAGTGCCGACCGCAGCCTCCCTGCACTTTTTCAAAGTTAGTATCTCAGGTTTCACGGCGACCACCAACGCCGTGGTTTATATCCTGCAATAAGCAGCCCGCGTTTCCATCAATCGAAAATTCAAAGGAGAGCTGCGCGCTCTCCTTTGTTATTCACTGGGGCTGCCTTTGATCGGTCGGGGATTCTTGATCCTTGAAACTCCTGCTTCCCGTCTTGATGCTACCGCCATGCCACGTCTCGCCCTGCTCCAGTCCGGCACCTTCGCCACCAAGGCGGAAGCCTTCGATCATCACGAGAAATTGATCCGCGACGCGGCGTCTGGCGGGGCGAATATCGTCGTCACCCAAGAGCTTTTTCTAACACCCTACTTCTGCACCATTGAGGACCCAGCGCTGTTTGACCTCGCCGATCCGCTGCCCGGCCCGGTGACCGACCGCCTTGGGAAATTGGCGGGAGAACTCGGCATCGTCCTCATTTCCTCGCTGTTCGAACACCGTGGCCCCGGTCTCTATCACAACACCGCCGCCATCCATGATGCGGATGGCTCGCTGATGGGCCTCTATCGGAAATCCCACATCCCACAAGATCCGGCGTTTGAGGAGAAATTCTATTTCACGCCCGGCGACAGCGGCTGGCCGGTCTGGGATACGCAGTTTGGAAAAATCGGCGTGCTCATTTGTTGGGATCAATGGTATCCTGAAGCCGCCCGCCTGATGGCCTTGGGTGGTGCGCAGGTCCTCATCTATCCGACCGCCATCGGTTGGTTGCCGTCAGAAAAACCCACCCTCGGCGATGCCCAACACTGCGCATGGGAAACCGTCCAACGCGGCCACGCAGTCGCTAACGGTTGCTACCTCGCCGCCGTCAATCGCACTGGATCAGAGGGCGACACCGAGTTCTGGGGCCGCTCGTTCGTCGCCAATCCCTACGGCGAAATCGTCGCCAAGGCCGCAACTGACACGGAGGAAATCCTCTATCACGACCTCGACTTCCAAGCCGTCGAAGACTTCCGCCGTATCTGGCCGTTTTTCCGCGACCGCCGGATCGACGCATATGCCGACCTCACCAAACGCTGGCGTCACTGACGGTCCGTGTCCGTTATCCTAACGGATAGAGAACCTGCTGGAGGTATAAGCCATCGGCGGGGGCGCAGAGCGGGGATTTCCCATGCGGCAGGCCGGGAGCTTGGTCGAGCAGTGCGGCGAAATCGTCCATGCGGATGCGGCCCTGGGCGGCGTGGACGGCCCCCCCCGTGAGCAGTCTAACCATTTTATAGAGGAAACCATCGCCCGTGTAAGTGATCCGATAGCCGTCGTCCAGCGTATCTAACACCGCTGCGTGGATCGTCCGGCACCAGTCGATGTCCGGCGTCTCATTTCCGCGATAGGCGGCGAAGGCGTGGAAATCGTGACGACCCTGATAGAGGGCGAGGGCCTGGCGCAACACCTCGGCATCGAGTTGGCGCGGGAGATGCCAAGCGAGACCGGCCTTGAGCGGCGGCAGGACTGGCGCGGTGCAGAGATCGAAATGATAGATTTTGCCGGTAGCGGAAAAGCGGCTGTGGAAATCCGCCGGCACCTCCTCACAAGCCATGATGCGGATCGTGGCCGGCAGCTTGCAGTTGAGCGCGGGCACCCAGTTGCACGGGTTCATCGAGATTTCCGGCGGGGGGTCGAAATGGGCGACTTGTGCCAGCGCGTGGACGCCGGTATCCGTGCGGCCCGCGCCATGGAGTCGCAACGGTTGTTTTGCCGCTTCTGTTAGGGCGTTCGCGATGAAATCCTGCACGGTATTGCCGCCTGCCTGCGACTGCCAACCGTGGTAGGGGCGTCCGTCGTAGGCAATGGTGAGTTTCAAGCGCATCAGTCCGGGGCGCTCACTCCGGATTGTAGCTGGGCTTCTCGAATGGCTTCTTGACCACATAGCCTGAGCTCACGGTCTGGCCACCTTTAGTCACCGTGCGGTGGGTCAGACAGCCGCTTGACAGCAGCACCAACCCGGCGGCAAGCGAACATTTTATGAAAAAACTGAAGTTCATTGATCTGCATAAAAAACGAGAGTTCCGCCCAACCCGCAAGCGCAATCCGTGGGCACTGTCACCTTTGCCGCCGCCATGAATGATCGGCGCGGAAGCGTTGCTTGGAACGGCTGGAATTTGGAGCTTGAGACATGCTGCACGGACGCCAACCATCCGCCCATGAGACGGCTGCGATGGATTTTCCATGCGACGTTGTGGTGCCTGCCGGTGATCGCAATGGCGGCCCCCGCAGATTGGCGCTTGCAGTTGCTGGCGGAGGAAGGCGTGTCTGCGGAGACCGCTAAATTGCGCGAGATAGAGCAGGGCAGCGCGCTTTCCGAGGCGCGTTTCCATGAGTTGGTGCCGCGCCTCGGGGCGCAGGAATTCACCGCGCGCGAACAGGCGGAGAAGGATATTTTGCGGATGGGAAAAGGCGTGTTGCCGTGGCTCGAACATTTGCCGAAGGCTGACGATCCGGAAGTTCGATTCCGGCTTACCAACCTCGGCAAAGCCTTGGCCGTCGAACGACAGTGGACGCGGGCAGACCTGCTGCGTTACGCTGCGGCAAGCCTCCTGCGGGAACGGGATGGCCACAAGCTCGGCAATGAGGGCAGCCTAATTTACGCGGAGTTGTTCCATGACGATTGCGCGTCCGTGAAAACGGGCTACCGGGACTTTTCCTTCATGACCGATCAGCGACTCGACGGAAAAGTGACGGACGGCGTCTTGTGGCTGAGCGGTAAACACCCGAACGAAGGCGATCAGCGGCTGATCCTTTCTTCCCGGAAAATCACGGGTAAAGGCGAGTTTCCCGACGATTTCCAGATCGAGGTGATGCTAGGGTCCAAGCCCGGAGGAGAGGGCGGATATCATGTGGGTATCTCGGTGGGAAATGTCTGCGCCTTATTTCATCCCGGCTTTCCGGGGGGCGGGTTTCGTTTCGAGCGGGTCGATAACCACAAAGCAATCACCGAGAATAAGGACATGGGCTTCACCCCTGCACCTGGCGAATTCCAATGGATGAGCATTCGCGTAAAACGCCAGCCCAACGAAATCGTGGAAATATGGGTCAGCGTGTCCGCCAATGCCGGCGCACCGCATTTCAGCACCCAGACTCGTCTTCCTTCCCAAGTGATTGGCAAACTCGACACGATCAGCCTCGATCGGAGCGGCCGCATCGGGGGTGACGCGATGTTTGATAATCTGGTAGTCGGGCTGCAGAATCCGTGAGCGACCGGCATTTCCGCAATGAGCGGGGCGTAAAATTCTCCGTGCAGGAGCCGACCCGAAGACCGTGGATTGCTTCGTTCTCAGTTAAATTTCTTTGGCGAAATCCACGAACACATAGGCCGACAGTGATTTTGAAGCCTCTTTGGTGGTTTCTGCTTCCCAGATCGGGGGAATGATTCGTATTCAGAGCATCAGATTGCCGTGCGTTCGTTTCTTAAACCTTAAAACCTCATGCCCTCGTTCCCAAACCCACATCAGAAGATCCCACGGCAAGGTCCGCCAAGTGCCCGAACCACTCAGGTCAAGCCCCAGCAGATCTATATCCCCAGCCAGAAGGACACGCCGAAGCTGCTCTGGATCGTGCTTGCGATCATCGCCGTGGCAGCGGCCGGGCTCGTCTTCTGGCGAGTGAATTTACAAAATAAGCTGGATGAAAAGGAGCAGCAGATCGTCGCCTTGCTTACCTCTGCGGACCAACTCATCGTGGGCAATCACGACGATGAGGCCGAGGTCGCTGCGCACCAAGCCCTCGCCTTGCTGCCAGAAGACCCCCGCTGCCTGGCGATGATGGAACGGATTTCCACCAAGCGCGGCATGTTAAAAAAACTCCAGACCGAGGCTTTCGAAGGTGCCTTGGCCGCTGCGAACCAGATCGCAAAGTCTGACATCGCCGCCGCGCTCGATGCGTTTGGCGAGATCGCCAAAGATCCGACATTCACGACCGAAGCCAAGCAAATCGCCGCTGTGCAAAGCCGAGCACTTAACGGCACTATCTGCTCCCTCCGCCTGCCCGCCGACTGGCCAATGGAGGCAGTGGTGAACATCGACGGCACGGACCGGACACCCAAGGACCTCATCATTGGCGGCCTCACGCGGGGCAAACACAAGATCTCAATCACCCGCTACGCGTTCCGCAAAATCCCGGAAATGGAACTGGAATTCCGCGGCCTCGATTCGCTCCGACTTCCCACCATCGTCTGGCGGCCCGCCGGAGCCAAGGTCTTCGTCACCAGCGTCCCGCCGGGTGCCGCCGTTTGGAAGGGTGAAACTGATACCGGCAAAGTCACGCCCTGCACGCTGGAGGATATGGATGACGGCGTGCTCGAACTGGTAATCAAGCTTGCCAATTATGAGGATACGACGGTTTCGGGCGTGATTCGGGAACGCTCGCCGCTGAAACTGACAGGCAAACTCACCCCGAAGTAGCTTAACCTCAGAGCGGAGTTTCCCAACCTGTGCATTTCTTGAGATAATCTGCCCGATTCTCCGCATCGGGTTGCAAAGGTGGGACACGGTTGGTTCAATGGTCCCGCCATGAATCAACTGCCGCTTACATCCCACTCCACCTTGCAAAAATGGGTCGATCAAATGACCGCCCTCTGCACTCCCGACGCCGTCGTGTGGTGCGACGGTTCCCAAGCTGAGTGGGATCGCCTCACCGCGCTGATGGTGGAAAAAGGCACTTTCACCCGCCTCAATCCCGCCAAGCGCCCGAACTCTTTCCTCGCCCGCTCCACTCCCTCCGATGTCGCCCGCGTGGAGGACCGCACCTTCATCTGCTCGAAGCGCCCCGACGAGGCCGGCCCCACTAACCACTGGGCCGACCCCGCAGAAATGCGCGTGAAAATGACAGAAAAATTCAAAGGCTCCATGCGTGGCCGGACGATGTATGTCATCCCGTTTTGCATGGGTCCGCTCGACTCGCCGCTGGCCAAGATCGGCGTGGAAATTTCTGATAGCCCCTATGTCGTCGTCAACATGCGGATCATGTGCCACATGGGCGCGCATGTTCTCAAACGGCTTGAAGACGAAGCAAATGGCAACACCTCGAAAAAACGCGACGGCCATGGCCAGTTCATCCCCAGCCTCCACTCCGTCGGTGCGCCGTTAGAACCCAGTCAGGCCGATGCCACCTGGCCCTGCAACGACGACAAATACATCGTCCATTTTCCGGAAACCCGTGAGATCATGTCCTACGGCTCGGGCTACGGCGGGAATGCCTTGTTAGGGAAAAAATGCCTCGCCCTGCGCATCGCCTCTAACATCGCCCGCGAGCACCAGTGGATGGCCGAGCACATGCTCATCGTCGGCATCCATGCGCCCGATGGTAAAAAAACCTACCTCACCGCCGCCTTCCCCTCCGCCTGTGGGAAAACGAACCTCGCCATGCTCATCCCGCCCAAGGCCTACCTCGATGCTGGCTGGAAGACCTCCATCGTCGGCGATGACATCGCCTGGCTCTGGCCTCATGCCGATGGCAAGCTCCACGCGATCAACCCGGAAACCGGCTTCTTCGGCGTCGCTCCCGGCACGGCTTACGAGACCAATCCCATCGCTATGGAATCGATGAAGGAAAACACGATTTTCACCAACGTCGCTCTAACCGACGACGGCGACGTCTGGTGGGAAGGCATGACGCCTCAAGCGCCCGCCCATCTCATCGACTGGACCGGCCAGGACTGGACGCCCGGCTGTGGTCGCACTTCCGCCCATGCGAATGCCCGTTTCACCGCGCCCGCCATCCAGTGTCCCACCATCGACCCCGAGTGGCAGAATCCCGATGGCGTCCCCATCGACGGCATCATCTTCGGTGGGCGCCGCCCGACCACCATGCCGCTCGTCTATCAGGCATTCAACTGGAGCCACGGCGTCTATGTCGGGGCCACCATGGGTTCGGAAATGACCGCCGCCGCCGCTGGCACCATCGGCAAGGTCCGCCGCGATCCCATGGCCATGCTGCCATTCTGCGGCTACAACATGGGTGCCTACTTCGGCCATTGGCTGGAAATGCGCCGCTACCTCACCAACCTGCCACGCTTTTTCCATGTCAACTGGTTCCGCAAGGGCGAGGACGGGAAATTCCTCTGGCCCGGCTACGGCGAAAACATGCGCGTCCTCGAGTGGATCGTGAAACGCTGCAACGGGGCCGCCGCCGGCTACGAAACCCAGATCGGCTGGACCCCCGCCTTTGAGGACTTCAACATCCAAGGTCTAACGGGTTTCACCAAGGAAACCTACGACCAAGCCATGGCCTTCAACCGCCACGAGTGGAAGGCCGAACTGGTCAGCCAGAGCGAACTCTTCATCGACCTCTACGACCATTTGCCGAAAGAACTCATCTTCCAGCGCGAGCTGTTAGCCGCACGGCTCGGGTGAGAATCCACCGCCAATTCTGGCTTGGCATGACGAACTTTGCCGTGCCACCAGCGGATTGCCCATTGCCTAATCCCGGGCATCGGATAGGAAGAATCCCGTGGCACCCACCCTTGCGCAACGTCTCGCCGCTCGCGAGCGACCAACCGGTCGCCCGGTCATGCGCCAGCGTTGGGCGGGTCTGCTTTTCTTGCATTGGCCGGTCGATCCCGCGCTCATTGCCGACCGCCTTCCGCTCGGTTTGCAGGTTGATCTCTATCAGAATCAGGCATGGCTCGGCATCGTCCCTTTCTTCATGGATCGTGTTAGACCCAGCGGCTTGCCGCCTGTGCCTTGGCTCTCTTGGTTTCTCGAACTCAACGTCCGCACCTACGTCCACGACGCCCAGGGCAATCCCGGCGTCTGGTTTTTCTCGCTCGATTGCAATCAACCCATCGCCGTGGAAATCGCCCGCCGCGTTTTTCATTTGCCGTACCAGCACGCCGCCATGCGCGGGGTGGCGACCGGCAATCACATCCACTACACCAGCCGCCGGAAATCTGCCGTCCCCACGGCCAGCTTCGACTACGAAATTCCCGCCAGCACCCAGCTTGCCGCGCCTGGGTCGTTAGAATTTTTCCTCCTCGAGCGTTACCGGCTTTTTTCCACCAATCCCACCGGTGCCATCTTTTCCGGGCGGGTCCACCATGCGCCCTATCAATTTTCTCCCGCCCACTGCGCCCATTGGTCCACCGAGCCATTTCGCCTCAATGATTTCCCAGAACCCGCCACCGCCCCGCTGTCTCTGCTCACCGCCGCCCCGGTCGATGTGGATATTTTCCCGCTCCGCCCCGCATGACTGATAGCCCACCAAAATCGTGCATGGCCAAGCCTCTGAAGGTGGCGGGGATTTTCTTCGCCGGTCTGATGCTGTGGATGCTTGTCATGATCCTATTGCCATCCGGGGAGGATAAAACTCCCACGATTTATCATCACCCGGATGGTACGTTTTCACTCAACCGGAAGGACGGCAAAAGCGTCACGTCGTCCGAGTCATTCATTTCCCACCTCCATTCGCATAATACCGGCAAAACGAGTCCAGCGAGCCGTCTTGCCGTATGACGTGGGTGCAGCAGCGGTCGATGCGGTCTTGGTCCCAGGTCCAGGCGTCCATGAAGGGCTTGATGAAGAGGCGGAAGGCGTGCTTTTCCTTCATCTCAAAGCGTTGGAGGATTTCTCCGAGTTCGGTGTTTTCACAGCCGCATTGGATGAGATCGGCGAGTTCGTAGTTCACCTTGTCGCGCAGGAAACCTTGGAGGCTGGCGAAGTCGATGAACTCAGAAATGCTGCGGGTGCCGATGGGCGTGCGGAGGAGGAAGCCGATGGTGGCGCAGTTGGGATCGCCGCAGGGAAGCGGGGTGAAGTCTTCGTAGCGGAGTTTTCCGGCGGATTGCTCGACGGTGCCGAGGATGATGTCAGCGGTGTTGAGGCGCTCGGAGTCGGCTTCGTGGACGCGTCCGGTGCGGAACATCGGCTGGAAGGAAACGCCACGGCAGACCTCGTGCTTGAGGCCGGTGAGGATGGTGTCCCAGAGGTGGGGCAAATTTTCCGGAGTGACGGTCATGGCGAGGGTGAAGGGGATGCCCTCGCGCTCGCAGCGGTCCATGGCGAGTCGTTGCATGTCGCGGAAATCCCCGCCGCGCAGCTCGTGGTGGCCGGCGGCTTGCGGGCCGTCGAACTGGAGGTAGAGCTGGAAATGTCCGCGCCGCCCGCGTTTGCCGAGTTCGGCGAGGAAGGGGTCTTCCTTGGCGATGCGCACGGCGTTGGTGTTGACGAGGCAGTAGTCGATTTGCGGGTGCGCGTGAATCCAATCGACCAGTTTGAAAAACTGCGGATGCAAGGTCGGCTCGCCGCCGGAGAGTTGGAGGATCTCGATTTTCCCCTTGCGGTCGATGACGCCCTGGATGCGAGTTTGCAGAGACTCCAGCGAGTGGGATTTCAAGCGATCCCCGGCTGCGCCGATGGGCGAATCCGCGAAACAGGTGGGGCAGGCGAGGTTGCAGGAATCCACGATTTCGATGAGCGCGAGGCAGGTGGAGAGGATTTCCACCTCGGGCACGGTGGCGTTGGCATTGCGGCCAAGAGTGCCGTTGATGCCGCTAGTATCGGCGGAACAAGCGCACCCGGCCCCGCAGGAATTCGCGGGATCGCCCTTGGCCAGCCAGTAGAAGCGGGCGTCGCTGGCGATGCAGGCCGTGGCCTCGCCATGCTCGGCGCAAGTGCGAGTGAGATAGACCTTCGCGGGTGTACCGGTGGTTTTCCAAACTTCTGCTGGGACCGCAGCTTGGCAGGTCGGGCAGCGGGAGGTGGTGTGTTTCAGGGATTCTTTGAGAGTGGGGAAGATCATGGTGGATGATGCGGGAGGACTAGGACACATGCGCTTGCAAAAAGTGTGCAACAAACGACCACTTGGCCGAGGAAATATGCCCAACTCAGAAAAAACAAAGTGACACGTTAACTAGCAATCAACATACAGGACCCCACCCACATGACGATGCAGACGATGATTTGCCCGAGGAAATAGGCGATATTCAGATAGACCACCGAGCGCCCCCGATAGCGCGTGCCGACGGCGTTCTTGAACATAAAGAGAAATCCAAAGATGACGAAAAAGACCACGATCGGAACCCACAGAAAGGTCGTGCCATAGTTATTCCGGGGCTCGCAGCCAGCGACGATCAGATTTCCTAACAAAGTAGCCGCCGGTGGCACGGCGAGTGAGATCCATAAAGCCTTCCGTGGCACTTCCGGCACGGGCCGGGGGATTTGCGGAACTTCTTCCATGGCCGATTCACTATCGGAATTGGCTCGCCGGGGGAAGATCAATCCGGCACGGCGGTGAAAAATCCCAATTGAAATGAGATGGAGTGTCTCCTAGCGCGGACCCGCATCGGGACGACGGCATCCCTGACGGTCGCCAAACCGTTAGGGGACTGGCTACAAGCGTCGGAGTGAGCACGAACGGGACGGGGAAATTTCTGGAATTTTCACTGGAAAATCGCATAAATCCCGTGTAATTAGACGGTGAATCCCTCATACCCATATCCCGCCTGTTCAATGTCGGGCCTTATTTTTAAATTAACCGGAGCCGTCTTTTCGAGGCGTTTCCCCATTTCCAAGGATCAAGCACCATGAAACCCTTACCATCCTATCGTAAGTTCCTCGCCCTCGCGGGTTCCACCTCTGTGTTCCTGTCATGCCTGCCAGCTTTCGCGGCGGATGCCACTTGGAATGTGAACGCTAGCGGAAATTGGTCCGTAACCAGCAAATGGCTACCCGCTGCCGCACCCGGCGCGACCTCTGGCACCACCAATACCGACACGGCGACTTTCGGCTCGGCCATCCTTGCGCCGTGTACGGTCACCGTGGACACCACCAACCGCAACCTCCTTGGGATCAATTTTTCAGGAAATTCATTCGGTTACACCCTGATCACCGGCAATCTACTCATCACCAACGGGGGCCTTATCCAGTCCAGCGGCAGCGGCGCAGCCCACACGGATACCTTCAGTGCCCCGATTGTGATTCAGGGCACCGTCGGTGCCGCCACTTTCACCTCTGGTGCCTCTATCAACGGGAGTATCATGAGCCTTGGCACCGTGACGGGCGTCTCCACCTCGACGAGCACGACCCTGACGCTCAACGGCACAAACGGTTCTAGCAGCAGCGCCAGCGCCATCACCGGAGCCATCACAAACGGCGGTAGCGGACTATTCGCGATTGCGAAGTCGGGGACCGGGGTTTGGATTCTGAGTGGCGCGAACACGTTTAGCGGCGGAGTCACACTCTCGGACGGCACGCTCAAGCTCGGCAGCACCACGGCTCTCGGCACCGTTGCAGGAACCCTCACGATCAATGGTGGCTTGCTCGATTCAAGCGTCGCGAGCCTGACGATTGCAAACAACAATCCCGAGACGTGGAATGCGGATTTCGGTTTCACAGGATCCAATGCACTGAACTTGGGGACTGGCGCGGTTTCCCTCGGCACGCTTGCCGGAACTTCCCGTTCCGTGACCGTATCAGCCAACACGCTCACGATCGGGGGGATAATTTCTAACGGTACTACGGCTAACAGTCTGATCAAAGCAGGTGCCGGAACGCTGGTTCTATCAGGCGCTAACACCTTCACCGGCGGCGTGACGCTGACTGGCGGCACCCTCAAATTCGGCAACAACACCGCGATCGGCACCTCGGCAGGAACCCTCACGATCAACGGTGGCACGTTTGACACGGCTACAGGATCGGTTACTTTCGGCAATAACCCACAGATTTGGAATGGCGATTTCACCTTCACTGGATCGAGCAACCTGACCTTCGGCACCGGGACCATCTCGCTTGGAACGGCAGCAGGAACCTCCCGCAGCGTGACCGTGAGCAACAATTCCCTCACCATTCCCGGCGTCATCTCCAACGGCACCACCGCCAATAGTCTAATCAAAGCAGGCACCGGAACTCTGGTTCTTTCAGGCGCGAACACCTTCACGGGCGGCGTGACGCTCACCGACGGCACGCTCAAGCTCGGCAGCACCACGGCTCTCGGCACCTCGGCAGGAACCTTCACAATCAATGGCGGAGCGCTCGACTCGAACGTCGCGAGCCTGACGATTGCAAACAACAACCCCCAGACTTGGAATGCAGATTTCATTTTTACGGGATCCAATACACTGAACTTGGGGAATGGCGCGGTTTCTCTCGGCACACTGGCCGGAACCTCTCGTGCCGTGACCGTAAGCGCGAACACGCTCACGATCGGGGGGATAATCTCTAACGGCACTACGGCCAATAGCCTCATCAAAGCTGGCACCGGAACGCTGATTCTGTCAGGCGCTAACATCTTCACCGGTGGTGTGACGCTCACCGCTGGCACCCTGAAATTTGGCAATGCCACGGCGCTTGGCACGACAGCGGGGACCTTCACGATCAATGGTGGCGCGTTCGACTCTAGCGTGTCGACGATGGGAAATTATCTTCAGACGTGGAACGGTGATTTCACCTACACCGGTTCGACGACGCTGACCTTCGGCACCGGTGCCGTCTCGCTCGGAACGGCAGCGGGAACCTCCCGCACCGTGACCGTGAGCAACAATTCCCTCACCATTCCCGGCGTCATCTCCAACGGCACCACCGCCAATAAACTGATCAAAGCAGGAGTAAACGGGATCCTGCTTTTGTCGGGTGCTAACGCCTACACTGGCGGCACCACCGTGACGGGCGGCGAGCTGCAATTCACCACGGCGGGCAGCGTGCCGAACACGGGTAATTTGCTCGTCAATGGCGGCGCGCTGACGATAAAAAATAACAACACTGGTTTTTCTAACAGCAATACCGTGACCGTGCAAAATGGCACCTTGAACATCAGCGCGTCCAGCTCGAATAACCAGACGCTCGGCGGCACAGGCAGCGTGAATACCGGACCGACGATCACCCTTGGCAATGCGGCAAACCTCACCGACCTCACGTCCACCATCGCCGTCACCACGAGTTCGGTGAACCTGAATAATCCGATCAATGTGGTGGGAAAAAGCTCTAGTTCCAGCGTGTATAACAACGTCATCAGTGTCGGCAACAATCCCAGCATGCAGGCCGGGGCGATCACGTTGGCCGGCAATGGCACCACTTATCGAACGAATTTAAAGCTGGATATCGTTACTGCGAACAACGGCGGCGGTTTTGGTGCGGTAAGCGGCACTGGCAATGTAACGGTCAGCGTTTCCGCGAATCCATTCTCGACTCCCGCCGTCGGTGTTTTGAACAACCTCGGCACGGTGACGGTATCAGGTGGTGGCGTGGCCGGCTCGGGCGCGACCTTGAACCTCACCGGTCTGGGTTCGAACGTCACCGGGCTTAGCATCAGCTCCACAGCTCCGACGCTGAGCCACCCGATCACGATCAGCGGCGCGAATTCGACTTTCACCGGAGACACGACACTTGCGTCTGGTGCCGGGTTCACCCAGTTGACCAACACGAACGCGTTGCAAAACAGCGTGCTCAACTTAGTCAGCAGCTCCTTCTCGTTTGGCTCACTCACTGCCGCCTCGCTTGGTGGCCTCGCCGGTGCGCCGGGTGTGGTCCTCCTTAACACAACGCCCGCTGCAGTCGCCCTCACCATCGGCAACAGTAACAGCCTCAACAGTGCCAGCTCAAACACTTTGAATCCCACCTACTCGGGTATCCTAAGCAACACCGGCAGCCTGATCAAAGTCGGCAGCAATAACCAGACCTTCACCGGCGCAAGCAGCTATACCGGCACGACCACCCTATCCGGCGGGACGCTGACCTTAGGCACTGGCGGCTCACTCGGGAATACCGCGATCACCGTCGGTTCCACCGCCACCTTGTCAGTTGTCGCCGGTCGCTCTGCGGGGAATACTGCCACGTCCGCAGCGGGTGCCACGCTGACACTCAACTATGGCTCCACCTTGAATCTCCAGGACGGCACAGTGGGTAACTTCACGGTCAGCCGTGGGGCAACGGCCGCCGGCACGATGCTGACCCTCGCGGGCGGCACCCTGATGTTTGACATCGGCACATCGACGGGGGCGGTGCTTTCCCCATCAGACACACTCGTCCTCAACAGCACATCGGCCCCGGTCGTGGCGAGTGGCAGCAACATCATTTCGGTGAACACCGCCACCGCGACCTCGCTGTTCTTGGGTGCCACCTACAATATCATCACGGGCGGCACCAGCGGCCTTGGCACCGCGAACTATGTCATCAGCAACCCGAACGCCTCATCCGGCGGGACGTTTTATCACTTCACGGTGGCGGGGAGCGGCACCCAGGAAGTGCTGACGGTGGCGGCGGGTCTTGTGCCGACACTGCTCGGTGGTTTCTGGATTGGCAGCGAGAGCAGCAGTTGGGCCTTCCAAGACGGCACCACCTTCAAAACGAATTTCTCTGGGGTCGCTCTCGGCACCTCCAATGCCTATGCCCTGCCAGACTTCAATACGAACGTGACCTTCACGGCGAATACCGCAGCAAACCTGAGCACCACGCTGAATCAGAATTTCACGATCAACAGCCTGACGTTTTCCGGCACGGGCACCAGCAACACCGCCGGCTCGACCATCGCCTCCGGCACCGGCACAAACACCCTGACCCTCAATGCCGCCGCCCTCAACGGCAACGTCGCAGGCAATGGAATCTTCGTAGTTGCGGGCGCGGGGACTGACACCATCACCACCAATGTGAATCTCGCCCTCAGCCAGACGTGGACCAATAATTCCACGAATCCCTTGGTCGTGAGCGGCGCGGTGAGTGAGTCGAGCGCTGGATTGGTTTTAACCAAGGCCGGCGCGGGTCCTCTAACACTGGCGGGTAATAACACTTACTCTGGTGGCACCCTCCTCACCAGCGGCACCCTCAACATCAACTCGCAAGGTATCGCAGCCGGTAACTCCGCCCTTGGCACCGGCAGACTCACGCTTTCCAGCGGCACCCTCAACAACACCAGCGCCGGAACCGTTGATCTCAGCGCCACGACGAACAACGTGCAGACGTGGAACACCGGAAGCAGTATCGTGTTCACTGGGACCAGCGCCCTAAACCTCGGCAATGGCGCGGTGACTTTTGGTAATAGCGCGGCCACGGACACGATCACCCTCACTAACAACAGCGGGCTGGCAGGCACCGCGCTCACCATCGGCGGCGCGATCACCCCAGGCACGGGTGGCACGGCTGGCGTGAAAACTCTAGCCATTTCCGGCACGGGCATGACCGCGCTGACCGGCATCATTTCCAACGGCACTGCCACTGCGTTCAACATCAGTGTCATCAATGCCGGCAACCTTACCCTTTCCGGAACTAACAGCTACACTGGCTCCACCACGTTGAGCAACGGTAGTCTCACTGTCAGCTCCACTGGCACGCTCAACAACTCCAACGGCATCTCGATCGGTGCCGCGGAATTCAGATATAACTCCACCACAGCCCTCTCGCCCGCCGTCACCTTCAGCAGCACGGGCGGCTTACTCAGCGGCACCGGCACCATTACCCAAGCCGTCACTGTTCCTGCGGGAAATTCAGTCGCCCCCGGTAGTGGCGGTATCGGAATCCTGAGCTTCAGCGGCGGTCTAACGATCTTCGGTACCTACGCCTGTGATGTCAGTGGTGTGAACTCGGACAAACTCGCCGTCGTCGGAAATCTCAACATTTCCACCGCCACCCTAACCGTCTCCGGTGTCCCGACCGCCCCCAGCTACACCATCGCCAGCTACACCGGCACCCTCACGGGCAGCACCTTTGGCGCGATCAGTCCCACCATCCCCGCCGGTTACTACGTCGTCGTGGATACGATCAACAAGCTGATCCTCCTGCAGGAAGGCACTTACGACACATGGGCCGTCGTCAAGGGCCTCACCGGTGCCAACAACGGCACTCTCCAGGACCCTGACAACGACGGCATCTTCAACCTTTTGGAATACGTTCTCAACGGCAATCCGCTCAGCTCCTCCCTGTCCATCCTGCCCACGGTGTCGCTCACCACCAGCAACTACATCTTCACCTTCAACCGCCGTTACGAATCCAAGGACGACACCACCCAAGTCTTCCAATACGGTACCGACCTTTCCGGGTGGACCGACATTGCGATTCCGGCCACAAGCTCCGGCAGCGTGACCATCACGGCGAATACGCCAAGCGCTGGCATCGACCTCGTGACCGTAACCATCCCTAGGGCAGGCAACCCCATTCTCTTCGGCCGCCTCAAGGTTACTAAGCCTTAACACATGTGGATTGCCGACGCTGCTGGTGGAATTGGCTGCGTTGAGGGATGCTCATTACAGAATGAGCGGGACGCGGTTTAGTGCGCCCCACTCTTGTACCGGAAAAACAGATGCTATCGACCGAGGCCGAAATCTTGAAATGGCTTCACCTTTCAAGCCTCCAGGTCCTTGGCAGTTAGGTAACTATTTCACCGCTTTCTCGACCATTTCGATGGCGGTGACATCCAAGACCTTTTTGCCGTCTTTTTCGGTCACGGTGCCGGTGGCCTTCACTTCTTTTGGTCCCTTGCAGATTTTCTTATGCCAGGTCTTATCAACCATTCCGGCGAGTTGGTAGGTGACAGTCTTTTCGCCTTCTTTGACTTGAAGCACGTTGCCGCATTCCTTTTCAGTCCCCAAATCGCACTTCGGGCACGTGGCAGTGCCATTCAAAGTGACTGGCTTAGCGGCAGCCTCGTCTGCTGCTGGAGCATTTGAGCTGAGAACAAAGGCTGAGAGAGCCACGGACAGGATGCTGGTGATGATGGTTTTCATAGGGATTCGATTGGTTTGGTTGGATCGCCCATCGCGGATTGATTATTCACGATGTCGAGCTTTTATGACTAGCACGTTTGCCACCGCTGCGCAACTTGAAGTGTAAAAATGGATACACTTGGAATGATTGTTTTGGCTTCTTGGAAGATTCTCTGAAATCCATTTTCGACTTTTCCTGTGGCGGGAAATTGGAATGGTTGGCCGTGCAAAAAATAAACCTCGTCGATGTCCCCGTGGAGTATCGCTGCTCAGATTGAGAACAATGGCACCGAGCCACTACCATATTATGTGATCGCTGACCATCACCCCGCTGAAGTCGCGACCTACCCAAAAACCGGCAAGCGCTACCTCCGTCCCGAATACCGCGTGGTAACGGTGGAGGATGTGGATTACTACGAGGGCGAGGAGTGAGTTTGTCCCAACATGGAAATGACATCTCGTCGCACCATTGGAGCACGGCTTCGTTGCAAGATTCAAGCATCCAACAGCCTGAAATATCAGGCCGCGGCAGTTCCGATCTGTTGCTTCCGCTGGGTTGCAAGCTTGCGGATCAGATAAACAAAGCCCGCCACCGCCAGCACGACCAGCGGGATGCCGATCATGGGTCGGTAGGCAATCCACGCCACAGCGATGACAATCAGCGAGATCGGCAGCGCCAATAACAGCGCGACCAATCCGGTGCCAAATCCCACAATGTCACCTGCAATGGGTAGCAAATCGGCCATCACCGAGAGCGGGCGGAAAAGCAGCGTGAAGCCCACAAACATCAGTACCACACCGAGCAAGCGCAGTGCCCATGTCAGGATCGTGTTGTTCTTCTTCGCCGTGGCGAACATCGCCTCCGCGCTCTGCGTCCCGGTTTGCAGCATCTCGATGCTGCCCCCCGCTTTTGCGATGAACGCCTTCAGCCCGTTACCCGCTTGTGCCGCGATGACGCTCACCTCCCCCGGTAGCGCCACCAGATGACTCACGCGCAAATCGCCCACCTCCGGCGTGCCAGGCTCGGAGTTCCCGAGGTAAAAACCCGCACCCTCGCGGCGCACCGATTTGCCACCGAACTTCTCCTGCGGTGCATTTCCCGCAGGGGCGGAGAACTCCGTGAAATTCTCGATCCGCCCCACCAGTGTGTTAGATAGCGTGAATCCTCCCACCGTGATCGGCAGCGCCACCCAATCCTTGCCGCTCACCACCGGTTGTGGATTCTCATGGCCCTGCGGGTGCTTGAATCCTGACGAATCCACTGGCTTTTCGTCCCATTTTTTCACATACTCATAGGTCGTCACCTTTTCCTCGCCTCCGCCGAGCTTCTTTCGCGTTTCGGTGTTTTTGGTTTCCTCCCACTGATAGAATTGCACTTTGCGCCGCAGTTTCAGCGACTGCGCGCTCACCCCGAAATCCGGGTCTGTTAGCGTCTCCTTGGCCTCCGCTTTACCGGTGAAATAAACAAGCTTCCCCTCATTCTTTGATTCCGGTTTATCCGTGGAAACGGCGATCACTGTCTTCCCCCCCTCGTCCAAGGTTCTCGCCGTTTTCACCGCACGTCCCTCGTTGAGGAACAGCACGGGAAATGAAACCACAATCAGCAGCAGCCCGAACAGGACCCCCTTGATGGACTCACCGATCCGGCCAAACCAACCGGTACTTGAAGACTCGGAGAAAATATCATTTGCCATGAGTCCAACGTGAATGATTTCCGCATACCCTGACAACCCTTAATCGCGGCCCTCATTCAGCATCCGTCCAGCTCACTTGCAGGCCGGGCGGGACGGGAGCCTCTTTGCCGAGAACGAAGAGCGCGGTGGCCCAGGCATCGGCGGTGGTGCTGTCGGCGGCGATGACACTAACAGAGCACGCGGGGCGGATGATGGGCTTTTTCGTCTGAGGATCAATGATGTGGCAAGCGAGTCCACCGGGGACCGGCTTGAATTGGCGGTAGTTTCCGCTAGTGGAAAGGGCTTGGTGTTTGAGCTTCACAGTCCGTGCAATCACTCGGAGCGCCGGATCGGGTTTCTCGATGCCCACTTCCCATTCCTCATCGCCCGTGAGGACTTCTCCGGCGAGTGCGAAGACGAAATCCGTGACGCCGAGTTCGCGAAGACGTTCGCCGACACGATCGACCGCAAAGCCCTTGCCAATGGCGGATAGATCTGTGCCGCTGCCTCCCGGGCCGAAGCCGGCGTCGCCAGTTTCCTTTAGCAGGTGATGGTCGAAGGCACCATGGCTGGCGATGTGGACTTCCTCTGCGAGGTCGAGGACGCGTTGGAGTTCCGGCGTGGCGGCCTGGCCGTGGTTGTATCGGGTGAGATCGGAATTCCCGCGCCATTGACTGAGGACAGCTTCCCATTTCTCAAGGACAGCGGAAACTTGGTTTTCTAACCCATCCACTTTCTTGCCGCGCCAGACGAGTTTCCAAGTACTTCCCATCGCCTGGCCGGTGAGGGTCTGCGGCCCGGCCTTACGCGTGCATGAGCTGACTAACGCCATGAGAAAGCTGAGTGTTAGAATGGAGATGAATTTCATAACAGATTCTTGAGGAATGCCGCCAAGACGAGGATGCCGGCCACGGTGTCACGATGTGTCCATGCCGAGGGCGAGTGGGTGAGAAATTTCATCAAGGCTCCGGTTGGGCAACCATAGTGGCAATAGGCTTGTGGTAAAAACACGGCGGCGATAAGACCTATTGTTAGAATCGCGGCGGGAAGGATAGTGTGGAATCCGCTGGACCAGATCTCGAACGGCTCAGCTTGCGCGAAGGGCAGCCCGGCGCCGAGAAAGGCGAGGATCCAGATCGCGGCAAGCGTCAGCCACGGGAGTTTTTGGAAAGCGCGGTGGACTTTTCCGTGGAGTGAGAAACGGCGTTTCAACGCACTTCCTAACAGGCTTTGCGCCGCGCCGTGAGGACAGAGGCGGCTGCAGTAAACATTTTTCCCCGTGAACGCCGGAACTAACAGCGCCACGGCGGTTAGCGCGAGGAGTGGCAGCGCCAACTCCTTCGAAAGTCCGTGCCTGCCCCAGCCGATCAATTGGTCCTGGCTGATCATCCAACCGAGGGAGAGACCGGCGGCCACGGAAACGACCGCGAAGGCCAGCCGCCATTTTGGTTTCGAGGCCCGCTTGTAGAAAGCAGAAATTAGTCCGAGCAAGATCCACGCAAAGGCGAGGCCGGACTTCCACGGGATGACATGGGGTGGCTTGGGTCGCAAATAGGATTTGAGCATATCTCTAACCGTCAGGTTCACCGCATAGGCGGTCTCGCTTGCCCCGCTGACGATCAAGGGCGGCTCTTCTGGATTGATCACGAGATCGACCGGTTTGCCTGCGAATCCATCAGCGTAGCGGATTTCGTCCCGCACATACCCCACATACGGCTCGTTGTCGCGACTTGCCGACATCGCGATTCCCAAGATCGTTTTACCATCGCCTGATAGAGCGACCAGCACGTCTGATGGGCCATTGAAGCCGCGCGTCACCATTCCCATACGACTGCTGCGGAGGACGGTGCCGATCGATTTTCCGCCGCTTTGGACATGGAATACACCTTGCGCTTCGCCTTGAACGACCGCTTCCGCCGCGGGATACCAATGCTTCATATCGGTGAGGTCAATCTGAGCGGGGAACCACTCGTCGAGGCCTGTCGCGCCAAATCTAGCAGCAACGCCACGGGCCATCGCATCGCTGGTGAGGGACGCACCGCTGACCACGAGCGGTTGGTGAAGCCTGCCGAGTTCGGATTCCGTTTTGTCGTCCCATTGGTGCCAGAACGCGGCATTTTCCCGCACCTCGGCGACGTGGCCTGAGGTGTCCGAGGAGTTGAGGAAGTGCACGGCGAGCACCTTTCGATCCGGCTTGAGTAGGACGAAAAGTTCCGATGGACCGGAGTAGCCCTGGATCGTTTCTGCCTGCGGGTAAGTCGTCGTGGCCCATGCCAGCAAATTTCCGGCGATGTCTGAAACAGGAAAAAAACCGTCCTTCGGTTCGCCGATGTTCGTGGCTTGAGGTAGAGCTGTCTTCGATTCCGCGAGCAGGAGTTCCGGTGAGACGCTGGGGGCATTTTTCCTTCCGAGAAACAGGGACCCCATCGCGGCAACGATCATCGCCACCCGATAGATTCCGAGCGTCCACCGTTTTACGCGGCGTTTGGAATCACTTGCCGCCGGGCGATTTTTTAATGAATTCGCGCAGCTCATCGGGGCTATTGAAACGTTTGTCGCCCGGTTGACGCCAGAGGTTTTTCGCAGCGTCGAGATGCTCGTGATAAACATCCTTCGGCAGGCAGTTCTCAGCCACGCAGAGCGCGGCGGCACGTCCTACGGCGACGCCCATCATGCCGATGGTTTTCATTACGCGGATGGTGCCGAGCGCATCGCGGTTCACGCTGATGTTGCGGCCGGCCATGAATAAGTTAGGGATGTTCCGCGAGTAAAAGCAGCGGTAGGGGATGGGATAACCGACCTTCTTGTCCACGGCGGCGCGGTGGATGGCTTTTGAAATGAATGGGTGTTCTGGTAGAGCGTTGACATATTTAGCCTCGGGCACATGGAGGTCGATGGTCCAAGTGGTGAGGACGAGTGCGTCGTTGAATTCCTTGCCCTTGACGATTTCCTCACCCTGGAGAATGACCTCCCCAAGAAGCTGTTGGGTTTCGCGGGTGCCACCGATGTAGGCCATCCAGTTAAGCGCGGCATCGGAATGGCCCTTGGGATCCCGGGCGGCAAATACGGCGTGGTTTTTCATTGCATTCCACGCACTGAAATTCGCGAGAAAGTTGTAATCGCGGGTGGTCTCCAGTTCGGCGATGGGGTGGCTTTTGAAACCGCTCTCCCAGAACCACTCGGCAAGCCCCTTGCGCGGATAGGGAAAATCGTTTTCCCCGAATTTCAACATCCAGTCCTTTTCCGGAAATGTCGTGGGCTTGCCGGTGCTTTCCCAGCTCCACATGTTGCTCATGCCCATGCGCACGGCATCGAGATTCATGGTGAGATCAGCGCCCGCCCATTGGCCGATGAAACCGTGGCCGGTGCAGTCCGCGAACAAGGTACCCGGAATCTTGCGGAGCTTGCCGGTCTTCACTTCGAGGACGTTGATTGCCGCAATTTTTCCGCCGTCCATTGCGAGTCCGTAGGCGCGGTTTCCGAGGTAGAGCGTGATGTTATCCTCGGCTCGGACGACTTTTTCCTTCTTGTCATCCACGAACTCTGCGGCAGGTGCTGGCGAGGTTTTGGCATTGTCTTGAATCTCCTTGATGATGTCTGCTAACAGATATTCGCTGGGCGGCATGTTGCCCATGGCCCATACGCGGACTTCAGAGGAACCGTTGCCACCGAGAACTTCGCGGTCCTGAATCAACGCGACCTTCGCGCCCATTCTCGCGGCGGAAATGGCGGCACCCAGTCCTCCATAACCGCCACCCACGACGACCAGATCGTAACTCTTTGTCGTCTCAATTTCGCTAGAGACACCCGGGATGTTCCACTTCAAGCGATCCTGGAACCCTGTTTTCTCCGGCGGCGTGAAATCCTTGTCTGAGGAAAAAAGGACCGTGTCCGCCCGGCCATCGAATCCAGTTAGATCATTGAGTGCTATCGACGTGCCGCCCTTTTTCAAAGTCCGCGTTCCGGCGAGTGACCAATTCCATTCCGCCTTACCTGTCCCGAGTTCATCGCCGAGCTTCTCCCCGTTTACTGAAATTGAGAACCTTCCTGCTCCGCCCGGCCGTTTGAGACGCGCACTCCAGTCGATCGTCCGCACCCAGATGCGATAGTCGCCGTCTTCCGGCACTTGCACCATCGTGTTGGCATCAGCCACCGGCTTGCCAAGACCGTGGGCGATGAGATAGGGCGAACCTACGGACTCGATGAACTGCGTGTCCACCTGCCAGCCACCGGGGGCGGAAAATTGCTCGGCTTCGATAAGGAATGTCGCGGCCTGAATCCGGGCGACGGCTAAGACGCTACATAAAACGATGGATTTCATAGGTTTTGGCGAAAGCTTCCTTGTAACGGATTTTTTGGCAAGATTGTTTCAGGTTTCCTGACCCGTCAGCCGCATCCCTCGACCCGCCACGCACTGCAACAACTTATCGGCATTTTCTGCGACTGCACACAAGGTGATGGCCGATCATTCCCATGGAGTATGATGATTCAAGGCCACTCTCTCCGTCATGACGTCAGTGGCCACCCTCGTCATGCGTGAGGCCGAGTACGATATCGAATCGTGCGGCCAGCTCGCCGATCTTTGAACCTTCGAGCGGGCTGAATGGCACGATGACGGTTTTCAGCGCCAACGGGTCCTTGATGTTCTTGATGACGATGTCCGTCGCTTGATCGGCTTCGCCTTGCGGGTAGCACTGGGTAGTGAGGACTCGTTTACCATTCAAAGAAATGGCGAAGTGGATGTGGCGAGTGCGTCCCGGATATTTGCCGGGCTTGATCGTGCGGAAGTAATATTCGCCTTTCGCTCCCGTTAGAAAGCGTCCGTAGCTCTGGAAATTCTTGTCTCGTTGTTCTGGATGATCCGCCCGGCTGTGGAGATAAATGCCAGTGTTGTCGGCTGACCAGATCTCGACCAGCGCATTGCGAACCGGCTGCCCATTCAAATCCATCACCACTCCGGTGAGATGGGTGATTTCACCAATCGCCGGGGTGATGGAGGAGTTCACAATGAGCAGATCGTTGTCCGTATCGAGCGGCAGGTGGTCCGGGTAGAACGGCCCCTCGGTTTGTTTGACGGTGGGCATGAGAGCCTCGGCAAAAGCCCCCGGAACGGTGAACAGCACTGCGGAGCCAACGAGGGCGGTGCGGAGGAAATCACGACGATGACAGATCGAACAATTCAAGGTACGCATGGAGTGAAAATGAACGGTTCGCCCTCCGGCACAAGAACACACTTGGAGAAGACGAAGATTTTACAAACCAACCCGAGCTTCTATGTCCGGTTTGGAGCGGATGGAAAATATGCTTGAATGCTTGGCACGCCGGTTAAAATCTGTTGCTGAAATTACTGAGAAGTAAGAAACCATGAAAACGATCACTTTCCTGCTGTTAGCCTGTGCTGTCTGCAAGGCTCAAGACACACTGGCGAGACCCGGCGCGCAGAAACCCGAACCGCCGGCGAAGAGGGTTTTCGTCGTCTCGAAAGAAGCGGCAACCAAGGAAGGCCACCCCCAATTTATGCTACTCTGGAATACATTGCAGCAGTTAGATCCGGCCACGGAGGAGATGGCCGGCATTATCGAGCAAGTCATCGGTAAGCGGGCGGACACGACGCTCTATCGGGTATGGGTGAACTCTGACAAAGACGTGGTGATGCAGTTGCTCGCGGGCGATCTATTGGAAAAAGCCTTCGTGAAGGTAAGGGTGAAGAGGGATGGCATATGGCAAGGAAACACTGCAACGGGCGTTGCAAAAAAATTAGAACTCTACCGGGAATCCAATCCCGAAGAAATACCGAAAGGTCCGACACAGGAAGAATTTATGGAACGCCTCAAGGAGGGAAAAACCTACGATGTAATCCTTAGCCAAAAATGCGATAAGTGCGGCGGTGAAGGGAAATTGGGGGCGTTACAAAATTATGCAGTCTGCCCGCAATGCAACGGTCTGGGAACTTATAAGCGGACTTGGGTGCTTAAATGGTGATGAGGAATAAAACCGGAGTATCGCATAAAATTCCCTATTGCGGATCCGAAGTATAGGATCGGCCTGAGAGGGACGAATTTACGGACCTTTTGTAGAGTTTGGCTGGTTTATTTCGTCCTCTCTGACGTTCACCGTTTCACCTTCAATAACAGCACCGGGATCTCCACGGTGTGGCGGACCTTGGAGACGGTGCTGCCGTAGAGGAGGTCGCTGATGAAGCGGTGGCCATGAGTGGACATGGCGATGAGATCGACCCCGTGCTCGCTGGCGACCTTGATGATTTCATCCGAGGGTTCACCGAGTGCTAACAGATATTCGACTGTAAAGCCCTCCGCCCGTAACTCGGCGACACGCATTTCCAAGTAGGCGCGGTCCTCCTTCATTTCCTCGCTCTCGACGAGGTTGAGTCCCCGGAAATTCCGTGCGGCCCAGCCATCGGCGACGTGCATGAGCAAAAGGCTGGCTCCGGTCATGCGGGCTAGCGGTTTGACGTGGTCGAGGATGGTTTGGTCGGCCACGCTGTTTTCGACGGGAATGAGGATTTTGTGATACATGGCGATGAATCAGTGTGGCAGGCCGAGAGTGTTTTAGAAAGCTTCGCGGAGCGGGTCGGGAGCGAAGGTGTCGAACAGCAATTTCAGATTGAGGACGATGATGATGGTGGCGGTCGTCCAGCCAAGGATTTTAATCCAGAACGGGTTGACGAACTCGCCCATCTTGGCCTTCTCGCCGGTGAAGCGCATCAGCGGCCAGACGGCGAATCCGAGCTGCATACTAAGGACCACCTGGCTGGCAACCAGCAACTCCGTCGTCTTGCTTTCGCCGTAGAGGCCGATGATGACGACTGCGGGAACGATCGCGATGCCGCGCGTGATGAGCCGCCGTAGCCATGGGCGGATGCGGAAATTCAGGAAACCCTCCATCACAATTTGTCCAGCGAGGGTTCCTGTTAGTGTCGAGTTTTGTCCAGAGGCGAGTAGGGCGACGGCGAATAAAGTGCTGGCAATGCCGACTCCGAGCGTCGGGCTGAGAAGTCGATAGGCGTCCTGGATTTTAGCGACCTCATGATTTCCCGACCCATGGAATGTCGCGGCGGCAAGGATGAGGATGGCACCGTTGATGAAGAGCGCGAACATGAGCGCGGCAGTGGAGTCGATGGTGGCGAACTTGATCGCCTCGCGCTTGCCTGCGGGCGTGCGTTCGAAGTTACGCGTCTGGACGATCGATGAGTGCAGATAGAGATTATGCGGCATGACGGTAGCACCAAGGATGCCGATGCTGATTAACAGCATGTCCTTGTTTTTCAGGATTTCAGCAGAGGGTACCAAGCCGAGCATAACTCCGGCCAAGCTGGGTTTTGCAAAAAACAACTCAGCGGCGAAGCAAGCGCCGATGGTCAGGATGAGCGTGACGACGATGGCCTCAATGTAGCGGAATCCTTTGTTTTGCAGATAGAGCACGACGAGGACATCGAGACAGGTGATGACGCAGCCCCAGACGATCGGGATGCCGAACAACAACTGCAAACCGATGGCCGAGCCGACGACTTCTGCTAGATCGCAGGCGGCAATGGCGACCTCGCAAATCACCCATAGGAACCAGACCGTCGGTTTGTTATAATGATCGCGGCAGGCTTGCGCGAGATCGCGCCCGGTGACGACTCCGAGCTTCACGCAGAGATGCTGGAGCAGGATCGCCATTATGTTAGAAATCAAGATAACGGAAAGCAGCGTGTAACCGAATTTCGCACCACCTGCTAGATCGGTAGCCCAATTTCCAGGGTCCATGTAGCCGACCGCGACGAGGAATCCCGGGCCGCTGAAGGCCATGAGCTTGCGGAAAAATGAACCGTTTCCGGGAACCATGATGCTGCGGTGGACCTCGGGCAGCGAGAGTTCGCCAGCCGCTTTTCTCCAAGCGGTATCGGGATCCGGTGGGATGTGGTTCATGGTGGAGTTCGCAGAAAATTAGCCAAAGCTAATTTCTATGCGCAAGGCTAAATTCCAGATGCGGTGGAATTTTCCTCCCCATCCCATCCGGCGAGCGCTCACTCGTCCTTGATTTTCAGCCGCGGCGGGCGCTTCAACGGGATGCCTTCCTCGATGGCGTCGAGATCAAGGCTATCCAACACATTGGTGCGGCGGCGGACGAATCCGGCTTCGGCGGAAGTCGCGGCAAAGCTGGGGATCTCGGTGTGATAGGGATCATCACCGATCAAAACCGGCTGTTTCGGTCGGACCGGCACCGCATTGAGCGCTGGCGTGTTTAGCATGGCAATGTCGGGATTCACGCCCTCGCCGAGCGCGCCGGAATGGACAGTGCAGAACGGCAGGTTTTCCGTGCCCTTGCGGAAATACTCGGGCATCGCCGTGGAGCGCGAGCGAATGGTTCCGGTGTTGATGTCCTCGACATGCTCTTGACAAAACTGCGTCGCGCGTTGGCCGGAAGTTAAGCAGATGGGGATCTCCACCACGCTGGCCGGAGCGGTTAGCTTACCACCGCCGAAGGAGGGTGCGGCCGCATTCATTGCCGCCTGCCAAACGGGCATCGCCAGATCACGGCTGAACGCACCCGGATAGATCGGCTCGCCATTGCCCAGTAGAAATCCAGTCCACACGCCGCAGGTAATCCGCTTGTTATAGCCGACGAACCAAGTGTCTGCGAAATCGTGGGTGGAGCCACCTTTTCCCGCGCCGTTGAAGGGTTTTTCCACCATGCCATCGAGCACGCCACTGGCGCTGCCCCGATAGAGCGAGCCAGCCATCATGCTGTGGACCTGCCATGCCGTCGCCGCGTCGATGATCCGCCGGGGCGGTGAGATTTCGTGCGGGCGGCGGAACACCACCCGTCCCTCCGAGTTCTCGATCCGGTCGAGATAGACCAGGCCGCTAGGCGCTGATAGACCGCCCGTGGGAAACACGGCCATCGCCTTCACCGCCTGCTTCAAGGGCACCTCATCGAAGCCGACAGCGAGGCGCGGCAGCAGTTCCGCCTTCTGCAAGGGCAGCCCGAAGGCCACGGCGGTGTCCACCACGCGTTGCAGTCCGATCTGGCCGGCAAACCTAACAGTCGCAGCGATTTTCGAATTTTCCAAAGCCACACGCGGTGTGATTTTCCCGGCGTAAACCGGCGCGGCCACTTCCATGCCCCACTCACCAAGGATGCCTTCGCGCCCGTCGATCATCACCGCGCGGTTGTCCATCGGCTCGTCCTCCACTAGACTCGCCGGAGTCTTGCTGCCGCTGAGACCGGCGGCATAGATGTAGGGGAAAAAGGCCGTGCCAAGCGGGCGCTTGCCGGACTCGATGAAATCAAACGGCACCTGGGCGTAATCCCGCCCGCCGACATGGGCCAGAACCTCGCCGGTTTCATGGTCGATCATGAGCACCGCGCCTTGCAGATATTCCGCCGGCTTGGTGCTGGTTTTTCGATAGTCCGCGTATTTCTGATGGGCGTATCCCGGCCTAGTCTCGGCCCGCGCCAGACTTTCTAACAATGCTTTCTGCGCGGCGTTCTGGGCTTCGGACAGGATCGTCGTGTGGATCTTGAATTTTCCGGTAGCCAAGCCGTCCTCGCCGAGCGCCGCACCGACCGCATCGGCGATCCGTTCATAAAGGTGGGTCGTGCCGCGTCGCAGTGGCTGCGGATTTAGACCGAGCGGCAGGGCCTTGAGCCGGGTCAGATCGGAACTGGAAATCATCCCCTCCTCACGCATCCGGCCGAGCACGTAGTTGCGCCCGTTGCGGTTGATTTCCGGATTGTTCAAGGGCGAGCGCACGTTTGGGTTCTTGATGAGAGTGACCATCGACGCGCATTCCTGCGGCTCCAGATCCTTCGGCTCCTTGCCGTAGTAGCCTAGCGAGGCGGAGCGGATGCCGTAATAACCGCTGCCGAAATAAATGCGATTCAGATAGAAATTCAGGATTTCCCGCTTCGAGTAGCGGTCCTCGATCCGGCGGGCGAGGAAGGCTTCGACCAATTTCCGCTGCATCGGCGTCTCGTTCCGCAGCACCGCCTCTTCCTTCAGATTGTAAGCGTTACGCGCCAGTTGTTGGGTGAGCGTGCTGGCACCCTGCTTGCCGCCCTCGGCATTCAGGATGATCGCCCGCACGATGCCAATATAGTCCACGCCATGATGCGTTAGAAACCGCGAGTCCTCGCCGGCGCGCAGGGCTTGGATGAAAATTTCCGGGACTTTCTCAATCGGGACAACACTGCGGTTCTGGACGAAAATCCGACCGATTTCCTTGCCGTTGCGGTCGAGGATGATGCTTGGCTCCTCAAGGTCGTTGATGCGATCCAGATCATAATTTGCGGCGCGCTGGCGGAATTCCCGGGTGAAGGCTTCCGCGAACAACCAAGCCGCGCCCCCGAGCATCAGCGAAACGAGGAACAGGCCCAGCCAAAAACCTTTGCGCTTGAAGAACCAGCGCTTCTTGCTCTTCTTGCGATTCGTTTTTGTGATAGTAGCCATGCCTGATCCGAATTCATCACCGCCACTGCCAGCGGTCACGCGGCTGCAAGACTATGGGATCACGGCGACTCCCGCAACCCTTGCGTTGGGGGAGATTTTACGCGCTCGGATCGCCCGGGACGGTCCCATGCGGTTCGCGGATTTCATGGCGGCGGCCTTGTATGAACCGGGCCTCGGCTACTATGCCCGGGCGACGCGTCAGGTCGGGCGGGGTGGGGATTTTTTCACCAGCGTCAGTGTGGGGCCGCTGTTCGGCGAGTTGTTGGCCCGGCGATTTCTCCGCGAGTGGCTGGAATCCGGCTCG
Source organism: Akkermansiaceae bacterium (assembly GCA_025354565.1). Taxonomy (GTDB): domain Bacteria; phylum Verrucomicrobiota; class Verrucomicrobiia; order Verrucomicrobiales; family Akkermansiaceae; genus Luteolibacter. The sequence goes on from JANXMQ010000090.1 coordinate 43,277, forward strand.
CCCGCGTGTTGGCGGATCATCGAATGCGGAGCCCACGACGGCACGCTGGCGGCAGATGTTCTCGGCGAACTAGCCCGGCTCGACCCGCAGGCGTTTGCCGCGCTTGAATACGCCATCCCCGAGCCGCTGCCCCTGCTCCAAGCGGCCCAGCGGAAAATGTTAGGCGGGTTCCTTGGCAAAACGCGGTTCGTCACGAATGCCGAAGAACTGACCATCAATCCGCTGCCGGGCGTCGCCTTCGGCAATGAACTGCTAGACGCGCTGCCGTTTAATGTCGTTGTTAGGAAATCCGCAGGCTGGGGCGAGTGCCGAGTCGCCAGTGCAGCCATCGGCGGATTCATTTGGGAGGACGAACATGAAATCACCGACCCTGACCTGCTGGCAGCGCTCGCTAAATTAGGGGATGATTTTCCCGTAGGCTACCGCACCGAGGTCCGCACGAATTTCCAGGACTTTCTCGCACCACTCACCCGCGCTCTCAGTTCCGGCCTGCTCGTATGGCCAGACTATGGCTTCGCACGGCCCGAATACTATCAACCGGCACGCCACACCGGCACGCTGCGGACCTTTTCCAAACACCGCGCGGCGGAAAATCCCCTCAACTCCCCCGGGAACCTCGACATCACCGCCCATGTCGATTTCACCGCCGTCGCCGAAGCTGCCATCGCCCTCGGTAGCCAGCCCGCCGCCTTCCGCAACCAGGGCGCGTGGCTCACGGAAATCGGTCGCGAGTGGCTGCTCTCGCAGGAAGGCCAGCCACAGTTAGACGCCCGCCGCCAATTCCAAACCCTGACCCATCCCGCCCATCTTGGCGGTAGTTTTCAGGTGTTGGAAATTTCCTGGAACCAAGCCGGGAAAGTGCTGTCCGCCCCGGACCGCCACCGGCTCGCCTTGTGATAAGGAGGATGGCCGTCTCGGCGACTAACTGGAGCGCGGAATTTATCCCGCAAGTCCAAGTGTTTCGTGCGGAATCATCTCCGCGCTCCAATTGAGGTGTCATTTCGTTATCGAGATCTGGAATGTGGCATCGTTTGGATTCGCAAAAGGCGACACAAAAACGCGCTTGACACGCAACCATTAGGTTGCATGATTGCCCGCGTCTTGGACGAGGTATTCAAATCACTGGCTGACGCCAGCCGCCGGAAGCTGCTCGACGAGCTGCATAAGCGCGGCGGGCAGACGTTGGGTGAACTCTGTCAACACCTCGACATGACACGACAAGCAGTCACTAAACATCTGGCGATCTTGGAAGCGGCGAACCTCGTCGCAACCTTGTGGCGCGGACGTGAAAAGCTGCACTACCTCAATCCGGTGCCCTTGCACGAGATCTACGAACGCTGGATTGCCAAATATGAACGCCATCGCCTCCAAGCATTGAGCGATCTGAAAAAAGGTCTCGAACAAAACAACAACGCAAAAAAGTAACATCATGAACAAGCCAGAGTTAGTCTATACAACCTATATTCGTTCAACGCCGGAAAAGACGTGGGACGCCATCACCAAACCGGAGTTCACCCGCCAGTATTGGGGTGGAAATGCGAACGTCTCCGATTGGAAACAAGGCTCGGAATGGCAACACGTCACCAACGAGAATGAGCCATGGATCACCGGAGAAGTGGTGGAAAGTATCCCTCCCAAACGTCTGGTGCTGACCTGGGCCGACCCGGATGACCTCAAAGATGTATCGCGCGTCACTTATGAAATCGAACCGCTCGAAGACATGGTCCGCCTGACCGTAACTCATGACAATTTCATGGCAGATTCGGATATGTCTGGCAAAGTCTCCAAGGGCTGGCCGCATGTGCTTTCCAGCATGAAGTCATTCCTCGAAACCGGAACGGGCTTGAAAGTCGGATGTGGAAGTTGACCGAAAAAGCAATTGTCGCATTGCGGGCTTGCCCCCCGCACTCCGGCGACAATATAGTCGCTCCGTGAGCCGGGATGGCGGAATTGGTAGACGCGCTAGATTTAGGATCTAGTATCGCAAGGTGTGCAGGTTCGAGTCCTGTTCCCGGTACTTCATTGAAGACAAGCAACTTAGGGAGCTATAAAGGCTCCTTTTTTTGTGCCTCCAATTTAACTTTGGTAAAAAACTTGGTAAAAAATTTAAGGCAAAAAACAAGGGCTGCTGCGAATGGAGAGGACTGGAATTCATTGGAGGTTTTTTCGTCAGCCGCCCATATCCGACGTTACCCTCCCATCTCTAGTCTCATTTTTTGAGCAAAAAGCCGGAATTATGGAAGGGGTCTCAAAATGGGGTTTCCGTCCGTCCCCGGCCATTATTGGATTGTGGAGCGTGGTGGTCTCAAAAGCATTTTGGCCATCAGTGGTGGTCTCTTCCGCTGCGTGAGCAAGGACGGGGCGTCGGGACTTTTGCGTCTCCTTTTTCGAGCCGATTTTTGGAAACTCCTCACGGGCATTTCGGCCTACCATTGGAAAAGTCGGAAGAGGCCGGATTCTTTTCGAGGAGCAAAATCACATCACATGCCACTCAAGGAATATGCCCCCAGGACGAGCGAACGACCAATATTGGTTATTCACCTCGGGTTCCTCACTGTAAGTCGCAGATTTTGAAGGCTTTGGAATAAACGCAATAATCGACACACGCTGTAAATGGGTGCCTACGCCGGTTGGTTTCTTTTCGGATGAATTCTGAAAATCAGAGATCAGTCCTCAGAACCTGAGTAAACGCCATGCACCTCCCGCGCTCTATCATAAAAACGAAATTTGCCTGTTGCCTCGCATTCCTGATTCCTGAGAGTCTATCGGAGCAATGGACCAAGACGGATATGCGCGGATTCTGGATGGCTATGGGTTGATTCGGTTTATTGGTCGCGGCGGTTTCGGCGAGGTTTGGTTGTGCCGTTCTGAAACGATGGGGGACTTCCGGGCATTGAAATTGATTTCCACGTCAAACCCCGAGTTGTTGTCGAAGGAATATGAATCGCTTGTGCATTATCGAAAAGCTGCGGCGCTGCTGCGTTGCCCGGATCTGGTCCCTATCGAGCACGTCAATCGTATCGAATCCGCGCTCTTCTATGTCATGCCCTTGGCTGATGGCGTAAGCGATCAAGACCCATCAGACGAGGAGTGGAAACCGCAAAGCCTGTCCTCACTGATCCAGACGAGAAAAGATGAGCCGTCTTGGTTTTCCAGTAAGGAAGTCATCGCTTTGATCCTCCCAATTCTACGGGGGCTTCAAACTCTCACCTCAGCAGGTCTGGTTCACCGTGATGTAAAGCCTGACAATATTCTTTTTTTCAATGGAGCGCCTTGCTTGGGTGACATCAGCCTAATGGGTGCAGATGCCTCTGAAATCACTCGTAGGGGGACTCCTGGATACGCAACGCCTACTTGGTATGTTGGAGGTCACCCCGATATGTTTGGGGTCGCAGCTTCCCTTTATAGCATACTGACGGGGAACTCACCTGACAAAATGGGGAGAACTGCGTTCATCTGGCCACCCCTAGGAGAAGAGTCACTTTCGCCAATAGAACGCGCCGAGTGGAAAAGGATTCATGCGGTCATTCGCCGTGCCACAGATGAGAAGGTTTCGGAGCGTTATCTGGACTTTACCGCGATGGCGGATGCTCTATCCAACGATTCACTCGCGGAATTGAGGCCGAAAATTAGGCCGAAATCCAAGCCGCTCCGCGTCCTGCTCGCGCTATACTCCTTGATGGGAATAGCTGCCGCTACACTGGCTGTTGCATTCCATTTGCGACAGGATCGGCAAGTTAATCCAAAAAGCGAGGTAACAAACAAGACGCCCGTGAAGTCCCTCCCCGAACTGACACCAGAACAGTTGGCGGACTATACAGCGCATGCAGGGTTGATTCAGGGTTACATAGGCGACGGCCAGTATGCCAATGCTCTCGCCTCGGTAGAAAACCTGCTGTCCACCTATCCTCAGTCCCGAAGCCAACCCGCCTATTCCTTGGCGAGGGCGACGGCACTTGCAGGACTTAAGAGGTATGAAGAAGCAAAGGAAGAGCTTCGGAAAGACGTGAATCTTTCCTCTCAGATTACCGCCATGGCCGGTCGCAAGGATCTGTGGCTGGAGCTAGGTGATCTTGAAGGGGCGGAAAAGGACATCACCCGAGTCCTTGATAAATTCGGTCCTAACTCATTCGCCCTTTTCCTGCGAGCTGACGTTAAGGCCCAGCGTGACGATTTTGCGGGGGTGGTCGCTGACAAGCACCTTGCCTATGACATTAAGAAAAATGATCCAGCGCAGCGGAAACTCGTGGACCTAATGTGGACTCCGCTAGCAGAAAAATATCCGGCTTTCGGTGATTACCTGAAATTTCATCCCGAGCCGGCCGATAATAATCCCGCTCCCTCCCCCGAACCTTCGAAATTCGCGGATGAAGATGACGAGATCCTCAAAGTGTTCGATGACATCTTGGTGGATTTGATAGAGCCTGCTAGTCCCGTTTCGGACGCAGCCATCCAAGCAAGAAAATCGACCAAGGAGCGGATTCGAAAGGAGCTGGAGTCCGCAAACTACGCCCGAGCCCTCCATACCCTGGATGAAGTCCTATACTCACTCACGGAGCTGCACAACAACCCCGCCATTTCTCTTTTTCGTGCGGCCTTATTGAGGCGCTTGGATCGTCCGTCTGAAGTCGAGCAAGAGCTTAGGAAGCCCTGCCACTACAATGCAAATGAGAAGGCTGCCGAGGCTCGAACGGTTCTATTGGAGGATTTGCATCGCGAAAAAGATGCCGTCACGCTTTTGACACAGTTACTTGAAGGTAGGGAATCCCATAGCCACCTGTCGGGAGAGAAGACGATAGTCCTGCTTCATCTCCGTTCGAAAGCCCGCGTCGCCCTTGGAGATTTCGCCGGTGCCCATGAAGATTTCCATGAGGCACTGAAGCTTGCGGAAACGGCGTTCAGGGGGGCGGATGGCGATAACCTTCATGTTGATCCTGACGATTTGAAGCAAATGGGCGATATGATCCGGCAGACCTGGCTATCCCTGCAAGAGAGTTATCCGGGCTACAAGGCATACGTGGCGACCTTGCACGAAAAATAAATTCAATTTCCTGGGGGAGATTTGCCGAACTGCTGCGAATAAGGGTTTGGATGAGGGAAGTTTCCATTCCCCGTGCCCGCCGGTTCCACTAGTTGGTAGCCTCCGTGCGGGAATTTCGCGGGGCAATCAGACCGCTTTAATCCGTCCGGCCAGTCCGGGCTAAAACAACCGACACCAAAAAATACTATCATGAAAAAGATCATTCTGATCACCGCCGCTGCCATCGTTTCAATCACCTCAATCGGATATGCCGCAGGCTCACACCTTCACATCGGCAAATCCAAGTGTGATTATGGCACAAGATGCCTGTCCTGCAATGGAACCGGCTGGAATGGCAATAACAAGTGTATCACATGCCGAGGCACAGGCTCCACCAGCGCGTATTGAGTCTTGCCAGACGAATTGAATGTGGATTGTCGGCTCCTTGGGTCTCTGAGGAAGCCGACTTTACCCGTGAAAAATGAGGTCTTACAAGTTCACCGCCGTTTTCGTTCTGATAATTTCGATCCCCTTCCAACGAATGGATGCGGAAGCTCTAACCGATGCTTCACGTCTGCCTAAGCTCGAAACCTTCTTCGCCGAATTCAGTCATTTTGCGGAGCGGATTAGCCCGGATGGACAAAGCGTGGCCTATCTCGGACCCGACTCAAACGGTGTAAACCGGCTGTGGTCTGTAACAAGCAACCACCCAGAAAGGGCGATGATGATCTCTCCTGCCCTAGATCCACCTGTGGTCGTATTCTTCTGGATGGGGGATGGGCGGCTGCTCTGGCAAACGCTGGATCCATCCGGGAAACAACGAATTTTCACCGGTGCTCCAGAGGGTGGAGCGGTGAGGGAAATTCTGCGCGAGGAAAAGCACATCATCAGTTTGATCGGAGTCAATAGCTCCTTCGCCCCGTCGATTCTCCTGGGACTCTCGGATGTCCCAACCTCGACCCCTAAGCTCTACCGGTATTTTCTGGATGGCGACGGATCACCCGAGTTGCTCTTTGCCAATCCTGAATCCATTACGACATGGGCGTGGGATGAAAAGGGCCTCCCGGTCGCCGCTCTGAGGTGGACGGCAAGTGGAGCGAAAGAGGTTCTCCGTGTAGCCGACGGAATCGCGACTGTCGTTTACCGCAGCGACCCGGAAAATGATCTGCGGTTGTTATTCGCATCGTTGGATGGATCGCGGGCCTTCATTTTGACGAACCGTGATTCCGATCTTACCCGCTTGGAATGCCTCGATCTATCAACTGGCAAAACGCAAGTGCTGGCTTCAGACCCGCTTGGAAAAGTCGATCTTGAAGAAATATTGGTAGATGACACAGCACGAAAGGTTCTGGGAGTTGGCTATTATGATGGCGGAGTTCATTGGCAGGCACACAATGCAGGGTTCCGTAAACTACTGGCAGATGGCTCGCACTTACCCGGCTCGGAATGCATGACCTGTTTGGGATGTGATGCGGAAATGAAGCACTGGCTGGTGAAGTGCTTTTCCGCTCATGATCCGGGAACGATCTTTCACTACAATGCGGACGAAGGGTCATTCCGCCTGCTTTGGAAGGAAAGATCAGACCTAGACACTAGGACATTGTCGGAAACCAAAGCCATCGAATACGCGGCCAAAGATGGAACGAAAATCCCAGGATACCTCACGCTTCCCAAAGAAGGTTCCGGCCCTTGGCCCCTCATTGTCTTCCCTCATGGTGGACCAAGAATGAGAACTAGGGCGGGCTACGATGGACGGACCCAATTTCTAGCAAGTCGTGGCTATGCCGTTTTTCAGCCGAATTACCGGGGTTCACGTGGCTATGGAAAAAATTTCATGAATGCGGGTGACCGGCAGTGGGGAAGAGGGGTCATGCAGACAGACCTCACGGATGGCGTGGATTACCTCGTAAATTCTGGTGTGGCCGTAAAAAAGCGTGTGGCCATCCTTGGAGGCTCATACGGTGGCTATGCAGCCCTAGCAGGACTGACCTTCACGCCTGACCTCTACAAGGCTGGCATTTCATTGTTCGGAATCTCGGACCTGTTGGAATTTGCCGATGTGACGCCGACTGAGTGGCAGGTGTTTGTTGGCGATACATGGAGGCGTCTTGGAGACCCCTCCACGCCTTCCGGTCGTGCCGCGTTGGCTGATTTGTCTCCGGTAAATCATGTGAGGGAAATCAAGGCACCTCTGCTCATTTACCATGGAGCCAAGGATAACTTGGTTCCTGTGGCCCACACTCTAAAAATGGTCAGCGCAATGCAGTCCGAAGGTAAGAAGGTCGATTGTCTGATTGGGCGAGAGGGCTCGCATGGATTTTCCAAACCGGAATCTGAAATGGCAGTTTACCGTGCGATTGAGCTGTTTTTGCATGAGCATCTTGGCGGGAGCCTAGGACCGTCTCCAAGCGGGCCGGTCGAATTGGAGCTTTCAAAATTCCGCAGCAAATGATACCGATTTTCTGTCTATCATCCTGTTTGCGAAATCAGATATTGATAACTCATACAGCGGCCCTCCCAAAATAATCTTCGCAATACCTGCACATCCTCCTACGGATTATCCCTTTTACATTCCGAATCCATGGCCGCACAATTCCCACCTACCTCACTGAACCTGCTTTCCAAGTTACGGAATATCGGGGAAGAGCCACATTGGCAGATTTCTTGGAAGCGCTTCTTGGAGTTGTATCATGAGCCTATCGAGATGATCGCCCGTTCCTGCTACCGCCACCACACCGGAGGGCATGAGCCATCGCTTGGGGTGATCGAGGACGCGGTAGCAAATACAGTCGCAGAGTTCTTCTCCCGTGGCCAACACAGGTATGACCCGGCCAAGGGAAGGTTGAGAACCTATCTGCGGATGATCACAAATGCCCGCGTGGTGAACCTCTTGAGAAAGGAGCGCCCGGTTTCAGCAAAGGCACTGGATACTGTTCCCGAAGCCAGTATTCCAGATGAATCACTATTTGAAACCGAGTCCTTTCGACGCTCGATCCTAGCAACTCTGGTCGAGGATCTTAGAACCCGCATTCCACTGCGCCAGTTTGAAATATTTGAGAGAGTGAAATTAAAGCAACAATCGGCTGAGTTCGTGGCGGAAGATTTGGGTATTCCAAGGGCCATGATTGATCGAAACATCCACAAGGCCATGACGAGTCTTCGAGAGCTGGCTTCCCACGAGGAATACCGCAACGAATTTTACCAATAGTCGCCTTACGAATGAATTTCAAAATGTCCAAAACTCAATTCATCATGAACCCTATAGCCTTAATCCTACGCTCCGCTGAGAATACCCTGACCGCCGAAGAAGACGCCGCACTTACTCGTGAGCTTACCAAGGCTTACCACATGGATGAACTCGCTTCAAAGAGTCGTGATGTGGAGCGCATTGCGGAGAAAGTAAGATTGCGCTTGGGAGATCTTTCAATCGTTGTCAGCCACAGCCATAACCAATCGCCGTAAAACTAGCACATAAAACCATCAGGAGTGAAAGCTGAATCGACCCGTCTATTCATGGGATCAGGCAGCCTCAACCGCTGCCTTCGATTGATCATCGTTCCCATCAGCAGGCCCATCAAACGAAGCGTGGCATGAGAGGTAATGCAGGGCTAGTCTGTGTGAGGACTCAGTAGCAATTCTCGTGTCGTAAAATTGCAAAGTGGAATGAACGTCATGTTTACTCGAGAACAGAAAAAATCCTTTGCAGCCAGATCCAATAAAAAAGAGGCTTTTGCGTGAGGATTGAAGAAGGTTGTTTTGGAATTTATTCTTTGTGAGCTTGTGACCGTGTTTCTTCAAGTGTTGTGAGATTTGCTTCCAGTTTTTAGCATTCTCCATTCCGACAGCGGATTGCAAGAGATAAGATAAGATGGCATGTTCAACCTCACCGGGCACAAGAGTCTTCAGGTAGGTTTTCGCTGCCTCGACAAAATTTACAAAGCCGTAGGCTTCATGCTGGCGGATGATTGAATCAATCGGATATGGTTTGTTTTTCATGGAATTAATAATAGCACAAATCTCATAATCGAATCAAGGGTATAAGTAAATAATGTGTTAATCGGAAAAATAGGGGTATGAATTAAAGCGCGGAAATTTCCAATTAATCCGGATTCTTGATAGGTTAGAGAAAGGCAATTTTCATCGGTATTGAGGTATATAAATTTGAGGAAATAAATCGCGCGTCTCCGTTCCGATTTTATTTCACTTACATTTAAACTAAAACCAACAACCCCAGATATGGCCATCAAACTAATCGCAAATTACAGCAAGCGTCTTGGTCTTCCCGGCTACTCGTCGCACCAGTTTTCCGTCTCAGTTGAGACGGAATTAGTGACCACCGACGATGTGGCTGGCGAATCCCAGCGCCTCTATCAAAGACTTCAATCCACAGTGGACGAACAAATCCTGCATACGGGATTTGTTCCACCGGCTGATTATGGCATGGAGTCACCTCAACCAAACGACGGCTCTCCTCGTGAAACCGGTGAGGCTTCATGGAAATGTTCAGGCAAGCAGAAAGACCTGATCCTCAAACTCGTTGCAGAACACAATCTTGACAAAGCCGACGTGGAGGCTCTTGCCATCGAGCGTTTTGGCAAAGGCGTGAAAATCCTCAACAAGGTAGAAACCTCTGGACTTATCGACGAATTGCTAGACACCCATGGAGGGAAACCACAAGGCGGGAGTAATCGCCGGAATGGCTCCGTTTATCAGGGCGCAAATGGAAGGAAGGCCGCATGATCGCAACCCTTCAAGACACGCCGTTCTCCACGGGTCTCAAGACTTGGGCGCAAACTCTGCCGGATCATATCAGTCCGACCGCAGCGAAGTCATACCTGTCATGTTCTCTCATGTTCTATTTCGAACGAGTTGCCTGCATCCGAAAAAAGACATCCGTGGCACTCCACCTGGGAAAAGCGGTTCATGCCGCACTCCAGGCATTCCACCTCGCACGGTGGCGGGGAGGAGACGACACCCCGGATGCCATTGCCGCAGTGTTCGAGAAATCTTTTGCGGATCTCGAACGCGACGAGGGGCCGGTGAACTTTGATGACCAAGCGGACCGAGATAAAACACGTATCGATGGCCTACGAGTCATTGCCGCCTATCTTGACTCACCGGAAGCAATGCAATCCAAGCCACGCGCTGTGGAGGTTTTGTTGAAGGAGGACATACCCGGATTGTCGGTCCCGCTAACGGGTGCGATGGACTTGGTCGAAGGGGACTTTACGCCCGTGGACTTCAAAAGCTCGGCATCAAAACCCGATCCAGTGAACGCGGCCTTTGATCACGAAATTCAGCTCGTCAGTTATCAACTTCTGATGGAAGCCGCTACCGGAGAAACGCCGCCTTCACTCGATCTGGTGTTCCTTGTAAAAACCAAAAAGCCGCAGACCATTCGGGTGAAGAGTCCACCAGCCGACGCTCATCGCAAACGCCGGGTCGTAGCATTGTTGGAAACCGCAGTCGAAGGTATTGCTTCAAACCGGTTTCATCCACAGCCGGGAATGCAGTGCTCATGGTGCCAGTTTAAGAACGAGTGCATGGCGTGGCTACCAGAAGCTTACCAAGAAAGGAGGGCAGCTTGAAAACCATGATCATCGTGCTCCTGTCGGTCATTATGATTTCATGCTCCGATAGAAAAAGCTCGTCGGCCCCTGATATGACTCCGATTGGCGATGGGCTGAAAACCATAGGCTACGGGATTATTGGTGGGGCAGTGGTTAGGTCTTGTGTTCGGCTGTTTTGATTTAATTACCATGAAAACAAGCATCTACTTCCACGCCTTCGCATTCATCGCCCTCTTAGCCTTGTGTCTCCAGATTTTCAGCAGCTTTTGGTTGCCGTTGACTCTTGGGGCATTTGGATCGCTGGGCCTCGCCTTCATATTCCGTAAATAACCACCAACAACCAACCACACGCCCGTCCCTGTCATTGTGACTCGGACGGGCGTTTTCATTTCCACAGTAAAACCAATACAAACAGAAAATCATAATCATGAATCCCACCAACATTTCCAATCAGACTCTCCTCGATGGCATTTGCCGCCGTGGAGTGCTCGTCTCAACCTCCGTCCGTTACTGGCGCGGATGTAAGCGACTCAATCCAGAAGACCTGGGACTCGATCCCGCGCACGTTTCCGACCGGCTCATCCAGCTCGGTCACAAACGCCTGATCCCGCGCGACGCCTTGCAGGCATTTGCCCTGATCGAATCCCGGGTGCAGGCCACCGTCGAAAGCTCCAGCTTCCCGTTCCTAGGAGGCATCGGTCGCTTCGTCCCAAACCCGCGCCTCGGTGATCTAACTGACAGGCTCGAAAAACTCCGCGATGAATTTCGCGAAGCCACACTCGACTTTGTGGCTGGTTACACACCGTTGCGTGAAAACGCTTTGATCGAATGGCGCGAGGCCGCCCGCCACATGAACGGCAGTGCGGAACGCTTGATCGCCACCATCGAACAATCGTTCCCGCCCGCAGGGGACATCGCCAAGCGTTTTGGTTTTGAAACACGCCTGTTCCAGATCGCAGCGCCCGACAGCATCCGCCTGGAGATTGCCGACGGCATGGCACAACTCGAAGTGGCGGACGACCGCCGCCGTATTGCTGAGGACGCTTCCAGACGCTTACAGGCCGACTTGGACGGCTTTATCCGCGAAAGTGTCGCCAGTATGCGCGAAGAGACAGCCAAGCTTGCCAGTGAAGTTCTTGCGACCATCAACGGATCTGAAAACGGCGTCCATCAGCGCACTCTCAATCGCCTCACCACGTTCATCGACAGCTTCCGCAGTTTGAACTTTGCCGGCGACCAACAGTTGGAACAAACGCTCGAACGCTTCCGTCGCGACCTACTCAGTCGCACAGCCGAGGACTATCGCAATCAACCCGGTGCCATGACAAGCCTCACAGATGGCCTCACCCGCCTGCGCGAAAATGCCGTGCAACTCGCCCGCACCGACGCCCGCGAGGTCATCTCCCGTTTCGGGCAGATGGGCACGCGGAAGCTGGCTGCGGTCGGATGACTCGAAATATGCTTCCGCCAGGGCCATTCCTGACGGAAGCACCTAAATCATGACATGTTTTCCGTCCCAGTCCGTTCATGATGTGAACATGCCCACAATGGTTGCTATACCTGTGCCAGATACATTGTTTCTTCACTCCAAGAATCTCCCAGCCTTGGAACAGCGCAGTCGATTTCTGCTGGCGTTGAAATACTTTGAACTCGGTGAACTGACACGATCCCTTTCTCCTAACACGCCACTACCCTCACTCATCAAGCCAAATTCATCACCACCAGCACTCTTTTAAACCACCACTACTCCCACTTCCCGCAACTCTACCAAAACCATCTCCTCAGCCAAAATCCCCACTCAACACGCCAATCCATCACCTGAATCCGCAGCAAGAGCGGCCTGTTTCATACGGGCCGCTCTTGTTGCATCTCTCCCCTAATAACCATTAACAAATAACCTCTAACTCAACAAAAAATTGTCACACTTCACCACCATCCAGACCCAGATCCGCGATCTTGATGCCCTTAATGACGCCTGCGTCGAAATGGACCTCAAGCTTGTCGACAACGCCAACTGCCGTGGCTACGCAGGCACCACCCGCCAGGCACCCCACGTCATCCAGCTCAAAGGCCCCTACGACATTGCAGTAGATCCTTCCCCGGATAACGACGGCACCTATGGCCTAACCACCGACTGGTGGGACGGGCACGCTGCTAAGGAAGTCGGCATCGGCTACGGCCGCTTGCTGCAATCCTACGGCATCCACAAAACCATCCGCGAGGCTCGTTCACGCGGACTGCGCACCACCCGCAGACAGGAAGCCGATGGCTCAATCCTGCTGACATTAGAAGGAGGTTCGCTGTGAGCCGCCGCATTCATGTCCGCATCTCGCCTATTGGAGAAATTACCGTTGAGGCTGAAGGGTTCCAAGGCAAAGGCTGCGAGGCCGCTACCAAGGCCATTGAAGACGCTCTCGGTAAACCCCGTGAGCGCACCCGCAAACCCGATTTCTGGCGGCAGTCCCAACGCCACCAGAACCAACAACAACTCGGCGAAGGAGATTCATAAAACCATGAACCAAACCCTTCGCTTCAACCCCGGCGGTCACATCGACTGCCTTTACACAGAAGCGATTAATCTTCGTGCGCTCGGGAGACTTACCGTCTTCCGGGCCACGGACATCCGCTTCTGTGAACGCACCCAACTCTGGAAGGTCCGCTGCGCCTCCACCGGCAAGCTCCTTCACTGCGACCCATCGCGCGAGGCTTGTCTGATCTGGGAACGCGAAAATCTCGGTCCGCCCAACCCGGCCGCGCAGAGATCCGCGATAACATTGCCGAACCTGAAAACTAAAAACTAACAAACATAAACAATGCAAAATCAACTCACCACCTATCTATCAGCAGGCTATCCCGGCCTCGCAGTCGTCAGTTCCGAAGAAGCTCGTGCTGAATCCGAAATCGCTTCTGTCTGCACATCCCTCAACCGCCGCCTTCACGCTTGGTCGTCCAGTGAGGGCTTGGCCGATACCAAGGAAGGCCATGTCACTGCCTGCCCTGATCCGTTGGACGCCCTCCAACTCCTCGACGGCATGTTTGCGGCCGACAGCCCGCGCCACGTCGTGCTGTTCCGCGACCTCCAACTCCACATGGACCAAAGCGATCCGATGCTCGTGCGGCGGATCAAAGACATCCTGCGAATCGCCAAAACCAACGGTCACTCTATCATCCTGCTGGGTTGCCGTCTAAAACTCCCGCCCGAACTTGAACATGAAATCACGCATGTCGATTTTAGCCTGCCAGACAACAACCAACTGGGCGTAGTTTTGGACGGCATACTCAAATCCGCCAAGCTCAAGGCACCCCACGAAGCCATCCGGGAAGCCGCATTGCAAAGCGCACTTGGTCTAACAACCACCGAGGCGGAAAACGCGTTTGCCCTGTCAATCATCGAAACCAAGGGCATCGACCACAAGATCGTCGCTCGCGAGAAAGCACGCACACTCAAGCGCAGTGGTCTAGTTGAGGTTGTAGAGGCTTCTACGGGTCTTGGAGACATCGGCGGACTCGATCACCTTAAAGAGTGGCTGTTGCGGCGTGGAGGGGCCTTCAGTGCCTTCGCCAAAGCCTATGGCCTACCAGCGCCGAAAGGTCTGCTGATAGTCGGCATCCCTGGCACCGGCAAATCGCTAACCGCAAAAGCCACCGCCGGAGCATTCGGCCTTCCGTTACTCCGTCTCGACATGGGACGCGTCTTCGGCGGCATCGTCGGCCAAAGTGAATCCAACCTGCGATCCGTCATCCAAACCGCCGAGGCCATCGCGCCCTGTGTCTTATGGATCGACGAAATCGAAAAGGGCTTCAGTGGCTCTCAAAGCAGCGGCAGCACCGATGGAGGAACCTCCTCACGCGTGTTCGGGAGTTTCCTTTCTTGGATGCAGGAGAAGGAAAAACCCGTGTTCGTGGTGGCAACGGCGAACGATGTTTCAAAACTCCCACCTGAGTTTTTGCGCAAAGGGCGCTTCGATGAATTGTTTTTCGTCGATTTGCCCGATGTCCAAGAGCGCACACAGATTTGGGACATCCTCATCAAGCGTCATGGTCGCAAGGCCAAGGACTTCGATACCGTGGCATTGTCCCGCGCTTGCGAGCAATTCACCGGTGCCGAGATCGAGGCAGTGTTCATTGATGCCCTGCATGAAGGATTTGCCGATGGCCGCGAACCCAAGGCCAAGGACATCCTTACGGCCATCACGAATACCGTGCCACTGGCCCAACTGATGGACGGTCAGATCGCCGCCCTGCGCCACTGGGCGAAAGGCCGCGCGCGTGAAGCTGCCGGACGCGCTACGCCTGCACCGCGCAACTCCCGCCGGATAGCGGAAGCGAATTGAGTCTATTGTCGCCGCAATCCGAATCGCGGGTTGCGGCGATGATGCCGGACGACCATCACCTTGATGCCCCAAGGCTTCTCTTCGTAGAGAAAATGATAGGGAAAATCCGGCAGATTTGCCCTCCGGACGGTTTCACTGAGAGGTGGAAAATGCCTTGGATTGGCAAGGGCCTTAGCCACAGTGCTCAATAGGGCGGAGAAAAATCGATTTGCCAGATGCGGGCCAGCCTCAACCTCGTAATGATCAATAATCTGCCTGACGTCCGCAGCGGCAGATCGGTGGTAAATCACCTTCATGCAGGACGGCCGACCGCTTTGAGAAATTCATCCTGAGTGAGGCACGCGGACGGGTCGTTGTCCATTTCCTCAGACCGTCGGAGTGCCTCCGCAAGTCCCTCGTCATCCTCGACCAGCACCCCAGGCAGCGAATCAAGTAAATCCGCTGCAAGCTTGGCCCTGGCCGATTCTGGAAGCCTGAATGCCAAGGTTTCAATTTCTGCGAGCGTGACCATGCCCAAACAGTAATCCGGGTTGTCCGCCCGATCAAGCCGCTTTGTTTTGTGGCACCAAACACACTCACCGCAAGCGTTCCCTCCCCCCGAATACGCCCGCCTATAAACAGGCCACCAAGGAGACAAAGCACTCTCCGTGGTGGACCGTTCCTTTTCCCTAACAAACAACCCCATCAAATCATGGCCAACTACTACGCAACCGCGCGAAGCAATTACTTCGCAGTCAAGGATGAAACCGCATTCCGCGAATGGGCGGCACGGCTTGGACTGCATATTCTCGAACCCACACACCGCGACAAGGTGGCCGATGGCATCCCCAGATACGGAATCACACCCGGCGATGGAGATGGCAGCGGATGGCCGACCATGCGATATAACGAGGAAACTGACGATTACGACGACACCGACGTATCCGAGCAACTTTCGGCTCATCTTGCAAATGACGAAGTGGCAATTCTCATGGAAGTGGGAAACGAGAAGCTGAGATATGTAAGCGGTTCCGCCGTGGCCGTGAACAACCAAGGCAAATCCGTATTCCATAATCTCGGCACCATCTACCAAAAAGCCCGACGTCTGGGCAAGAACATCACCTTGGCAGAATACTGAATGTTCCGTCATCCGGCATCCCAACCTCACGCCGCCATGAACCCTTCGGGATCTTCATGGCGGCATTTTCCTTTTCTGACCCAGCGTCACACGACGTCCGGTCTCTCCCTAACCTGAACACTGAAAACTGAAAACTAGCAAACTTATGACTCCCATCCAATCCACCTCCCTCCACTACCACGAAGGCAACTCCGATAAAGTCTATCAAGCCGCCATCGCGCCGAAGGACGACGGCTACATTGTCACCTTCGCCTATGGCCGTCGAGGAAACACACTCAACATCGGAGTAAAAAACGAAACTCCCGTGCCGCTCGAAACCGCGACCATGCTCTACAATAAGCTCGTCGCATCAAAAGTCGCTAAAGGCTATCAACCTGACGGCCAATCCGCCAAACCCTACCAGCAATCCGGCGACGAGGGACGCGACAGTGGAATACGCTGCCAGCTCCTGAACCCGGTTGACGAAAGCGAACTCACCCGACTGCTCGCCGACAGACGGTATTGCCTTCAGGAGAAACACGATGGACGACGCCTCATGGTCCACAAACATGGCAATGAAATAATCGGCATCAACCGCCGAGGACTTATCATCGCGATTCCTGATCCGATCCGTGAAGCAGTAAAGCAAATCCCATTCGACTCCCTAATAGATGGCGAGGTTGTAGGCGAGGTTTACCACGCCTTTGATTTACTCGTGCTAAAGGGTGAGAATATTCGTGAACGCCGATACATTGACCGTTGTGTGGCCTTGATGAGAATTCTTCCCCCCAAGCAAAAAGCCATTCGCCCCGTCCGCACGATTCTTCCAGCACACGACAAGGCACGGGTTTTAGAGGAACTCCGCCAAGCCAACCGCGAAGGAGTCGTCTTCAAGGATACAGAGGCACCTTTCAACGTCGGTCGTCCCAACTCCGGTGGCACGCAGTTGAAATACAAGTTCGTCGAGACCGCGTCATTTATCGTCACCGCCCGCAATGCGAAGCGGAGTGTCACCCTCGGCCTGTTCGATGGCATTGAGCTGGTATCTGCCGGCAATGTCACCATCCCGCCCAACCATGAGGTTCCAGCCCAGGGCGATGTGGTGGAGTGCCGCTATCTCTACGCATTTCGCGAAAGTGGCTCGATCTACCAGCCTGTCTATCTCGGAAAGCGTTGTGACATCCCGGCCAGCGATTGCACTACGGACCAGCTCAAATACAAATCTGAGGCACAAGCCGCTTGATCCATCTCGGTAAGGCACCGCCTGAGGCAAGCCCGGTCGCACGAAACTCAAAGCGCAGACCGGGGGAACACGGGCCGTCATGGAGCATCGTTTGGTGTTCCATGGCGGCTCACTTTTTATTAGATGGATCTCTCTAAATTTTTTATTCGATTGGGCTAAAAAAATCAAATGTGCCAATATTATGGATAGCTCCTGCGCATTTGTCGTCTAGCAACACCGTCCTCCATTCCATCTACAGCAGCTCTAAAATGATAAAATTCATTTCCTGACAAACTATTTCTGACTATAAGCTCTACCGCTTCATTGCTAACGTCTCTGTCAACTTCTAGGCCAATAGAATATGCACCCTTATAATAATAATAATCCGAATCTTTTGACTCAACTTGGCTTGGATGACTATCTTGGTAAGATTGTTGACTTGAAAAATCGGATTGAGGTTGTGCAACAAAAGATTGTGAACTTCCAAAAAAACCAATCACAAAAATAATGATAACGTAGGCTGCGGCAAATTTGATCATATTGCTCTGCTTATTCCAGAGAAGCATCTCGGAGTTAGTAATGACGTCAGGAATTATTTCATTGGTGGTTGTATTAGACTCACAAGAATCACGTATTAGCCATACAAAGATCCAAATTGAAACAAAATTAGCCGCGACTGCAAGTATCCAGATGTTGCATATAATATCGTAAATTCCATGTAAGAAACCAGTGGACATTGAAATAAGAACAATAATCATTACAAGTTCCTTCGTTGGCCTAATTTTTCTCAATTCCTCTCTGCATTTCCAGATCAATATGGATACGATACCTGTCCATATTGCATGGAGCGAAATACAAGCAAACCATCGCGTTACCAGGCCAGCATATAAAGGATGAAAAGAACTTGGGTTATAACACTTCAACGCTTCGCCAATTCCGAATCCCAGACCAGAAAAAATGCCGACCACAACCAACTCCTTGGCAAGGTTGAATTCATTCTTATCTTCAAGTGGTGTCGCGCCCCTCAATACTCGGAGAAAAAAAACGACAGGCAAAATCTTGGTCAATTCCTCAAAAAGACCGACTCCGAAAATAAAGCCAAGAATATGGTGAAATATTCCGACAGACTCAGGTTGAAATGCCCCTTCATATAGCCAACCAATAACCCATGATAAGACACTACTAATAATGCCATATTTATTATGAGGACCATACATCTTGAAGTGTTGCAATTGGCTCAGTCCTATGCTTTGAATGGAAAAAAGTAAAATTAATCCTATGATCGAAGTGAATATAAATGTTAGACCGCCGATTTTTATCAAGTTGGATGTCAAGAGTGCTTTGTTCGGTCTTACGGCCACCAAAAAACACCACAACACCAATGGGAGAGACAGGGGAAGCAGAATTACTTCGATCCCGTTATTGAAAAAAAAACGATCAGGTAGAATTGTAGGAACAACCCAGCCCAAGCCGAGGACACAAAATAGAAGTGGTAGAATTCGTCGTTTGCCAGGGGTTAATAGCATTTCGGTAGGCATTGGATTATCTGGGTCATACGTGTTAGTAGAGGTTGGCATTGCGATTATTTAAAAAATTATTCAATCACATTGGTTTGAATCACTTGTCCTCTAGCAAACCCTTTTTGACTCGAACTGTTGCATCATTAAGTCCCGCGACAGCTTCAGCGTTATCGTATCTGTGCGGGTCTGATTCAGAAGTGTAAGCACCTGTTGCCGTGTAATGTGAGCCGCTCCCACCTGAAAGTGGTTGGGTAGAGCCTTTGGGAGTTTTGTCCATTTTGGCAAATCAGTTAAGGGGGCGGAGAACTGGGCGAAAGCCTAAGTCAAATGAATATCCAGTCCGATCTCCATTTTGTCGGCAGGCTGCACGATTGTCCTTTGCAGGGAACACCCAACTGCCACCTCGTAATATTCCCTCAGAGCCTTCAGAAGCTCCAAATGGATCGGTAGTGGTGTCATTTGAGTCATCTTCCTTATACCACCCCGCACACCATTCGCGCACATTCCCGTGCATATCAAAAAGTCCCCAGGCGTTTGGTTTCTTCTGACCGACTGGATTAGTGTGGTGCCCACTATTTCTATCATACCAACCTACAACATTAAGTTTTTCACATTCGCCATGCTCTACGTCTATATCATGTCCGTTGTTAAGAGAGGTGCGCGTTCCTGCACGGCAAGCATACTCCCATTCCGCTTCTGTTGGCAAAGAGTAAGTCCAGCCGTCGGGGAGGCGTCCGGCAGCACGTGCAGTCTTAGACAGCTCCTCACACCACTTATTTGCTTCTTGCCAGTCCATTCGCTCTGCTGGAAGACTTGATCCTTTGTATGCGCTTAAAGGTTCACCATGTCCATGTGCCACTTGCTCCCAATTCCATAAAATTTTATTATCACCAATTGCGGGGGGGCGCCATGTCGTATCCTCTCCTCCCCCAGCCAGCCATTGGGCTTGCGTCGTTTCCGTCTTCGCCATCCAGAATCCATTCAATATTTTCACATGGTGTTGTTTTTCAGATTGTTCATGGCCTAATTCCTCGGGCGGACTTCCCATCTCAAACTCGCCAGGAGGAATCCAGCACATAACGATGTTTACATTCGGAGCAATCTCAAAAGACCTCTCCTGTCCAGCCATTAATTTAGCAGATCGGTTTATTCCGCATTTGGAAAATGAAAAGACGGTAACAACTACCGTCGACAGGACTATAATATACATTGATTTTGAATTGATTATACTTTTCCCATTAATTTTTTTTGATTTCATCTGTTTGCCAGCGATTTGATTAGCATGGTTCGGTGACTTTTCAGGATTTAATGCTATTACACTTCTTGCGCCATTGATAGACTTGCTTAGCAGCTTCTGATTAAGTGGCTTTTTTGATATTTTTGACGGTGCCGTCTTTACAAACACCTCCTCGTAGGTCCGCCAGGCTTGGTCTCCTTCATTTGCAAAAAGACTCGCCGGGCCTAGAATTCCCGCGCTCACCATTTGGCGCAGGGTTTCGGTAGAAAAAGGACCATAAGTTGATCATTGGTCTTGTAATACCAGTTTGTGTCGTGCATAGAATATAATCCTAAATTGGTTTTAACGCTCAGAGGCATTATTTTTGGGTTGCCATTCCAAAAATATTTGCTTAGCCTCAGCTAATTGTTTATTGGTCATTATTTTAGTCAGCATGTCTAATCTTTTATTGGAATCAACGTTACCTGATTGCACTGCAAGCTTAAACCATACATACGCCATCACATTATTTTTTTCGAATCCCTGACCTGATGCATACGCAATTCCAAGATATTTTTGACCTAAGCAATTTCCTTGTTCAGCAGCTTTTCGGAACAAGCTTACCGCCTTTTCCTGGTCTTCAATTACTCCTTGTCCTGAACTATAGCACATACCCAATAATACTTGTGAATCCGCATTATTTTGATTTGCAGCTTTTTCGTACCATTTAACCGCCTCTGTAGGATCTTGTTCGACCCCCTTTCCCTCCATATAGGCTAAGCCCAAGGCGCTTTGTGCATTGGGTATTCCCTGTTCAGCAGCCTTACGTATCCATTTGACCGCCTCTGTAGGACTTTTAATAACTCCCTTTCCATCATGGTATAAAATAGCTAACTCATTTTGTGCTTTAGCATCTCCTTGGATGGCCGCTCTTTGAAACCATTTAACCGCCTCTGTAGGATCTTGTTCAACCCCCTCTCCCTCCATATAGGCTGTGCCCAAGGCGCTTTGTGCATTGGGTATTCCCTGTTCAGCAGCCTTACGTATCCATTTGACCGCCTCTGTAGGACTTTTAATAACTCCCTTTCCATCTAGGTATAAAATAGCTAAATTATTTTGTGCTTCAGCATTATTTTGATTTGCAGCTTTTTCGTACCATTTCGCCGCCTCTACAAAATCCTCATCAACTCCTATACCGTTGGCGTAAGAAACGCCAAGGTTAAATTGGGCTTGAGAATTTCCTTTGTTTGCTGCAATTCGAAATAATTTGACTGCCTCTAAGGTATTTTTAGGCACACCATTTCCAGTGTAATAATTATTTGCAATCTTCTCAATTTCTTCTCCTGATAACGACTCATTAAAAGACTGTGATGAAGGAGCGCTTGCTGTAACGAATAAATTTGTTTTTTTTGTTGGTGAACGCTTCTTGCCGAATTTTGGAAAGGCCAAGACCCCGACTACCAATAAAAGCATGATTATTCCATAGACACATCGCGTCATTACTTTTCGCAACCCTTCAGAATTATTTTTCGTTAATCCATCGCCGCCTTGGCCTTGCGCTGCGCGCGATGCCGCTTCCAATTCAAGGGTTTGAATCTTTTCTTCAACCGTGACGACAGATGCCATCTCGGCTTCCGCCCCGGTGAAAGTAACCTCTTGACTGGACCGTCGGGCAAGCTCGCCAAGTCGGATCAGACATTGCTTGAGCTTCAGCGCCAATATCTCGGATTCAGCACTTCGCTTGGCGTTTATCCCAATTCGCTTCAGCTTCTCTGTATTTGATTCATTCTCCTCGGAACCCTTTCTTGCTTTATTTTCTGTGATTCGACGTTCGAGTTCGTCGATCTCATCCTGCATGCCAAGAAAGGTGCGTGACTCGTAAAGCTTCTGACCGAGCCCATACTGTGCCTTTCGGAGTTCGATCTGCTTGGCATTTTGGATGCGTGTCTTTAGAACCGCTATCTTTGAATTTTGCTTCGCACCGTGGGCCGCAGTTTTGGCAAATGACGCTATTCGTGATCCGATTGCGTGCATCGACAAATTGTTATCCGAGGTTGAGGTTGTATCGACCGTAACCGTAGGATTTTGCTTCGTCGTCACAGGGGGTTCTGTGTGATTTACGCTAGAAGAGTGTAATGATGGTGGTTGTTCCTCCTCAATGACGCTTGGAATATTTTCCGGCAGGCTTGTATCGACAGGCACGTTGGAATCTACCACCGCCAGGGAACTTTCGCAGGATACAGAAGGAACGGTGATATCGTTCCAACATGAAGGACAGTTCGAGGTTATTCCAAACTGCTTAGCTTCTGCGGAAATTTTAGTAGCACAGTGGGGGCAATGGAATTTGATCATGGTGATAGATTGGTCTGAGGGCAAAGTGCAGGTGGTCCAGGAACTAAATTTTGCGAAAGGCTCGAAGCCTGTGCGGTTGCCCCCTGCATGGATTATTCCTAGACATTTCTGTTACTACATTTTCCATCAGATTCTTCCAAGCCCTTTTTCGCAAAGTATTCCGCACTACCGAAGGAGAGGTGTAAAGCCGGAAATCGAGCAGCTAGGCTCTTTCCTTGATGGCGGGAGAAACAGTCCAACGGCTACTCGGGCGCTTGAAGGCGTTGAGGCTCGAACGTGGCCTGACCCAAGAGCAGTTTGCCGAGCAGTCCGGGATCTCCTACAAATACTACCAGGCCGTCGAGGCCGGGCGGAAGAGGGATTTGCGTTTATCCACACTCGACCGTCTGGCAGAGGCTCACGGGCTGGAGGCGTGGCAGTTGCTTTTGCCTGGTGTTGGACACCCTGGACAAGTTGCGGGTAGCCCGAAAGGCAGTCGGCGCAAGGTAAAGGCCCACGGGACGAGGAGTTCAGGGAAAAAGAATTAAGGCGCAGCATCTTGTCCTTATTCGCAGGATTTCTGAAAATCTCCCCTGCCGCACAAAAAAGAGCCACTAAACCTACATGGGCTCGTCCTCAGCGTCTGCGAACCCAGAGCACTCGTGGACCGGTTGTGATTCCTTTCAGAAAGTGGATCGAATGAAAATCCGAGGGATTCCGTTCCACCCTCTATGACGGCAATCTTCCTCTCACTTGCCCTTCCTCTGGCTCTCGCCTCCATCCTCGCAGCAGGCACTTGTCAGGAGGTGATCCGGGACGCGTGCGGTCGTATCATCCAGACTATTTAGCTCCAGACCGGGTCAGGAGGAATCGCCACTTCCACGACTCGGGATGCCTCCGGTCGGTTCATCGGAACTTGAGTCAGCAGGCAAAGCCCCGGCGGAAGTGTTTCCACGGACTATCGGGATGCGAGTGGGCGTTTGACAGGCACTGCCGCAACCCAGGCGTCCTCAGGTGGGGCTTCCCGGACCACCTACCGAAACTCCACCGGAAAAATGAGCGGGGCCGCCGATACCCGGACGAATGGTGGATCTGGCACGACTACCCAATACCGTGATGCCTCGGGACGCCTCACAGGAAGCTCGAATACAAGCACCGGCAGCACTGGACCATCTAGCAGCACCCATCGCGACGCCTTGAATCGTCTCATTGGCAGCAGTTCGGGAACTGGGAACTGTGATAGAAAGGCAGATGTTCCGGTTGTTCCCCACATACATAAGCCACTGAGGACAATAGACTTGCGTGGTCAAAGAGAGTGGGATTTTTCGGGGCTGAAAAAACTTTGCCTTTTTTAATTTTTATTCTTGCATTCTGCTGGTGAGGCCATACGCTCCTTCCCCCATTCGAAATGAAAACGACATCATAACCCAGTGGCATGAAGCTCTCGTGTTATACGAGAACCCTTCGCCGATTGCATCTCCCGTTTGTGACCAAGGAGATGCTCGTGCCACACGACTGGTCCTTTTAAAACCGGTATCTTTCGCTCAGTAAAATGACGAATTAACCGATAAAAAAAATCCCGCCTCTCTAGGTCGGGGTTTCGATTAAATGCAGGGCGTAAGCTAACACTGCCCCTACAAAATTTTCATAAGGAATCCAGTCGATCATCAACGGGTCGATTTATCGTCGTCTCTTCCCTGCGGGAGACGAAGGGCTTCTTGTGGGTGTTTTGCGGGGTGGCACCTACCTGAAATGACAATGAACAAACCAACACTGTGCGTCACAGAAAACTACAAACTGAAGCAGATCGCCGCGTTTTATGGTCGTAGCGAACGCTGGGCCAAAGACCGCATCAAGAAGCATGGAATCGTGCCTTTTTTGAAGAGCAGCCCCCAAGTATTTGCTGGAGCCGATCTTGCTCCTTTGTCGATTGAGCCTGAGAAGACCTCGGAAGAAAAAGCCGAGGCTTCTGCTAGGAAAATTCAGATCGCAAAAAATGCGTCTCGCGCTGCCCAAAACCCCAATAGGCCGAAGTCCGGCCTTTATGTAACCACCGACTCCCAGGATCTAATCTGACCCCATCCAAGGAGAGGGGGAACAACGAGGTTTGTATCCCTCTCTCCATCTTTGGGCGCGGTATAAACGTGCCAACACTACACCAACCACCACACACGTCTCAAGACTATGAAAACCAAACTTCACAACACGATCATCATCACCAAAAAAGAAATCGAATCACAGGACCTCAGCAGGCTCCTTCCAATGCTCACCACGGTCCACCACGCGGGGGATGAGTTGGCAAAAAAATGTGGAAGCCTTCATGTCAAAATCACCGGGTTTGGTGATTTCCCAATTTGCTTGCCGCAAATCGAAAAGTTTTTCCATCTGCTTCACAAGAAAGGCTGCGAACTATTTTACCTGATCAGGCTGCCTAGCGATACCCTCAGGTTGTTCATCCATGGTGTGATGTGCGAGAAAAGGCGCTTGAAATCCGAAGATCCCTACGAACATGACCAGCAAGATTTGGATGATTTTTACCCCGAGGCTCTTAGTGCGATGAACAATACGATGAGGCAAGCAGGGATGTCTGAGACCGCGATTGATCAACGGAACTTAATGATAGTGACCGGTTTGGATGCGACTCACGAATTGGAATCTCCTGTTACCGTGGATTTTCTGAAATCCATACCAATGGTGTTAACTTTTAAGTGAAATCAACCATTATCAAGTCCATATCGTCGTTGCTCGCATCTAACAGCCAACACGGAATTTTCACCAAATCTCATGCCTCCAACCACTTGCGCCCCGTCGCACCATCGCCACTCACAAATTAGAAAAGGGAGGGCTATCCAGGCCCCCACTGTAGAAAATCAGCCAGTTCCCATGTCCATCGAGCAACCCTTGCCGGTGGGCTTGGAAACTCCACATCCACGACCTCTAACTACTTATTCCGAGCCCATTAACCAGCAGCCGACCAGCGTCCCAAAAGGCCTGGCCGATCTCATTTCGGACTGCGCGTCCGGTTCGGATACCAACTCGGATCAAGCCGTCCCTAATCCTCCTGTCTCATCCACGATAGACGTTAGGGAGGCGCTTGCAGCCTTTGTCAAAAAAACCGAGAAGGCGGATTTGCAGGAGTTGGCGCAGACCTATCTGGGCATCGAAAAGAAGGAAAATCGCAAGCAGGATGAATCCGAGCTTCTCCAGATTACCATCGAGCACTTTTCCCACCAACTGAACGGTATGGGGTGGGGAGCCCATCTCATGATCGGTGTGGCACACGCCTATACCGGGACACATTGGATGCCGCAGCCTGACGCTGACCTTCGCACGATACTCGGTGGGTTTGCGGAAAAAATGGGGATTCCGCCTGTGACTGCCCGGGCATACGGTTTCATGGACAAGCTTCCGAAGCAGTTCGGGTCGAGACTTCGTGCTGACTCATCGCCCAAGGATGAAAGCCGCGTCCTGATCAACCTGCTCAACGGGACACTCGAAATTCACGAAGGTCAGGAAAACCTCCGGGCTTTCGATAAGGCTGACCAGCTCATCTACCAGCTTCCGTTCATGTATGACCCCGTGGGGAAATGCCCGCGTTTCGAGCAATACTTGAATCGGGTTTTGCCGGATATGGCTTCGCAAATGGTCATCGCCGAATTTTTCGGATGGGTTTTCATCCGTGGGCTCAAGCTCGAAAAGATGCTGGTGCTGTATGGCGACGGGGCTAATGGAAAATCCGTGCTTTACGATGTGATCAACGCGCTTCTTGGGCCGAAAAATGTTTCCAATCTGTCGCTCAAGTCGCTCAGCAAGATGGAAAACCGATTCCAGTTAGCGAACGCCTTATTGAACTTCGGCTCGGAGATCAATGACACATGCGAAACTTCGGTTTTCAAGCGGCTGGCGAGCGGTGAGACGGTCGAAGCCCGGAAACTCTATAAGGACGTTTTCGAGATGAGCGACTATGCCCGCTTGGCCTTCAACACCAACGTGCTACCCAAAAACGCCGAGCTGACAAATGGATTTTTCAGGCGGCTCCTGATTGTCCCGTTTTCGGAGACCATTGGGGACGCGGAGAAGGACCCTAAACTCGCTCAGAAGCTGATTGCCACCGAATTGCCCGGAATCTTCAACTGGGTGATGGAGGGAATGCGGCGGGTTTACGCACAAAAGGCATTCACCCATTGCGAAGCTTCGGAGCAGGTGTTGATCACCTACCGCAAGGAAAGCGATACTGCGGCCCTGTTTCTGGATGATGAGCACTGGGGAAAGTCGGATGGCCAGACCGTAACCAAGCAAGCGTTCTATGTTGAATACCGGGGATACTGCAAGTCAGCCGGGCTACCCAACACGAGCAAGATCAAGTTTGGCAAGCGCCTCCTCAGCCACGGAATCCAAGAAGGCAAATCCGGAAGCACGCGCTTCTGGTTCCTTGCGAAGAAGCCCCCGGCGAGTGTGCCTGAGAGCGTGCCGGTGAGTGCTGCTGCTGCTGGTTGAATTCGTTAAATTCCTGTCCATATCCGTCCCTCGTGTCCCAGCCAGTCATTCGGTTGGGACACTTGGGACGTGATTTGGCGGAAAATCCGCAAAAAATGAGCGGCCCACAGCACCAGCCTGCCCAGGTGACGGCTCGTTCCAAGATGGGGTCGGGATCAATCGGTGCTCTTTGGCGCTGCTTCCTCGGGAATTCCGGCCTGTCTTTTTATTGCCAAACCCTGCGCCAGTCTATCTATTGGGCACGCAGCGGGATGACAGGTTAGAATTTCATGTCGCGGCTCCAACAATCAGATGACCCGCGAAAAAATCACTCTCTCCCAGCTCGAATCCTTCCTCTTCAAATCCGCCGACATCCTGCGCGGGAAGATGGACGCCTCGGAATTCAAGGAATTCATCTTCGGCATGCTCTTCCTCAAGCGCCTGTCCGATGAGTTCGAGCTGAAACGGCTGGCGATCAAAAAGGACTTCGCCCACCTTGGCCCGGAGCTGCTGGCGGAGCTGTTGGAAGACAAGGCCACCTACGGCGAGACCTTCTTCGTCCCCGTCCGTGCCCGCTGGCATGAGTCCTGGACCGATGAAAACGGCGAGGTGGTGCCGGCGCTCAAGGACCTCAAGCACGACATCGGCAGCATGCTCAACAAGGCTATCGCTGCCGTGGAGGATGAAAACGATGCATTGGCCGGCGTGCTGAAAAACAACATCGACTTCAACGCCATCAAAGGAAAGACCAAGATCCCCAACGAGAAGTGGAAGGATCTGCTGGACCACTTTAACCAGCCCGGCTTCGTGCTGGTGAATGACAACTTCGAGTTCCCCGACCTGCTCGGCGCGGCCTACGAATACCTGATCAAGTTCTTCGCCGACAGCGCGGGCAAGAAGGGCGGCGAGTTCTACACCCCCGGCGAGGTCGTGCGCCTGCTCGTGCAGGTCGTCAAACCGCGCGCCGGCCATGAGGTGGACGATCCCACCATGGGCTCCGGCGGCTTCCTCATCCAGAGCCACCAATACGTCGAGGAACAGGGCGAAAACCCGAACGATCTTGCCCTCTTCGGCCAGGATTCCAATGGCACCGTCTGGTCGATCTGCGTGATGAACATGATCCTCCACAACATCACTCGCTTTACCATCGAGAATGGGGACACGCTGGAAGATCCGCTCATCCTGGACGGCGGTGTGCCACGCAAGTTCGACCGCATTCTCGCCAATCCACCGTTTTCGCAGAACTACAGTCGGGCCACCCTCAAGTTTCCCTCCCGCTTCCGCGAGTGGTGCCCGGAGACCGGGAAAAAGGCGGACCTCATGTTCGTCCAGCACATGCTCGCCAGCCTCAAGGCGGATGGTCTCGCCGCCACCGTCATGCCGCACGGCGTGTTGTTCCGGGGCGGCAAGGAAAAGCTCATCCGCGAGCTCTTGATTAATGACAACGTGATCGAGGCGATCATCAGTCTGCCGCCCGGCTTGTTCTACGGCACCGGCATTCCTGCCTGCGTCATTGTCCTCAATAAAAACAAACCGGACTCTCTGCGCGACCAAGTTCTCTTCATCAATGCGGACCGCGAATTCGCCGAGGGCAAGAATCAGAACAAACTCCGCCCCGAAGACATCGAGAAAATCGACTTCGTCTTCACCCACAAGCGAGAGCTGCCGAAATACAGCCGCCTCGTGACCAAGAAGGAGATCGCGGTAAAACACGACTACAACCTGAACATCCGCCGCTACGTGGACAACACCCCGGATCCCGAGCCGGAGGACGTCCAGGCCCACCTCATCGGCGGCGTGCCCGAACCGGAGGTGACGGCCAGGCACGACGACTTCGCCAGATTCGGTGTCTGCGCGGACACGCTGTTCCAGCCGCCGGCCAAGAAGCGCCCCGGCTACCTCGCCTTCCAGTCCTCCATCACTGCCAAGCCCGCGATCAAGGCCACCTTGGAAGCGGATACCGCCTTGATGAAAACACTCGGCAGCCACCGTGCGGCGCTGCAAGACTGGTGGGAGATCGCGCGCCACGATTTCTCCCAGCTCCGCGAAGGCAGGAAAATGCCGGATGTCCGGCAAGAGCTGCTCACCACCCTCAAGACTCGCTTCATCCCCCTCGGCGTGCTGGACGAGTTCCAGAGCGCGGGTGTGTTTGTGAACTGGTGGCAGCAGATCCGTTACGACCTGAAAACCATCATCTCCACCGGCTGGCATCACACGCTCATCCCGGATAGCTACCTGACCGCCGCCTTCTTCCAAGCGGAGGCCGATGCGATTGAGGCGCTGGAGGCATCTATCAGTGAATGCCAGAGCGAACTCGCCGAAGCCGTGGAAGCCGGGCAGGAACTCGCGGCCTATGAACCGGAGGAAGACGAATCCATCACCGCCGCTGTCATTAAGATCGCCCTCAAGCTGCTGATAGAAGACCTCAAGGGGAGCAAGAGCGAGTCCGCCAAGAAGGAACTCAAAGCCCTGATCGCG
The DNA here is from genome assembly GCA_025354565.1 of Akkermansiaceae bacterium. Lineage (GTDB taxonomy): Bacteria > Verrucomicrobiota > Verrucomicrobiia > Verrucomicrobiales > Akkermansiaceae > Luteolibacter. Next base: position 72,540 of record JANXMQ010000090.1, read on the forward strand.
CAGGAGAAAACCATCACCTTGCTGGAAAAGCGCATCAAGGAGAGTAAAGCAGATCTCAAGAACCTAACCGATGAACTGGATCTGAAACTCCAGCTCAAGCGCCTTGGCGATGCGGATTTCAAAGCCGAGAACCAACGGCTTCTCCAACAGGTCAACGACCGCATCACCGACCTCTTCAAGGCCAACGGCCTGACTCATACCAGCCCAGGGCAACGCCCTGGGAAAGACAGCCCAATCCAATCAAGCCCTGAAGGGGCGACACAAAATCTCTCGAAAGCCGCCAAGAAACAACTTGCCGCTCTGCAAAAAGACGCCGCCGCCCTCACCGCCCGCCTGGCCAAAACCGAAGCCCTATTTTCTCAAGTCGGCGGCAAGCTGACGGATGAAGAAGCCAAGACCCTCATCCTCAAAAAACTCCACGACCTCGCCACCCACGAACTCAACCGCTACCTCAACGCGGCCAAACGCCTGCTCATCCAGTCGGTCGAAACCCTCTGGGACAAATACGCCGTCTCCAGCCGTGCCCTAGAAACCGAACGAACCGAAACCCTCACCGCGCTGGATGGGTTTCTCACCGGATTGGGGTATTTGAAATGAAAGGTCACATCCATGCCGCGTAAACCCGCCAAACCCCAAGCTCCCGCCACCGCGTTGGACTTCTCCGCGCTGGTCGAGGCCATCCGCCAAGTCCACGACCACAGCGCGGAGATTGCCAAGCGTGCGGTGAACACCAGCCTCACACTGCGGAACTGGATCATCGGAGCCTACATTGCTGAATACGAACTGAGCGGTGCCGACCGGGCAAACTACGGCGAGCGCTTGTTGCGGGATCTCGCCGCACGTTTGGCCGACCTACGGATTTCCAATTGCAACCACCGCCAACTCTACCGGTATCTGCGTTTCTTCCGGCTCTATCCCGGAATAGTGCGGACAGTGTCCCCACTATTCCCTTTCCTTGCAGGAGAAGGCCATTTTACCGCATTGGCGAAGCCTCATGAAATAGTGGGGACAGTGTCCCCACTTTTGGGGGCGTCTGCCGACAAGCTGATTCAATCCCTGTCCTACAGCCACTTGGAATTGATCGTGGATCTCGACGATCCCCTCAAGCGTGCCTTCTACGAGATCGAATGCATCCGGGGAAACTGGTCCGTGCGTGCCCTCAAGCGCCAGATCGCTTCGCTCTACTTTGAACGCTCCGGCCTATCGCTCGATAAGGAAAAGCTCGCCGCCATGGCTCATGAAACAGCGGAAACCACCGAGCCTAAGCTCACCATCCGCGATCCCTACATCTTCGAGTTTCTCGGCCTCACACCCCGCGAAGCCGTCGCCGAGTCCGATCTCGAACAATCCCTGCTAGAAAACCTCCAGGACTTCCTGCTGGAACTCGGCCATGGCTTCTGCCTCGAAGCTCGCCAGAAATCCATCCTTATTGGTGACACGCGCGGCTTCGTGGATCTTGTCTTCTATCACCGCATCCTCCGCTGCCATGTGCTCGTCGAGTTGAAGGTGGACGAGTTCCGCCACGAGCACATCGGCCAGCTCAACACCTACGTCGCTTGGTTCCAGAAAAACATGATGCGCGAGGGGGATAACCCACCCATCGGCCTCCTACTCTGCACCGGCAAGGATCATGCCCTCGTCGAATACGCGCTCTCCGCCATGAACCCACGGCTCTTCGTCTCCAAATACCAACTGGAACTTCCTAGCAAGGACGCCCTCCAACAATTCCTCGATCAAAAACGCAAGGAGGTGACCGGTGAACTTTGAATCACATTGCCGCATCGCCGTCTCCAGCCGCGCTCTGGAAAACGCACGAACTGAAACCCTCACGGCGCTCGATGAGTTTCTAACCGGACTGGGGTATTTGAAATGAGTGCCTGGAAATCAATCAGATTTGCCGAAATTGGCGAAGCGATTCGTGGGGTGTCCTACACACCTTCTGATTTGCGTGAAGAGCGTTCGGTTACTGCGGTAACATTGCTGCGATCAAACAACATCAAGGGAGGTAGGATCAATTACCGTGACACACAGTATGTTAGTAAAGTGGTCGTTCGTGAAAATCAGTTATTAAAGCCGCAAGACATTGCTATTTGCATGTCCAATGGAAACCGTGCTCTTGTTGGTAAGGCGGGGAAATTCGAAGGCAGATCAGATTCTCTTGAATACACTGTCGGAGCCTTCTGTGCGATTTTTAGACCCAATCAGAGCTTCGATCCTGATTTTGTCAGGCACTTGTTTGGATCTGAAGCATACCAGAAACATTTGGATGTGATTCTGGCCGGAAGCGCGATCAACAACCTTAAAGGTTCCGACATCAAAGAAATTGACGCTGACTGCCCAACCAGCAAACCCGAGCAAACCAAAATCGCCGAGATTCTCTCGACGGTGGACCGGGCCATCGAACAGACGGAAGCCCTGATCGCCAAGCAGCAGCGCCTCAAGACCGGCCTGATGCAGGACCTCCTCACCCGAGGCATCGACGAACACGGCAACCTCCGCTCCGAACAAACGCACGAATTCAAAGACTCCCCCCTGGGCAGGATTCCGGTGGAGTGGGAGGTGAAGAAACTTGGCAATCTGCTATCTAGCATTAACCAAGGATGGAGCCCGGATTGTGAATCCGACCCGGCCGCTCAAGGTGAGTGGGGTGTTCTCAGGACCACCGCCGTGGTTTGGGAAGGTTATCAGGATTATGAGAATAAAGGATTGCCTTCGAATCTAGCACCACGACCGCACTTGGAAATTCAGGCTGGTGATTTGCTGATGACGCGAGCTGGTCCGAATTCGCGAGTAGGAGTGATCGCCTATGTCTATGGCACCCGAAGCAAACTGATGCTATCTGACAAAATCTACAGGCTTGTTCCCACAAAAGAAGCAGACGGCAGATTTCTTTGCTACGCATTGTCCAGTTCGGGTTCGCAACGCCATTTGTCGAATCTCAAGACCGGGATGGCTGAGTCTCAGACGAACATTTCTCAGGAGATCGTCAAAGCATTGATGACGGTGTGCCCTCCTTCGGCGGAACAATCGCTTATAGCAGATCGCCTTGATCACATTTCCAGCGAATCAAACAAGAGCACAACAGTCTTGGCCAAACTCCGCTCCCTCAAAATCGCCCTGATGCAAGACCTGCTGACTGGCCGGAAACGGGTCAGCGAATTACTCCCACCTGAATGAGGTTCGACGAACCATCTCGCTTCAATGTTGGTGCCACGGATATTTCTAAATATCCATGGAGCACCCTGCTAGATGATCACCCGATCAAGGAGTGCTGGAGTTACTACCAAGTCTTGGGAAAAGCGGCGGCTGAGTGCCGCGATGCTGGTGACGAACTTGGCGAGCGAGTTTATTCGTTTCTGAACGTCGTTGCCTCGTTTCACGCCACGCCAGATTCCCGCACCTCTCCCTATCATTCCATGTGGCAGAAATCCGACGTGAATCCTGACGACCTGACGGACCACGATCTCGACGCATTGCAAGGCATCGTCCACGAGATTGAGGATCCCGAGTTCCGTGCTCGTGTAGCGGATGTTCTGTGGATTTGTCGAAAAGACTTCAAAGCCGCGAAAATTGCTGTCGCTGCATTTTTAGAATCCGCTGAACGGGTCAAGAAAGGTGAGCTTTGGCCCCCCTATATGGACCGCCTGGATCGTGCCGCTCAAATTTCCGGAAAGAAGGGCTTCGAAAATGAGTGCAATACGGTGGTAAAGACAGTCGAGTCAGCCATCGTAGAGTTCGAAAACGATCCGAAATCTGGGTTGTTGTGCAACCGGCTCATGGGAATACTATACATGTTAGATGAAGGAGACGTTCTTCGTTACGCAGCACTTTCCGAACGACTCGCCCGCGAATTTCAAACTGCTAGGGAATGGCATTTCGCGGAAGCATATTGGCAGATTGCTGAAAGTTGGCACAGGAGAGCGAAGAACGACGGTGAGTTGCAGCGTTGTCAGATTGAAGCTGCGGAGTGCAATGTTCTCCGCGCTGAAAGTTGTCCACAGTTTTCATCCGCTGCTCACTGGATGGGCCGTGGATTGGAGGCACTACGACGAGCGCGGGCCGATACGGCACGGATCAAAGAAATTCACTCCAAGTTTCTCTCGCTCCAGAAGAAATCTCTCAGCGAGCTAAAGCCGTTTGATGACGACCCGGATACGATTCCTGGTCTCCCCGAGGAGAGGACGAGAGTCCAAGCGGCAGCGGTCGCTCATGTTAGCGGGTATCCGTTTCAAGATGCCATACGCCGTTTCGCTTACATTGGAAACCCGACCGACTTGGAAGCGTTGAAGACCAATGAGAAAAAGAACTCGGACGGAGTGATCTGGGACAAAATCTTTGGAGCAACTAGGTTGGATCGTGATGGAAAAGTTGCGGAAATCATGCCGGCCATGGGACTCGATGGAGTGGATCCCGATCAAGTCGCGTTCCGAATGAAGCTGGTCCAAGCCGCCAGCATGATCTACTGGCCAAATGCAGTGGAATGGAGACTCGAACCTGCCCGGTTTACATTAGCTCAGGAGCATTCGATTCGTTTGAAGGATTTGGCCTTTCTCGTCACGAACAACCCCTTTATCCCGGCTGGTCACGAAGGTATTTATCTGCGGGGCATTCAAGCGGGTTTCTTCGGTGACTGGCTGGTCGCCATGCACCTTCTAATTCCGCAGTTGGAAACATCGCTGCGTCACGTCCTGCAACAATACGGTGTCATCACTTCCACCCTCGATTCCGACGGCACTCAAAAAGAAAGGGACATCAACCATCTCCTATGGGATTCAAAGGCGGATGAAATTTTCGGAGCAGACATCTTGTTCGACCTGCGGGGCATTCTCATCGAGCGCTTTGGCTGCAACATGCGCAACGAGATGGCTCACGGTCTGATCTACGAGGGAGGTTTTTACCGAGCCGAATCGATTTACCTCTGGTGGCTCGTGATTCGCATGTGCTGGATTGGTTACATATCGATTCCCAAAGACCTTCCAGAAGAGCCTTGAAATCACCACGACAATTTTTAAATGAAAGCACAAGACCTTCAATTCACCCAACTGCTCGAAGGCTCGAAGCAGTTCATCATTCCGATCTTCCAGCGGACCTACAGTTGGGAGCGGAGCCATTGCGAGCAGCTTTGGAACGACATCATTCGTGTGGGTAGTAACCCCGATCTGAACAGTCATTTCATCGGCTCCGCAGTTTACATCCCCGAGCAGGACACCAGCGCGGCGATTTCCCGCTGGCTGGTGATCGACGGTCAGCAGCGCATCACGACGATGACCTTGTTGCTGCTGAGTCTGATGCGTCGCCTGAAAGCTGAGGATCTCGATGACCCGGTTTCCGCCGCGCAAATCGAGGACGCCTATTTGCGGAACCGCTACGGCAAGGGAGAATTGAGCTACAAGATGCTACTCACCAAGACCGACAAAAATACCTTGATAGAGCTGCTGGAAGGTAAGACGCCGTCCGAACCGATTTCCTCGCGGATTGCTGACAATTTCGCGTTCTTCTCTGAGAAGTTGGCCACGGCGGATGTGAAGACGGTGTATCAGGGTATCCAGAAACTGATGATTGTGGATGTGCGTCTTCAGCAGGGCTTGGACAATCCGCAGATGATTTTCGAGAGCATGAACTCGACAGGTAAGGCACTGACTCAGGCAGACTTGATCCGCAACTTCGTGCTCATGGGATTGCCTCATGAGCTTCAAACCCGGCTTTACAGCGACTACTGGCGGCCCATGGAAATCGTCTTTGGAGCGGAGAACTACAACAATTTGTTCGACGAGTTCATGCGCTTCTTCCTCGTGATTCAAACTGGTAACCACCGTATCCGCCGGGGTGACGTTTACAACGAGTTCAAGGCTTATTCCCGCAAGCATGAAGTGGAGGCATTACTTGCCTCCTTGAAGGACTATGCAGACTATTACTGCGCGATTGCTCTGGGCAAAGAGAAGGACGTTCAACTTGCCAGTGCTTTTCACGACATCCGGGAGTTGCGGGCGGATGTTTGCTATCCGCTGCTGATGGAACTGTATGCGGATTTCGTGCTCCAGCGTCTGAGCAAGGCGGAGTTCATCGAGATCGTGCTGATGGTGGAGAGCTACGTGTTCCGCCGTGCGGTCTGTGACATTCCCACCAACTCACTGCGGCAGACCTTTGCGACTTTCAACCGAAAGCTGAAGAAGGATCGCTACATTGAGAGTGTGAAAGCTGCATTCCTCGGATTGCCGTCATATCGCCGCTTCCCAGGAGATGCCGAGTTCCAACGCCAGATGAAGGTGCGCAACCTCTACCACTTCAACCGCCGTTCGTATTGGCTCCGTCGTTTCGAGAATCACGACCGGAAGGAGCGCGTGATGGTGCAGGACTACACCATCGAGCATATCATGCCGCAGAACGAGAATTTGAACGCGGATTGGCAGGCAGACCTTGGCGAAGACTGGAAGCAAATCCGGTCACAATATCTTCACACTCTGGGCAACCTCACACTGACCGGTTACAATTCGGAATACAGTGATCGCGCTTTCAAGGAAAAGCGCGACATGGACGGAGGCTTTCACCAAAGCCCGCTGCGCCTAAATGAAGGGCTTGGGACTTGTGAAGTCTGGAACGAGGAGGCAATTCAGAAACGGGCAAACCGCCTCGCCGAAAAGGCTACGAAGATATGGACCGCGCCATCTCTCCCAACAGATATTCTGGAAACCTACCACCAGAACGGGTCGGAAGAGTCGGAATATTCGCTGTCCGATCATCCATATCTGGAAGGAGGCACAACCCGCGAACTCTTCGACGCACTCCGAGCAGAGGTGCTGGCGCTCGACGAATGCGTGCGTGAGGTCGTTCTTAAACTCTATATTGCATTCAAAGCGGAAACGAATTTTGTGGACGTGGTTCCACAGGCCAAGCGGCTCAGGCTTAGCCTGAACATGGATTTCCCGGAAGTAGATGACCCCCGCAAGCTTTGCAAGGATGTGACCGGCGTGGGCCGCTGGGGAAACGGTAACACCGAGGTGTTCCTGGAAAAACCGGAAGACCTTCCCTACATCATGGGATTGGTCCGGCAGTCGCTCGAAAAGCAACTCGGCGATGAGAATGATGAGCTGCAATTCCCATGACCTCCAAGCTCCCAATCAATCTCGAAAACCTCCTCCGCCAGCGGCAGGTGGAAGGGGAGCGCTTCTGGAACTTCCCCCATGCCGCCATCGAGGAAGCGGTGGTCAATGCAATCTATCACCGGTCCTACGAGATCCGCGAGCCGGTCGAGATCCGAATTTCCCGCGAGGACCTAGTCGTGCTGAGTTTCCCCGGTCCGGATCGCTCGATCCAGTTGGCGGATCTGAAAAAGGGCACGGCTGTGTCCCGCCGCTACCGTAACCGCCGCATCGGGGAATTCCTCAAGGAACTTGACCTCACGGAAGGCCGCTCGACCGGGATTTCCAAAATCATCAAGGCCATGGCGGCGAATGGCTCCCCAGCCCCGGAATTTGAGACCGACGAGGATCGCAGCTATTTCCTGATCCGGCTGCCGGTGCATGAGAAGGCGACCAATTGGGCTGGTCTCCTGCCGGAAACTGGTTCGGAGATAGGTTCGGAGAAAACCGACACAGGTTCGGTGAAAAGTTCGGGGGGACGGGCAGATCAGATCTTAGAAATGACCCGGCTGACACCAACCGTCAGCGCCGGGGTGCTCGCTATAGAATTGGGAATCTCCAGTCGTGCTGTGGAGAAGCAAATCGCCAAACTCAAGGATCTGGGAAGGCTTCAGCGTGAAGGATCAGACAGGGATGGGACTTGGGTGGTGCTCGATTTGTCCGCCTCCGAGCGGGAAACAACACCGCAAATCCAGGTCAATCCCGACACGGTGGGTTCTGGCAAGACTACCCAAGAAACCGCCCAGAATACCACCCAAGAAACTACCCAGGAAAAGATCATTGCCCTACTGCGCACCAACCCGGCGACGACCCGTGTGGCGTTGGCCAAGGCGCTAGGACTCACCGCAGATGGAGTGAAATACCACCTGGATAAACTCAGGACTGCCGGAAAAATCCGCCACCACGGACCCACGAAGGCGAGACACTGGGAAATAATCGAATCATCCTCATGAGCACCAAGGACAATGCCATCCAGATCCGCCTCGACGAACGGGAACACGTCGAGAAGCCGTTGCTGGATCAGCTCGCTGGTCTGGGATGGGAGATCATCGACCTGGACGCCAAACAGCATCCTGGAGACTCGCATCGCACCAACTTCACCGAGGTCGTGATGCTGTCGGTGCTGCGGACACAGTTGAAGGTGATCAACCCGTGGCTGGAAGAGGATCAGGTGGATGAGGTGGTGAAGCAGCTCACAGCGAATTTCCCCAGCACCAACCTGCTGCAAAACAACCGGCATGTGTTCAACCAATTGCTGGAAAACACCAGCGTCAGCGAGAACCGCAAGACAGGTGAAAAAAGCCCATCGGTCAAATTCATTGATTTTAAAAACCGCGACAACAACCGCTTCATCGCAGTCTGCCAGTTCAAGGTTCGCATCCTCGGCACAGAGCATCACATCATCCCGGACATCGTGCTGTTCCTTAACGGCCTGCCGGTCGTGGTAATCGAGTGCAAGTCACCCAAAGTGAAGGAGCCGATCCAAGAGGCCATTGTCCAATTGACGCGCTACAGCGAGCAACGGGGCGCGAAGGGTGAGGGAAGTGCGCCATTGTTTTTCTACAATCAGTTTATCGTGACGACCTGCCGACAAGAAGCGAAGTTCGGCACCATCACCACCCACAATGAAAAGCATTTCTATCGCTGGTCGGACCCTTATCCGCGCACGCTGAATGATCTGGAGCATGGCAGCAGCGGCCCCAATGACCAGCAACGCCTTGTCGCGGGGATGCTGGACAAAGACAACCTGCTGGATCTCATCCGCACGTTCACGATCTTCAGCACGAACGACAAGGGGGAGATGATCAAGGTGGTCGCACGCTATCAACAGTTCCGCGCCGTAAAGCTGGCGATAAAGCGGTTGTTAGCTGGTAAGAACCCACGCGAGCGCAGTGGAATCATCTGGCACACTCAGGGGTCCGGCAAGTCCCTGACGATGATGTTTATGGTGCGGGAGATGTATCGACATCCCTCGCTCTCGAAATGGAAGGTCATCTTCGTCACCGACCGCACGCAATTGGAGCAGCAACTTTCAGAGACCAGCCAGAGTATCGGTTTCACGGTCAAGCCAGCGGACAGCATCAAGAAGCTCAAGGAACTACTGACAAGCAATGCCTCCGACCTGGTGATGGCGATGATCCATAAGTTCCGCGAGACTGACTTATCAGAAACATTTCCCGAGCTAAACAGCAGTCCGAACATCCTCGTTTTGACGGACGAAGCGCATAGATCTCAATATTCCAGGCTGGCAGCAAATCTGGACAAGGGAATACCCAACGCAACGCGCATTGGCTACACCGGGACACCTATCGACAAGACCGAGCGGGTCTTCGGTGACTACATCGATAAATACACGATGCGCCAATCCATTGCCGACGGAGTCACCTTGGAAATTATTTACGAAGGCCGGACCCACAACGCAGAGGTGAAGGATCAGATCGGGATGGATGTGAAGTTCGCGGATGTTTTCAGCGACTACAACTTACAGGAACGGATGGAAATCCTCGGCTACGGATCGCGAGGTGCCTATCTGGAGGCGGACACGACAATCGCCGCAAAAGCCAAGGACATGGTGGCGCACTATCTGACCCACGTTTTTCCCAATGGCTACAAGGCGCAGATCGTAGCCACGTCTCGCGAAGCTGCCGTGCGCTACAAGAAACACGTCGATGCTGCGGTCACAGAGGCCATCAAAGAACTCGAAGGGTCCAACCCCTTGAAGCTGGACATAAACAGGCTCAAACAGCTCAAGAGCGACGTGGTGATCTCTGGCAAACATAATGACGAGTTGCACCTGACTCCTTACACCAACGCATCGAAGCACGAGACCACGATCAAAAGCTTTAAACTGCCTTTTGGGAATGAGGACGAAGGGGTGAAGGGCGACATGGGCATAGTAATCGTCAATAACATGCTGCTGACGGGCTTCGATGCCCCGGTGGAGCAAGTGATGTATCTGGACAAGATCATCGTCGCACACGGCTTGCTACAGGCCATTGCACGGGTGAACCGGGTGGGAGGTGACTCCAAGGAGAAAGGCTTTGTCGTGGATTACGTAGGCATCGGTCACCACCTCAAGAAAGCGCTTGATAATTATGACGAGCGCGAACAAAAGGAGATCGTGGATGTGCTGAGTTTTCCCGAAGAAGAACTGCGGGAATTAAAGGCCAGCCACGAGGCAGTTCTGGCCTTCCTCAAAAAGCAGGGATTGAAGGACCTCACGGACGCCGATGCATTTTACGACGTGTTTTACGATGAGGATCTGCGCTTCGAGTTCATGAGCCTTTTCAAGAAATTCACCAAGAATCTGAACCTTGTTTTCCCCGCCAGACAGGCACTCGACTACATGGCGGACTTTCAATCCTTGGTGGCGATCAATGAAATGGCCGCGAAGCATTTCAGAGATGGAAGGCTGAGCATGAAAGGAATCCCGCCCAAGCTGAGATCTATCACCGATGCGTTCCTGGAGTCGCGCTGCATCAACGTGAAAGTGGAGCCTATTTCGATTCTCGACGAAGATTTCCAAAAGGAGGTCAAGAAGCACTCCCGGACCAAGACCAAAGCGGCAGAGATCGAGCACGCCATCCGTCATCACCTCGACGTGAATCTGAATGACGACCCGGAATTGCAGGCATCGTTCGCAGAGGCATTGAGAAAGATCTTCGAGGAATTCGCTAATAACTGGAAGAAGATCTTTGAGGAGTTGGAGAAGCTCCGCCAGCGTATTGTGGACGCCGGTAATGAACCCACCTACGGACTGCATCGCAAAAAGCAGATGCCTATTTTCCGCATCCTGAAATTCGAGATATTTGGAGAGGATTCCACTGGCGCGAACGCTAAAGTTGCCGAGGGAGATATTGATCAAAATGTCACTTGGATGACAGCAGATCCGGTTCTGTATGGAATGAAGGAAGATGAGCGGATCAGCAAACTCGTCGCTCTCACCCAGCATGTCTATGAAGAGATTGAGCGTGAATTAAAGCTCGTTGGATTCTGGGAAAGCATACCCGCCCGCAACAAGCTGGTTGCCGATCTTCAAAAAGTCCTATTACAACCGGAGTTTTCGAAGCTGCCAGGTCTTGTGAAAAACTGGAAGCACATCATCACTCGTTTGATGGAGAGCGCCAATAAGAACCACGACACGATCCTCTACGCCAACTGATGGATCTGAATTACCAGATTGTTCGCTCGGCGAAGCGCAAAAAGCTCACGATTACCGTAGAGCGCGACAAGTCCATCGTTGTCCATGCTCCAGCGGACGCAACAGATGAGGCGATACGCCATGTGGTGGATACAAAGCGGCAATGGATATTTGAAAAGGTCAATCACCCCCAGAAATATCAGGACCGTCCCCACGCGCCAGGCAAGGAAGTGGTGAATGGAGAATCGGTTCCCTACCTGGGTCGGGAATATCTTATCGAGATCGAAGAAACACTAAGCGGGGGTGTAGAGTTTGCGCGGAGGTTTCTGATTCCCGCAGCGCAGCGGACAAAGCGACAAGTTGTTTTAAAAGATTGGTATGTCTCCCGTGCGAAGGAAACCGTATTGCCACGGGTAAAGCGATTTGCCGCCGAGCTAGGAGTAAGTATCGGCGAGGCAAAGATCGTGGACAATCGTTACCGCTGGGGTTCCTGCACGGTAAAAGATAACGTCAACTTCAACTGGAGGCTGATTAAGGCCCCGATGTTCGTAATCGACTATGTGATTGTCCATGAACTTGCCCACCTAATGGAAACCAACCACACTCCGCGATTCTGGAACATTGTCCGGGCCAAGGTTCCTTCTACGGATAAGGCGAAGACGTGGCTTAAAGAGCACGGGCAGATCCTTGAGGAAGAGGTTTAAGCTGACGCTGTGGGCTGGACGCTCTGAAAGTTAAAATGGGGGGTAGCGAGTTTTGGGGGGCATTTCTCACCCTCCTCACTCTATATTATTTTAAATCCATCCAAAAATAATCCTACGGAAGCCTGTTTTCAAATATGCCCCCCACCGCCCCCCAAAGTAAGTAAGATACATGCTACCAGTAGTTCGGCTAGTGTATAGTTTATTTACCCATTGGCAGGCTTGCTACACTTGCACCTCATAATAAGTAGGTAGCCCGTTCTCGGATCAATATACTTGTATAAATTATCGGAAACTAAGTGCTTTTTAAATACTATGTATAATTATTTGCATTGTAGGTTGTTTAATGCTACTATGATCTCCTAATGTTAATAAGGAACTCGCCCCTCACTCATCGCGGACTCTATACAGCTAGAGAAATCGCCGAACTACTCTCAGTCGAACCTAAGACAATCCATAACTGGGCCGACGCTGGAAAGATACCTGTGGCAATCCGGACGGGTAAAACCATCCGCTTCGATCTCGATCTTGTTACTCTGGCACTGGCAAATGTTACGACAGAAACACAAAAAGCAAAACGGGAACAAGCCGAGTCAAGGATGGCCTTGCGTCATACCGTTGTGACAAATGGCTCCCCAGCATCCCCTGAAATCAACAAGCGGGCGTAAGCCCATTGGATAAATCAGCCGTCGCCCCCGAGTTGTAAATAGGGACGACGGCAACAGATGGAAATAACAAGTAATGTATAACATATTAGGAGAAAAATATCAAGAAGAATCTACCGCTTATAATAGTGAAACGATCAACAATCAGGACCGTGAAGCCAAACACCCGTTAGCGGAAGACAGGCTCGAAAGAATCCATGAGGTTTTGGGTAGTGAGGCGATTTTAATTCCTTATACCCTTGGGACCAAGAAACCGATGCGAACGGCTTGGCAGCAGACGACCTTGGAGCAAACTCGTGACCCGGCATACATCAAAGATCTGAGAGCAAACAACATTGGCGTGTTAGTAGGTCCTGAGTCAGGAAATTTGATAGATGTGGACTGTGATACAGAGGAATTCATGCATTCCTTCATCCAAGCAAACACCGAAATTTGCGCTAATACCCTAGAATCCAAAGGGGAACGAGGCGGGCACTTCTGGTTTCGTATGGTTGGGGAATACCCTACTAAAGTCGAGAAAATAACGGATGACAAGGGTGAGCCTGTTGGTGAGTTCAGAGGCGGTAAGGGGGGGAGTTTGATTTCGGGAACCCATCCAAGCGGATCTGATTATATGATGGGTGATAAGCCACCACTTGAAATCAAATACGAAGACATCAAATGGCCCAATGGTTTTTCTTTGAAATTGAAGACACCAGCAGTCGGCGGAGTTTTAGGTAATGCTCTTCGTGGGACTTCATACGGTATTGGGGATGTGGGGCAGATGGGAAAAACTCGTCAGTCACGGTTATTGACACCAAGTGTGGAGGGGGAGGGGAACAAATTCGACAAAGCAGTGATCGAGGATCTTCGACTGCAACTGCCGGAATATCTCAAACGGATTGGGGTGAATCTTAAACCACAAGGCAAAGGACTCATAGGTCTTTGCCCTCACCACGATGATCACAATCCAAGCTTTGGGGTTTTCGGAGATGCTCACGAAAAATGTGGATGCTTTACATGTAATCATACAGGTGACGTTTTCGATACTTCGCAATGGCTGGGGAGATCCAATTCCTTTCCTGAGTCTGTGCGAGAGGTAGCTGATACGCTTGGTTATTTGCTTCCAAATGTGGCTGTCGCAGTTGGGGTGACTAATGCTCCGAGAGGTTGCCTGGAACAGTTGGAGCCATTGGAAGATGAACAGCAAGACACTCCATTCCCGGTTCACTGTATTCCGGGAGTGGCGGGTGAAATGGCGAAGGAGATCGCGCGAGTCACTACCTCCCAAGATCTACCATTGGCTGCCGCATCCGTGATCGGTGTATTGTCCGCATCGCTCGGGGCCGGAATCGAAGTTCCGTGCGGTGGTGAAAGGCGTTCTCGGGGTAACCTCTACATACTTGCAATCGCCGCATCAGGAACGGGTAAGGGCGAGGCGTTCAGTCTGGCTGGCGCACCATTCGATCTTGCGCAGTCAGAACACGATCGGCAATTCGAAGAGCACGATTTGCCAGAGTTGCTGGCCAAGCTATCGGTCGCTGAACAACGCTCTAAGGAACTTCAGAAGCAAGCGGCGAGAGAGGAGGAGAAACTCAAACGTGATAAATTTGTTGATGAGTATCAGAAGGCAGTGCTCGAAATCGCGAATTTGCAGAAACAGATCGCAGCAAGACCCCAGTTGAAAGTAGAGGACACGACTAAGGAGGCGCTTGCTGTGGCAATGTCAGGACAACCAGGTGGGGCGATTGCAAGTCTATCCAGTGAAGCCAGGGGAGTATTCTCGATCTTGAAAGGCAGATACGGGAAAGAAGGGGGTGACGAGGATTATTACTGTAAATGCTACTCGGGGGAATCAGTTAAAATCAATCGGATCGGTCGTGGGATTCTGGCGCTTGATCGGACGTGCCTGTCTATTGTGTGGATGGTTCAACCGGATGCCGCGAGAAGTGCATTGGGGACCGAAGCCCTCACAGAGTCGGGCTTGCTGCCGAGATTCCTGATGTTTGACCCTAAAGCCGAGCCACTTGAAAGGCTGAGTTATCCAGACCCCATACCCACGAGTGTGAAGATCGGTTGGTCGAATCTCGTCCTGTCGCTGGTTCAAAACTACCGGGCGCAAGGGGATAAGCCTTTGACTGTCGAAAAGAGCGGAGGTGTGGACGATGTCATGCTGGAATTTGAAAACGAAAACATCAGGCTCAGGCGGCGTAGCGGAGAATACCATGATTTCGCGGAGTATGTGGCTAGATGGACGGAGAATACCTGGAGGTTGTCCTTAGTGCTTCACTGTGCCAAATACGGAACCAAGGCCCATGTAGAGAAGTTGGAGATTTCTACTGCGCGAGATTCAATTGAAATCGTGCGCTGGTTTATTGAAAAGCAGCTCGAAATACTGGCTGCCGGACGATATGAAAAGGCTCGTTCTAAGGTTTCGGCGGTTTTGGCAGTTTTGGCAGACGTGGGTGGGGAAATTTCACTCAGGGATTTCCGCCGTTCTCACTCGGTTGACGAAGAGGAAATTAAACAACTACAGGCTAAGTTTCCGAAGGACTTCAAAATAGTGGAGCGGAAGGCAGCCACCGGCAGGCCATCAGTGGTCGTAACTAACCGACCTGAAGACATGAAGGGGTAAGAAGTCGGTTCAGGTGCAGTGGTAGGGCATTCGATCCATATCGCCGCACCTGCACGTAAAGCCGTGAATATCGAGTGGAAGTGTTGGTAAGCAGCGTTTCCACTCGATTGGCATTACGTCACGGAGCCGTGCTGATAGTCCTTAGTCCTGTATGAGGGGTTTTGGCAGTTTTGGCAGTTTCGGCACGGGGGATACGTTTGGGTTTAATAATCCAGCGGGCGAGTTAGATAGATGTATTATTTCCTTTAATATCTTCGAGTGGGGTTGCCAATAGTGGGTGGGCCTTTTGGAATTTATTTTTAATAAGTATGGCGTGCCAAAACTGTCAAAACTGCCAAAAGTCTCCGATGGAAGAACAACGCCGGACTCTACAGCCAAACAGCGAAGGGCTCTATTCAACGTCAGTCGAGACACATTTCCACGGTGGTGATCTTCGTATTCCGAGAGCGGCAGACAGGGCACATACGCCGCAACCCCAAAACGGCTTCCTCTCCGCATTTACCACACACTACGGCCTCTGGTTCTGTGCCTCTTTCGATCAAGGTGGATGCGTCACACGAGATACAGGAATACTCCTCACTCATCATCAGACCTCCTTGAGAGGCATGGAACTTGTGGCCAATGGAACGCGTAATGGAAACACAAATGCAAGGCTAGCCGCACCACCCTCCCACTGACGGGCGATGACCCAGCCCACTTTCCGGCAACGCTCGAATTTTTCAAAATAGTTCACCCTGAGGCTCCCCCTTGTCAGGCCGGGGTTTCTTCAGCGGGCTATCGCAAGGAACCGCCAGTATTTCCCCGGTGTATGGAGCTAACGGCAGTGTGTCGCCGTGCAGGAAGGCCAGTGCCTCATTGAATTCCAGGATAGCGAGCATCCGGTCATGAATCGGCTCAACGACGGAAGATGGCTCGGTGGTGAGCGTAGCAAAGCAACCACCATGCGCTTCGGTCCGCTCGTAAATGCCCGCCACCCACATCCATTCCCCATCCGGTCGCCTGAATTCGTATGCCTGCTTGCGACCGCCGGTTTCCGGTTTCCATTCGAAAAAGGTGGTGATGGGGACAAGGCAACGTCGCAGGGCAAGCGACTCTCGCCACATCGGAGAAGTGAACTTGGCTGAGCGCGTGTTGTTGATGGAGTCGCTGAACGGCCGATGGAAGCCCCAGCGCATGATCTCCGGGTGTAACACCCCCTCCGTAGCGAGCACCACCACACCCGGCGCGGATCTGCGGACGAGCGATACCTTCAACTTGGCAATCGCTTCATTCACAGCCCGCTCATGAGCAATAGCTCCAAGTTTGGGGCGAACGGTGTAGGTATTGCACATGGCTCAATGGTGCCCTTGCCCGCGAAAATGTCAGGGACGGATTTCGCGGCTAGATTTCGGGGGCTGAATTTTGCCTTCAATCATCGACTTTTGACCGTCCTCCCGCCTATGCCGACGCATTCAGAAGGTGTCCAAGACCCACGCTTTTCTTCGAGCGGGTGTCCGCATAGTGGTTCACCGTCGTCTGGATATTGCTGTGTCGGAGGAACAGAGACGCCTGGTAAATATCGTTGCCCCTCATGATCACGGACCCCGCTTCCTTACGAAGTTCATGGAGCGGTTTTTGGACCTCGGCAAGGGGCTTGGTTCCATCCTCCTCGTAGTTTCTGAGCCAACCGCACAAGAGAGTGAATGGAGCATTTAGACGACGACGTTCCGGACCTGTTTTACCAACGGGGAGGGGAATGCCGGGACAGATAACGAATTTCGAATTTTTAGGAAGCTTTGCTCGATACCAGTTCAATTCCGCCGCGACTTGGTCCTCGATAGGGACCTCTGCATTGCTACTTTGGGTTTTCGCGGTGAAACAGTCCGTTGGGTTGATCGAAATGAGTTTTTTTTCCAAATCAACCTGCGACCACTGAAGCTTATCAATTTCGTTGGCCCTCAGACCGGCATAAAACGCGAGCAGAAAGACAATCCAGACGGCGGCGTCAGTTTCATCGGATCCCACTACATCCCGCCTGAAATGGGCACGCGCAGCACCAACAAGCAGGGTGATGTTGATTTTACTGCTGTATTTGCTCTGAGGAACAGTGAGTGGCTTGAGTCCGGCAAAGGGATTGGTCAGGACTGAGGCTCCTGCTCTCTGGGAGATTTGTTCGAGCGTGTCGTTTGAAAACAGGGCGGCTGCATTCCGAACCGTGGCGTTGATCGACCGCTTTTTCCGGTTTAGAGCCAGAGCGTCCAACCTTTGATCACTGAACCTCTTGAACCGGTTATCCCTCCAGGTCTTGATCGCCTCCGCTGTCATCCAAGCCAGCGGCAATTCCTCCGCCGCCTTGCAGGAGACTTTCTTTTTGTCGAAAGCTTCACGCGCGATATGGCGGAAAGCATTGGTATACGCACTGATCGTAGATGCCGCCGCTCTGGGACCAAGGACTGTAGAAGCTTGTTCGAGGAACCAACCCAACGTCTGTGTGTCTGGCCCCTTAGCCTCCACGGCCTCCACTCGCTTCAGAAGCTTCTTTCCCCGAGCTTCCCCCAGATCATTGAGAGCTGCGACCCATCCCGACAGTTTTACATCGAGATATAGCTTCGCAGCACGTTTCGCCGCCTCCTTCTGATTGCTGACACCAAGGCTCACGTTCTTGGACTCGCCTTGGTGCATTATCCGCACATTGAAAATAGACGACCCGCGCCCCTTGCTGACCTTCGTCATCCAGTAGCTTTCGGTAGTCTTGTTAGGTCGGGCCGCTTTTGGATTCTTGGCAAATTTCTTGGCAAAATTCATAGGGCCGATTTGTCTCGCATCTCCTCGAATCTTGCAAGAAAAATATCTGTAACATGTTGTATTTGAGTTTTTTGCAATGGAACCAAATGGAGGGCAATGGAATTATTTGGAACGATAATTAATAGATTTAGGATCTAGTATCGCAAGGTGTGCAGGTTCGAGTCCTGTTCCCGGTACTTTTTATAGCATTGAGAAAAATTCGTAACTCGTTTATTTCGAGCTTACTACAACATAAATAAGCCTCTTTCTAGCAATTGTGAATTGCATTGAAATGCACCGAATAACCAGTTCTATTGCCGGAATGGTTGCGGGAAATTCTTCGTTCGGACTTTGTCGATGAAGGGTTGATTTCGTTTCGTCAGGTGTTCCTGCAATGGGGTGTTGCGGAAGAAGAGAGGAAACGACGAATACGCACTGAGAAAGCGACGCTGGAATTTCGCGTCCACGATGCACAGAATATGACGACACTCAGGAGATTCCGCAATCTATAAAACCGGGAAACGCTGGTGAAATGCCAACAAAAGCGTTTGGCTTCGTCACGGATCTTTTCACTTTTCGCAGATGTCCCGACGGTGGCGCGATCACGCTGGTGAAAGACGATGTTTTCGAATGCGTCAAGTGCGGGCAAAAGCTTCCAGAACACTGGAATTTCTAAAGTGCGAGTGACCTTGCCTATGACGAGTGCGGCTATCGGTTTGTGGCGGAATGCCGCAGGCGATGGCAGCATCCAATGCGGCCCGGTCCGCCCCCGTCTGGCCGCCGCTGACAATCTTCCTAATCATTCGGATCATTTAACATGCCGCGCGTTGGGCAACAAGCCAATCTCCCGAACCGCCCGCCGCGACTACTCATTTTTGTGGTCACACACTCCTTCATTTTTCTTCGCGGAATTCCTCGATTATTTTCGAATAAACCTAGATTTCGTATGAAATTTCCATACAATTTCAGCAACTAAATGCCATTGTAAATCACGGTAAATCACGTCTGATTGCTAGCGCAAAAGCACCCACAAACTCACTATGAAACAATTCATTTGTCCAAAGGAATGGACCTTCGCGAAAGAGCGCTTCACTCCAGATCACATGATCTCACTTCAGAACCCCGGCGCGGATGTTTCGGAGCTGCGCCCGCCTTGGGTCGCTCCCGAAAACCACTACATCTCTTTCTTCTACGATGCAGACATTCCCGGTCATGAAAGAGCGCCAACTCATGAAAATATCCGTCATTTGATCGACTGGCTTTCGCCTCGTTGCCAACCCGGCTCCGCTGCTCAATTTTTGATTCACTGCGATGCGGGTCTCGGCCGTTCCACGGCCGTAGGTTACATCGCGTGGAGTGTTTTTTTGGGTCCGGGTTGCGAGCAAGAGGCATTTCGGGCGATGATAGAATCAAGCTACGAATCCAAGCTGGTCCCGAATTCAATCATCATCGGCTACGCCGATGAAATCCTAGGTCGGAACGGCGCACTGCGAAAGCCGCTCACCGAGTGGAATAGTAGGGTGCCTTGGCGTAGGACTTTTCGATGAATCTGCTAGATTTTTGATGCCTGAAAACAAAGTGAACCTTGAAAGGAGGGATGAAACTTGAATAAATCATCCATCAATCTTCTTCTTAATCGCCGCGAAGTCTTCATTGGTCGGCATCACGAAAAGACACGCGCCACCACTCCGGCTTTCCCATACCGCTCCCACTGCTTGCTTGTCTTTACTGTCATCATTGGTGACTCGATCTGCGCCCTTGTATTCGACTGCTAGAACCCGTCCGTCGGTTAGCATACAAATGAAGTCTGGATAGAACCAATCTTTCGCAGTTTGCAGCCGGAACGATGATGAACGTTTCGAGAGGTTGCGTGCCCAAAAGCGCACTTCCGCCAGACTATCGAGGTATTGGGCACATTGAAATTCTTCCCGCTCCCTGCCATCGGCTCGTCTTTCTTCAAGCTCGCCGGGTTTGTTGCCGTAATAGTGTTTCTTAAACTCGAATGCTCCCGCGTAGAGCCAGCTTGGCTCGTAGCCCATATTCGCAAAATTGATAAAGTACGATCCATCGACGGTGAGAGTGGATGCTGGCAGTAGCCATTCCTTGAAAGCCGCATTTCGTTCCCTGTCCCGGTGATTTTGAATTGCCCTTTCCACCTCATCTCGCAACCGGTAGCGATCAAGTGCGAGCACGCTCACATCCTGGATGCCATGTTTTGCAGTCAAACTGTTGATCACCTTTCGCAGAAACGCCGCAGACTCGCCAGCGGGAATATCACGATGATCGATCCGCCGATCCAGCCAGCCAATGAGCATTTCTGGAGTCCAGTCGGCACTGCCTGCAAGCTGCATCACTTGGTGGTGAAGCGTTCCTACGAAGTCCTCTTTTTCATCATGCACATCGGTGCTGATTTTTGCGCTAGTTCCTACATCAACGACCCCCGAACGGACGCCGGGACGTCTGAGCGGATGATAAGTATCAGATAGGCTCGCATCCTTTTCACTAAGCTTCCAAGGATGCTCCAACAAGAACGTGCTTTCGAAAATAAATAGATCGCCGTCCTCTCGCACACACAAGAGCGGCACGGCGAAGTCGATTCCCAATTCGTAGGGCGATGGCATCCTCGGCCTGCCCGTGCCGAACGCCTTCTCCACATCACGCACCATTTGCACGGCAGCGGAAATCTTCGCCTTACCCTCTGGCGTTACGGCGCATCCT
>JANXMQ010000092.1 GCA_025354565.1 Akkermansiaceae bacterium
GCTCCCGTTCCAAGGCATCTTCGCTTTGGTAACTTTCGCACAGCTTGCAGTCCTTGTCGTAGCGATCAAGGACGATGAAGCGATTGGTCTCGGCGATGGTTTTGGTTTCGATCATGATGAAGGAGAATTTTTAACCACGAATGGACACGAATTTTCACGAATGGTTTTTGAAGCAATTTGCTGCATTTTTAAGTTCTTAGAAATTCGTGTTTATTCGTGTCCATTCGTGGTTAGCTTATTGTTCATAGGACAATGCGCTCCCATTCGAGTTTGGCGTGTTTGAAATTTAGGATTACGCCGACTCGATGTCCCGTGATTTTTAGGTAGTTGATGATTTGGGCTCTCTCGTTGTTGCCGATTTTCTCGATCGTTTTGGCATCTACAATGATTGAATCAAAGGCAACAAGATCGGGGATGTATTCGCCGATGTTGACGAATTTATAAATCACTGGAAAACGTGGCTGTTGTGCCCATGGAATTCCTCGTAGTTTGAACTCGACCACAAGGGCATTCTCATACGGCTTTTCCAACAACCCATGCCCAAGCGTATTCAAAACCTCCATGGCGCAGCCAACAATTTGGAAGACTTCCTCTTTGTATAATAATTCACTCATGATGGGAAAATTTTTTAACCACGAATGGACACAAATAGACACGAATGGTTTTGAAAAAATCATTGAGAAAATTTTGAAGCATTACTCTCAATTCTAATTCGTGTTTATTGGTGTCCATTCGTGGTTCCTATCTTCTCGGGTTTCGGGAAGCTCAAGAGCAGGTTGCGGTAATGCTCGTATTGCTTCTGCCGCAGCTCGATCTCACGCGGCAAGCCTTCGCTGATGGATTGGGTGAGGGTATCGAATTTGTCGAGCATGGCGACGATGCGGGCTTGCTTCGCTGGATTTTTAACCACGAATGAACACGAATTTTCACGAATAAAAAATTTCTTTAATTCGTGTTTATTGGTGTCCATTCGTGGTTCCTTTCTTCTCGGGTTTCGGGAAGCTCAAGAGCAGGTTGCGGTAATGCTCGTATTGCTTCTGCCGCAGATCGATCTCACGCGGCAAGCCTTCGCTGATGGAGTGGGTGAGGGCGTCGAATTTGTCGAGGATGGCTACGATGCGGGCTTGTTCAGTTGATGAGGGAACGGGAATTTGAAAATTCTCCAACATGGGCATTGTGATGTAGGGGACTGAGCCCTTTTTAGAATGCTGTATAATGTAAGGCCTGAGATACCCCTTCAGGTATGTCAGCAAGAAGCCTAGAGTGATTTCGTCCGCGCAGTCTGCTAAGATGTAAGTCCGCTGATACGCGTTGAACTTACCTTTGTAATAATTGATGTGACCAACTTGGCTGCCGTTTCCAGAAACAATGATCGCCTCTGTGTCAAAAGCATAGGTATTAATTTTGAAGGGATTGGCATCACATGTGAAGAATGGGTATTTTCCATCTTCGACCATTGCATTAGCATTCAACTTCCCAGTTTTGATCGTTGCTACGATCTCACCCAACGTCTTCCACTCCACATCCCCCTCTTCAAAGCTGAGCAATTGGTCGCGGTAGTGGTTGTATTGCTTTTTGCGGTTGGTCAGCTCGGTGGTCAGCTCGGTGGTAAGCTCGGTGGTAAGCTCGGTGAAAGCGTCCAAAATGCGGACGATTTCTTTTTGGATGGATAGCGGGGGGATGGGGAGCAAAACCTTCGCAACTTGGTTGCTCATCAGCTTGGGATTTCCCATTCCTGAATAGACATGTTTTTTGATTTCGATAGACAACCAGTAATACATAAATCTGTAATTCAATTCACTGTCGTCACATATTTTTATGATTCCGCAGACGTTGGTAATGGAGAATTTTCCCTTACGATGAAACACAGTCCCGGCATTGGCTCCGTCAGTTGTCCAACTTATGTATTCACCGTCGAAGTCGAACGTTTCAATCCGTCCGATTTCACCGTTGTCAGCCGTCTGGGAACTATAAACTGGATGTTCTCCAGCGTTTTCTGCCAAATACTCTTTCGACATAACACGCCCCCTCCGCAGTTCAGTGAGTTTATTTTCGCCAAGCGATAACGCCTTCCACTCCACCACCACGCCATCGAGGAGTTTTTTCATATCAACCGATTCGTGTTTATTCGTGTTCATTCGTGGTTCCTTTCTTCTCGGTTGGATTTTCAACCACGAATGGACACGAATTTTCACGAATGGATTGGATGGTTCTCATGTCACTCATGCTTATCTCCTTTCTTCCGGCTCTCCTTTTTTGCCTGTTTTTCCAGTGATGAGATGGTTTTCAGGTAGTCTTTTTCGACCTGATCGAGAGTGATGGCTTTGTATCGTTGCAATTCCCGCTTGGCCTTTTCCTGCGCTTGGCTGCTTGAGATCGTGCCGGCATTGTCGAGCAGTTTGCGGCCTGTGGAGTTCAAGATGGAGTCGAGCTCGCGCACGTAATCCGCCATGCGCATTTCACGTTGTTCGATGGCGTTGAGTTCCGCGAGGTCGAAGTAGGCGGAGACGAGGTTGTTCAGGACGCGCAGCTCCTGCTCGCTGAGGTAGTTTTTGGCGATCATGGCCTCGGCTTGGGTTGGCTGGCCGCCTTTGAAAGTGTTGAGTCCCGCGAATGGCTTGGTGCTGTCCACCCGGAGGTAGATCACCTCGCTGGCGGTGTGGCCGTGGGCGGCGTAATGCAGCTTGTTCTGAACGATTTTGAAGAACTTCAGGCTCTCTTCACCGCTCGGATGGTAATCGGTGGCGGTGGCGTAGAGCTCGAGCACTTGCCGATACATCACTTTCTCGCTGGAGCGAATGTCGCGGATGCGGACGAGCAGCTCTTTCCAATAGTTGCCGCCACCCAGATTTTTCAGGCGCTCGTCATTCATGGCGAAGCCCTTTTCGAGATACTCCTTCAGAACCGTGGAGGCGTAGCGCCGGAATTCCACGCCACGGGCGGAGCGCACGCGGTAGCCGACCGCCAGAATTACGTCCAGATTGTAGAGAGTGAGGCTGCGTTTTACCTCGCGCTTGCCTTCGGTTTGAACTGTCAAGGATTCCTTGACAGTTGCCTCTTGAGTCAGCTCTCCATCCTCAAAGATGTTGATCTGATGGAGCGAGATGTTTTGTTTTGTGGCCTGAAAAAGCTCGGCGATCTGGAGTTGGGACAGCCAAACCGTGCCATCTTGTAGGCACAAGTCGATTTGGGTTTTCCCGTCATCGGTGGTGTAGAGAATGACGTCGCTCACGCTTGGCCTCCTCTCTGTATTTTAACCACGAATGGACACGAATTTTCACGAATGGGTTTGAAGAAGTGGATTAAATTTTGACACATTACTCTCAATTCTAATTCGTGTTTATTGGTGTCCATTCGTGGTTCCTTTACTGTTCTATTTCCGCCACAATGGTATCGATTTCCGCCCGCAGGCGGTCGATCTTGGCGACGGTGGTTTTGAGTTCCGCGTTGAGTTTGGCAATGTCCACGACCTCGCGGTTGTCTTTCGCTTCGACGTAGGTGCTGACGGAAAGGTTGTAGTCTTTTTCGGCGACAGTGGTGTGATCTACGGAGGCGGAAAAGTGGGGGACTTTTTCCTTGGTGTCGAAAATCTCCATGATCCGCTCGCTGTGGGCATCGGTTAGGACGTTGTTGTTGGTCTCCTTTTTGAAAAGGCCGCTGGCATCAATGAACTGGGTGAGGGTGTCGGGTTTGTGCTTGGAGAGCACGAGGATGTTCACCGCGATGGTGGTGCCGTAGAAGAGGTTAGGAGCGAGGGAGATGACCGTCTCCACGTAATTGTTGTCGATCAGGTATTGGCGGATCTTTTGCTCGGCACCGCCACGGTAGAAGATGCCGGGGAAGCAGACAATCGCGGCGCGGCCTTTCGCGGAGAGGTAGCTCAGGGCGTGGAGGACGAAGGCGAAGTCGGCCTTCGATTTCGGGGCGAGCACACCAGCCGGGGCAAAGCGGTCATCATTGATCAGTGTCGGGTCATCACTGCCTTTCCATTTGATGGAATAGGGAGGATTGGAAACGATGGCATCGAAGGGTTTGTCAGTGAGGAAATGAGGATCAGTGAGGGTGTTGCCGAGCTGGATGTTGAATTTGTCGTAGTTGACGTTGTGCAGGAACATGTTCATCCGTGCCAAGTTGTAGGTGGTGTGGTTGATTTCCTGCCCGAAGAAGCCGTCCTCGATGATGTGTGCGTCGAAGTGCTTTTTAGCCTGAAGCAGCAGGGAGCCGGAACCGGCAGCGGGGTCGTAGATCTTGTTGACGCTGGCCTGCTTGTGCATCGCGAGTTGGGCGATGAGCTGGGAGACGTGAGTTGGCGTGAAGAACTCGCCTCCGGACTTGCCGGCATTGGCGGCGTAGTTGGAGATCAAGAACTCATACGCATCGCCGAAAAGGTCGATCTGGCTGCCTTCGAAGTCAGCGAAGTCCAACTCACCGACACGTGTGAGCACGGCGGCGAGGCGCAGGTTTTTGTCTTTAACGGTGTTGCCGAGGCGGTTGCTGGTGGTATCGAAGTCCGCGAACAATCCCTTGATGTCCTGCTCAGAGGGGTATCCGTTGGCGGAACTCTCGATGGCCGAAAAGATCGCGGCGAGGTCGGTGTTCAGGCTCTCGTTGGTGTTCGCTGTTGCGAGGACCTTGGAAAAGAGCTGGCTGGGGTAGATGAAGTAGCCCTTGGTTTTGATCGCGTCGTCCTTGATTTCCGGGGTGATGACGTTATTCGCCAACTGAGCGTAATGGATGTCCGGATCACCCACCTCAATGTAGGCGGCGAAGTTTTCGCTGATAAAACGGTAGAACAGGGTGCCGAGGACGTATTGCTTGAAGTCCCAGCCATCGACGGAGCCGCGCACATCGTTGGCGATTTTCCAAATCTGGCTCTGCAGGGCGGCGCGTTGTTGGGTGCTTGTCATTATTGAAATTTATGAAGTTTCAGAGCTTTGGCGAGGGGCGTTATTTGGTGCATTGAGCAGAAAGAATCACCGAATTTCAAGTCACGCTTAACGTATTTTCCTCAATCCTGAGCAGATCCGGGACGCCACAGCCACTTTTAGGAGGATACGCCGGACCATCGCGGGCGATTTTGGCGGCCACTGGAAGTAGCAATTCAACCGCGCTTCAATCACAGTGAAAAGTTATCAGGTGCTGGACTTGAGAGGCAAGCGAGTGGCCAATTCGATGACGTGAAATTCTCAAATCTGGCACTTTGGAAGGGAGGACGATCAGATTTTGATGGGGAAAATGGATTTCCTATTTTTGGTCGGATAGCGGCATTGCCGTCATTTCCAGATTCTTGAATCTTGTCATCCCGCCATCAGGGTTCTAAATCAACCCATGATTCTCAAAATCACCAAGACTCCGAAGTGCTACGTCGGCGGTGCCTTCATCCGTTCCGAGAGCGGTCGCGTTGCTCCGTTGAATGACTCCACCGGCAACTTTTTCGCGAACATCCCGCTCTGCACCCGCAAGGATCTGCGCAATGCCGTGGAAGCCGCCGCGAAGGCCGGTCCGGGTTGGGCGGGACGCAACGCCTACAACCGCGGGCAGATTCTCTATCGACTTGCAGAAATGTTAGAAGCGCGGTCGGCGGAAATGGCGGGTGCTATCCTGTTAGGTGGCGGTACCCGTGTCCAAGCCGAGCGCGAGGTCGGCGCCAGCATCGACCGCATCGTCCACTACGCCGGATGGACGGACAAATACCAAGCCCTGCTCGGCAGCGTGAACCCGGTGGCCTCGTCTCATTTCAACTTTACCGTCACCGAGCCGATGGGGATCATCGGCATCGTTGCACCCGACGAGGCTCCATTGTTAGGACTGCTCTCGCTGGTCATGCCTGCGATCACCAGTGGAAACACCGTGGTCGCCCTCGCTTCCACCACCCAGCCCTATCCGGCGATTCTGCTAGGTGAAATGCTCGCCACCAGCGATCTCCCCGGCGGCGTGGTCAACCTCCTCACCGGCCAACGCGCCGAACTCATCCCGACCTTCGCGACTCACGCCCACCTGCGCGGAATCGCCGCTGTTGGAAACCTGGAAGAACGCAAAGTCCTCCAAACCGGTGCCGCCGACAGCGTGAAACGCCTGAAACTCATCCCCTCCGAAACCCCGACCGATTGGCACTCACCGAAAACCCAAGGCCTCTACGAAATCCGCGACCACCTCGAATTAAAAACCACCTGGCATCCGATCGGCGCGTAATTCACTTGTCCGCGCCCCCATCCGGTTTACCCCTTTCACATGCCTGACGCCGTTTATGTCCAAGATGCCTTCGCTAGAATCGCGGATCGTTATGTGCTCACCAATCATGTCTTGAGCTGCGGCATGGACATCTGGTGGCGGAAAATCGTCACTGCCCGCATCCGGAAATGGCGGCCCACCCGCTTACTGGATGTCGCCAGCGGCACGGGCGATCTGGCGCTGGAAATTCAAGACCAGTGTCCGCAGTGCGAGGTCATTGCCTCGGATTTCTGCGCGGAAATGCTCGCCCACGCCGCCAGACAGGGCATCGCGAAAACCATCGTCGCAGATGCATTGAGGCTGCCTTTCCGGGATGGTGAATTTGATGTCGTCACCGTCGCCTTTGGCCTGCGCAACATGGCAGACTACCCCGCCGCACTGCGCGAAATGCGCCGCGTCCTCAAGTCAAGTGGCCGCCTCGTCATCCTCGATTTTTCCCTACCCACCGGCATTCTCCGCACGCCTTACCGGCTCTATCTGCATCACGTCCTGCCCCGTCTGGCCGGCTGGCTAACCGGTCAAAAAGACGCCTACGAATACCTCGGCGGATCCATCGAGCAATTTCCCTCAGGTCATGCCATGACCGAGCTGCTAGAGAACTGCGGCTTTGCAGAAACCTCCGCCACACCACTCACCGGCGGTGTGGTTACGATCTACGAAGGCAGCAAACTCTGAGGAGGCTGATCTCCGGTCCACCTGTGTCGAGCGGAGATGGACACTCATCAAGCCCGCAGCGCCCGGCTCACCCATCTTGGCAGGACCGAGCCTGTTAGGGTTAGGATCACCACGCCCATCGCGGCCAGCAGCGCTTGGATACCCCCAAAGTGTAGGGCGGTCCAGCCGATGCCTGCAACCATCGTGGATTCTATCAATTGAATTCTCACCAGTTTCCCGACCTGGCCGGTGCCGATCATCATGGTATGGTTCAGATGTCGCCAGACGTGGGCGATGAAATACAGGCCATAACACGCGAGCAGCGGTCGGTCGATGTTGGTGAACTCCTTGCCTAACCAAAACGGCAGGAGGTATGGCCCGAGCACCAGTAAACCGAGCGCCGAACAGAGTGCAAATCCCGTGCCGAAGAGGTAGAGCCGCCGCGCCGCCTTCCGTGCCCATGGCCGATCACCACGGGCGAGGGCTTCCGCGACGGCGGGCCAGGTCGGCGTGCTGAGCATGACAACGAAGCCGAGCTGCATCACGGTGAGACTCATGAAGACCCCGAACAAGGCGACCGCCGCCGGACCGTTCGCGCGACCGACGAGCCAGATGCAAAAGCTGGTTTCGACAATGCCGGTCACGAGGCAACAGGTGGAAAACGCCATGCCATCGGAAATCAGATGCCGCACCATGTCGGGCCTGAAAAATTTCAACGCCGGAATCATCAACGGATGATCCCGAAGCAGGGTGAGTGAATTAAACCCCACTGCAAAAACCCTCGCGCCGTAAATGGCGACAACGAGAAACCAAACCTCGGGAATCCACCGGACACCAAATCCGACGAGAAGTGCGCCAATCACATTTCCCACCGCACCCCACAGGTTGTTAGACGCCACCTCGAGATGTCCTTCGCGGATGCGCAGGGTGAGGTTCATGACAAAGAGCATGAGAAACATCCCCAAGCCCGCCCACAGCGCGGGCCGCAGCGCGGATTCCCTGCCCGCGTAGGATTGGCCGAACAAATGGGGCAGCGGCACGGTGAGCAGCACGGTCGCGAATGCCAAGCCGCCTAACAGGGCGATGCCCGCCATCAGGAAAAACGCGGTGGATCCGAGTTCGCGTTGTTTCACCTCGTCGCCATCCACCCGCGCCCGGCTCAAGCCGTGGGTCAGGGCGGGACCGACTCCAACCTCCAACAACGACATGGTGGCAAGGGCGGAGTTGACCGTGGTGTAAAGGCCGAATTCCGCACGACCGAGCACGCGGATGGCGATCGGGATCGAAATCAACTGAAGCAGGATGGTCCCTCCCTTTGAGATGAAGGACGTTGCCACCGCGAGCCGGATGGAACGGTTCCGGCGGGAGGCGGTTTCTGCGGATTGACTCTCTGACATGTCCTCGGTTGACACTGTGCTTAACATGCGCCGCCGCGTTTGTAGAGGGTCATCAACATGATTTGGAAATCGAGGGCGAAATTCCAGTTTTCGATGTAGTCGAGATCGAATTTCACCCGCTCGCGCAGGCAGGTATCACCCCGCAGGCCGTTGACTTGGGCCCAACCGGTGACACCGGGTTTGATATTGTGGCGGACGTTGTAGTGGGGAATCCGCTCCTTGAAGCCCTCGATCAATTCCGGACGCTCGGGACGCGGGCCGACGAGACTCATGTCACCCCAAAGGACGTTCCAGAACTGGGGCAATTCGTCGATGTTCCAAGCCCGCATCAGTTCACCGATTTTCAGGCGGCGGGGATCGTCCTTGACCGTCCAGCCCGGGCTGCCGCCGACCTCGGCATCAAGTCGCATACTGCGAATTTTGTAGATGTCGAAGGGGCGGCCGTTCAAACCGATGCGGCGTTGCCGATAGATCACGCTGCCGGGGGATTCCAGATAGACGAGGGCGGCAAACACCCCCATCACCGGAGCGAAAATGACCATACCTATCAGGCTGCCGACGATGTCCACCATCCGTTTCGCGGCATTGTTAAATGCGTGGTGCAAGGGCATTTTCCCAATGCCGAGCACAGGCATGCCATGAATGCTTTCCAAGCGGAGGCCGGAAACCAGGATCTGGAAGCAACTTGGTACCAGTTTGAAGTCAATGAACTCCCGTCCGCAGGTTTCAGCGAGTTCAAGCATCTGGTGGCGGTCCAAAGTACCGTCAACCACCATCACCAGATCCGCACCCGAGTCCCGAAGGATCGAGCGCAATCCTGAGTAAGAACCCAGCATAGGAATCTCTGCAGGCGGCTTCACTTCAAACGGTTGGTCGGGCGGTGAAATCACACCAATCACGGAGATTTGATTGGCCCGGCCATCGCCAAAGCGCTTGATCGCCCGATCGCTCTCGTCATTCCAGCCCACAAACACCGCCTTCTGGCGCAGCGCGTCCGCAAAGGATTCATTACGTAGAATACAATAGAGAAACCAACGCCACGTCAACAGCCCGCTCATGGCGGTCACGCATCCGATCGCGCAATACATGCGGCTGATCGGGGGCTCGATTTTCAAGACGAGGGAGATCGCTAAAAAGCTGAATGCCCAGATTAAGCAAGATTTCACGATGACCCCAAAAGTCCGCCGCACGGCGAGAAAGTAACGCGGATCATGCAGGCGGAAATTGGCCAGCAGGAATAGCAGCAGCACACTACCTAACAGGACGTGGATGCAATAGCTATAGACGCTGGCACCAGCATCGATGACACCAACTACGCGCAATCCGGTTTCAAAGCGGATCAGATAGGCGAGCATCAAAGCCAGCACGACCACGGCGGCATCGCCGAGGAAACTGAAGGCCACCAGCTTCTGGTGAGTGACCCATGGGCGATGGCGATGCCTGAGGGTAAATGCTTCTTCTGGATCAATCGATGAGGGTGCGGGACGGGCGGGGGGAGCCTCGCCCGCAACCAAGCGGGATGTTGAATTCATGTTTTGGGGGGGTGGTGGGGGGACCAACAAAACCATCGGGGGGATGGGACTGAGAATATGGGGAATGGGAGAATTGTATGCGGAAAATGGAATCGTGCTACGCGTAAATCGGGACAAGCTCGTAAGTGTTCGTGCGGGAAGCAGACGCCACACCAACCGGCTGGGGACTTGAAATACCGACGCGATTCACCGGGACGCCCGGACCCGACGAGGAGGCGTCCGCAATATTTCCAGCCAACTCGTTCCAGACGAAACCGACGAGGGTGCCGCCTGCCGAGCGCACGAGGTCGGCCGCCCGCTTGAGTTCGCGACCGTCGCAGCCACGATCACGGACCACTAGGCAGGTCCGGTCCGCGTAGCGGGTGATCGATAGCATGTCGCTGACTGTTAGAGCGGGTGGCGTGTCGATGACCACGCGGTCGAACCAACGGTAAGCATCTTCTAACAGAGATGGGAACCTCGTGCCCGCCAATAACTCCGCCGCGTCCGCACGCATCGGGCCGGAGGAGAGCATGTAGAGATTGGGCAGCGAGGTGGTGAAACAGGCTTCAGCGGGATCGGTCTTGCCCGCGAGATAACCGCCGAGTCCAGAGTCCGCTGCGGCACCCGCGAGGTGTTGACGGCTGAGGCCGGGGTGGCGAAGATCAGCGTCTAACAATAATGTGCGGTGGCCCTGCATGGCAAGCGAGGTCGCGTAGTTGAGCGCGCAAAAAGATTTTCCCTCCCCAGCCCGGGCGCTGGCGAAAAGCACGGTCCGCGCGGTGCTGCTACCCGGTGGCGGGGCAAGCACCGCCCGCAGGCGGCGGAAGGCTTCGGCCCCTGAGGAAGATGGAGCCGTGAGCAGAACCATCCCATCTCCGGCTTGGGCGATCTGCGGCAGGGTCGCTAACAGCGGAGCACCGGTGGCCCGCGCGGCAGCGGCGGGATCACGCACCTTGCGATCTCCCAGTTCGAGTCCGGCTAACAACACCAAGCCACCGAGAAACCCACCGAAGCCGCCAACTGCCGCGAAGACGATCTTGCGCGGGCTGTGGGCTTTCTCAGGCAGCATGGGCATGTTTTCCCAACGCAGGACTGAGGCCGGAACAGATGATGCAAGCGTGGTTTCCCTGAGTCTGGACGCGACGGAGTCATGCAGCGCACGGTCGCCAGAAGCATCTCGGCTGATACTGCGAAACTGCTCGCGGATGCCTTCGACATCGACCGCGTTGCCACGAGCCAGAGCGACTTCGCTGGCGAGCTTGAGTTCGTCCTCATGGGCGACCCGGTATTTTTGCTCCAAGGCCTGACCGGTTGAACGGACGGTTTCAGATAGATTAGTTTTCATCAGCGCGAGTTGATTGGATATTTCTTTGTAAACCGGATGCTTATATAAATAGCGCTCCTTGATCCTCGCGAAATCCGCTTCTTTCTGCTGGATTGCCCTCACTTGGGCGAGGACTTCGGTGCCGCGCTCGGAGGCTTCCATGCCGGCGAGGGCAGCCGGGTTTGATGAGTCGAATTTCGCGAACGCTTCGAACTCCGCCTCCAGGCGCAAGCGCAAGGCGGTGGCCTGGGTGAGTTGGGTACTGAGGGCATCCAGCGCGCCCCTGACAGGCCCGCCGCCTTCGCTGCCTTCCAGACCGGGAATCGGGTGTGCTTCGCGGAATTCCTGCAGCTTGCGCGCGGATTCCCTCATGAGTCCGCGTAGCCGTTCCTCTTCACGCGCAAGACCCTCGCTGGCCTGTTGGGTGATGAGTTTCTGGCGCTCATCCGTCCAGTTTTGATATTCCTTGACTAGCGATTCCACCAAAGTTTTGGCCCGCACCGGATCGGTATCGTCCACTTGGATGTCGATGACCCGGGTGCCACGGCTCAACTCGATATTCACGCGCCCGGCGAGTTTAGCTAACAAAGTCTGCTGACTGGCTCCGGGCGCGGTGAATTCGGGATCGGCATCGAGGTGATTCGCCTCGATGACTCGCATCAGCAAGGTGGGCGCTCTCATGCCCCGTTCTACCGAACGCAACTGCTCAAGATCGCGAGTTTCTTCAGGAGCCACGGCGCGGATGTCGAGCACGACGGGAGCCTGGCTATTCACAAATACCGAGCCCATCGCACGGTAAGTTTTCGGCAAGCGCCCGGCGAAGGCATACAACGCGGCAGCACCCAGCACAGCCAACACAATCATAATCCAACCCCGGCGCAGCAGGATGCCTAACAATTTACCTGACTCCACTTTGGGCAGGAAATACGTTGGATCCGCACCGGCAGGAACCGGCAACTGCGAGGCCCGTGGGGCAATGGCGTGATCTTTGGATAGAAAATGGGACATCGGAAATGAGGGTATAGTTGATTCAGAACAGGCTTTCCGGGATGGTGATGACATCGCCATCGCGCAGTGGAATATCAAGTCCCTTGCCTGTTGTAATATCGGATAGATTGACGATTTCGACAGAGTTGCCGCCGTTCGCCTGGTGCTTGAGACTGATTTTTTTGGGATTGCCGATGCGGGTCACGCCACCCGCCATGCCGATGGCTTCGACGAGAGACAATTGCCGGTGCGCGGGTAATTCAAAGACGCCGGGCCGCTGAGCCTGCCCCAGAACCGTGATGGTTCTACGGATGCGGGCCTCAATAGAAACACTAACTTCGGGCTTCACCAGATAACCATCCGCCAGCTTGCGCGTGATCGCGGCGGCGGCCTGGTCGGTGGTCAGTCCCTCAATGCGGACCGGGCCGATGAGCGGCATGGAAATTGTACCATCTCCCGATAACTGGCCGCGGGTAGTCAGTTCATCTTCGCGGAAAACGCGAATCTCCACATTATCCATGCGACCGATCACCCCGGAAGAGCGCGCGCCCTGAGCCCGAGCGGTTGGCGCTATCAGACCTACCAGCAGCGCGATCAAAGCAGTTGTAAATTTAGTATTCATATTCTGTCGAAGCGATTAAAATCTATAGTTGAGTTCGAGACCGACCGTTCGCTGGCTGTAGCCGAAAGCCGAGGCCGAGGAGCTGTTGTCGGAAACCCGGTAAAAAAGCGAAACATTGCATTGATCGTTGATCCGGTATTCCAGTGCGGGCCTGACGAACCAAATCTTGTCATTGCGGGCACCGACACCGCCGCCTGAACCTGACACCTGATGATAAGATGATTTTTCCTGACCTGTTTCCAAGCGGGCCGTCCATTTCCCGTCAAACTTTTGGGAGATGCCTGCGGTCACTCCTTTCAAGGTATAATTTTGACCGGCATAATAGGCCGAGGCCACCTCCCGCTGATAGGCTGATAGATAGAGGTTCGTCCCTATGCGTGGCGTCCAGTCGATCCGTCCCTCCACCACCGGATTGATATCCGTGCCGCTGTCGGTCCCGCGCTGTTCCGCTCCGGCCTGAAGCTTCACATGGACTTTTTCCCGTGGTTTCCAGTCGATATTGGCGGTGATTTGGTGAGTCGTTTGTGCGCTGCCACCATCGACGTCGTAGCGGCCCGCCCGATAGGCAAGGCCGACCTGAGTCTTCGGCGAATAGGCATAACGCACGGCGATCTCGCCATAAGTTTTCTTGGAATCAAACAATGTCGGATCGTCATAGACAATTTGCCCGCTGCCTGCGGCGAGTTCCAACGTCACCTTTTCACGGGGCAACCAGGCCGCGCGGATCTCGTTAGCATATTCCATGCGGTCCGTCTGACGACCGGTGTCGGCTGTGGCGTCGGCGAGTTTTTGCGCAGCCCCGGTGTAGGTGATTTGCGTGACCTTGCCGCGCCAGCCTGCCGTCAGCGCGGCCTGTTGGTCGATGCGGTTCTCGGTGTGATTTTGCAGGTACATCACGTTCGTCGGACGATAGGCAAACTCGATGAATCCGCCCTCGCCCGCTTTGGCATCGCCTTGGATATAGGCCACCGTGGGGGAAACCCGGATGACGGTATCCGCCTCGGGTTTCGATTTACTGAGGAAAATATTATCGTCGTAAGCCACGGCGAGGATCGTCCCGATTTCCAAGCCGCTGGCACGCTCATCGCTTTTCTCAACCGTAGGCACCAAGGCGGCGTCCGACTCGACCCGACTGGTGACAGCCGAGGAGACCTCTTGCGCATGGATCGGGGGTAAGACGCTGGCCGTGGTGGAGGCCATCATCAAAACAACCATCCGGGGGGAATATGGTTTGTTGAATCTCATTGCGGGGGGAGCAACGCGCAATTCATCGCGTTTTTCACTGGCCCTGACAAGACTTTTTAAGTATCCAAGTAATACGTGATCGCGTAATTCCAAGCCCAGCCAATTATGTTAGCAATGTGAACGCCTTTTCCCTACCAAGATTCCCCCCATGAATCATTTTGAAACTCCAGACCCCTCGTGTCCGGCCACTTTGGTCGGTCGCTGGATGAACATGTTTGGACACCACGCCCGGCTGACGCCTCCGCGGACCGCCGTCATCAGCGGTGGGCGATCACTCTCGTATGGCGAACTGGATGCGCGCTCGAACCAACTCGCCAATCACCTCCTCGCGCACGGGCACGGCCGAGGGATGTTCGTCGGGCTCGGCCTGCATCGCTCCGCCGAACTGCCGATCGCTCTGCTCGGCATTCTGAAATCCGGTGCCGCTTACGTGCCGCTCGATCCCGCATACCCTGCCGCACGGATCGACCAGATGATCGTTTCCGCTAAATTGGAATCCGTCGTGACCAACCGTGAGCTGGCCGGACAATTTCCCGCGGTCCACACGCTCCTGATAGATGACGCCGCCGCTTCTTCATCGGACGCGCCGGACTTGGCCATGGGCATCAACGATCTGATTTACGCGATTTTCACTTCCGGCTCCACTGGCCAGCCCAAGGCCGCTTCCGTCTATCACCGGGGATTTGCGAATCTGCTAGACTGGTATGTTGGCGAACTGCGTCTCGGCCCGGATGATCGCACGCTGGTCATCAGTTCGCCGAGTTTCGACCTCACGCAGAAAAATTTCTACGCCCCGCTCATCACCGGCGGCACCCTGATTCTCGATGACTGCCAGACCTACAATATCACCCGCATCAGCGCACTGATCCGCGACCACGGCGTGACCTTGCTCAACTGCACGCCGAGCGCGTTCTATCCGTTAGTCGATGCCGCCGCCCGTGATGGCTATGCGGCCCTCGCCTCGCTGCGATTCGCCGTCCTCGGCGGCGAGCCGATTTCCGTCGCCCGGCTGCGGGCTTGGCTCGAACACCCGAGCTGCCATGCGGAAGTCGTCAACTCCTACGGCCCCACCGAATGCACCGACATCTGCACCTTCCACCGTCTGCATCGGGGAAATCTCGATGACTTCCACTTTGTCCCACTCGGTCGCGAGATTCCGCACGTCCAAGTTTCCATTCGCAACGAATCTCTAGCAACTTTAACGGTTGGTGAAATCGGCGAGCTCTGCATCTCCGGCGCGGGCCTCGGCGGCGGCTATCTGAACGACCCCGCCCGCAGTGCCGAGGCTTTCACAGGCTCCATTTACCGCACCGGCGACCTCGCAATCCGGCATCCTTCCGGCATCCTCGAATTCCGCGGTCGCGCCGATCATCAGGTGAAAGTGAACGGTTTTCGCATCGAACTGGGGGAAATCGAAATCGCCCTGAACCAACATCCCGCCGTGCGCGAGGCGGTCGTGCTCGCCTCTAACAATCGGCTGATCGCCCACCTCCAAGGCACGGCGGAAATTCCGGCACTGCGCGAGCATCTGGCCACCCGCTTGCCAACCTACATGGTGCCTAACGAGTTTCACTTTCTGGAAAATTTCCCACTAACGCCCAATGGCAAGGTGGACCGTCTCGCGCTCGCCAAGACCAAGGTACTGGCCGCGGCGAACATCGTTTCCGGCGCGTCGATGGAAACCAAAATCCTCGCCCTCTGGTCCGAGGTGTTAGGCTTCCCGGCTGCCGACGCGACCGCCAATTTTTTCGATCTCGGCGGCAACTCGATCCACGTCGCGATCATCCATGTCCGGCTGATGGAAATGACCGGTCGGGACTTCCCGATCACCGAACTTTTCGCCCTGCCCAGCGCCCGCGCCATCGCTGGATTTCTCACTCAATCCGGCGCATCCGCTGTTAGCAATCCCGCCCAAGCACGCGCCCGTCTCGCCCAAGCCGGATTCTCAAGATTCCGCCACCCCTCCAACCGATGAACGAAGATTCCCAAGCCCCCGAAGCCATCGCTGTGATCGGCATGTCAGGTCGATTTCCCGGTGCCGCAAATCCCGATGAATTCTGGCAAAATCTAATCGCTGGCAAGGACGGCATCACCCGGTTCCCCGGTCGCACTGAAGCGGACGGCAGCAACTACGTCGGTGCCCGCAGCCTGTTCGACAATCCCGATCAATTCGACGCCCCGTTTTTCGGTATCTATCCGAAAGAGGCGGAACTGATGGACCCGCAGCACCGGGTCTTCCTCGAATGCTCGTGGGGAGCGCTCGAAGACGCCGGCTACGACCCCGCTGCCTACCCCGGCATGATCGGTGTTTACGCGGGCCTCAGCCTCAATACCTATCTCCTCCACAATCTCGGCAAGGGCAAGGAACTCGCGAAAAACTATCAGGTTTCCGAGTATCAGACCATGCTCGGCAACGACAAGGATTTCCTGCCAGTCCGCGTTTCCTACAAGCTGAACCTGCGCGGCCCGAGCATGACCATCCAGTCGGCCTGTTCCACCTCGCTCGTCGCGATCTGCCAGGCCGCCACCGCGCTGCTCACCTATCAATGCGACATGGCTCTGACTGGCGGCGTTTCGATCAGTTTTCCCCAGCAGCGGGATTATCTCTATCAGGAAGAGGGCATGGTCTCGCCGGACGGCACCTGCCGTGCCTTCGATGCCGAGGCCGCCGGCACGGTCTTCGGCCATGGCTGCGGCGTGGTCCTGCTGAAACGTCTCAGCGAGGCCATCGCCGACCGCGACCCGATCCTCGCCGTCATCAAGGGCTGGGCCGTCAACAACGATGGCTCGGATAAGATCGGCTTCGCGGCTCCTGGACTCAACGCCCAAGCCGATGTTATCGCACTCGCCCACGCTTCCGCCGGAGTGAGTCCGTCGGAAATTTCCTACATCGAAGCCCACGGCACCGGCACGCCGTTAGGTGACCCCATCGAAATTGCAGCCCTAACAAAAGCATTCCGGGAGGGTGGGGCTGAGGGAAATTCCTTCTGCTCCATCGGCACCGGTAAGACTCACATCGGACATCTCGACTGTGCTGCCGGAGTGGCTGGCGTCATTAAAACGATCCAACAGTTCCGCCACGGGAAAATCCCCGCGCTGCTTCATTACAAGTCGCCCAACCCACGCATCGACTTTGCAAACAGCCCGTTCATCCCCGTCAGTGAGGAACTCGATTGGCAGCGCGGCGCAACCCCGCGCCTCGCTGGCGTCAGTGCCTTCGGCGTTGGCGGCACCAATGCCCATGTCGTCATGGCGGAGGCTCCCCTGCCACTTCCCACGACGCCGGGCCGCCTGCCGCACTTGCTAACACTTTCCGCGAGGACCGCCACTGCGCTGGATGCAATGGCGAAACGTCTCGCCGACCACCTCGCAAGCGAAACGCCTGATCTAGCAGACGTCGCCTACACCCTCGCCATCGGTCGCCGGGCATTTCCTCATCGCCGCGCCGTCGTCGCCGCAGATGCTGCTACGGCCATTGGGAAACTCCGTGAAGAAACGAAGTCCGCCACCGCCACCGCCACTGCCCCGCGCGTCGCCTTCATTTTCCCGGGCCAAGGCTCCCAGTACATGGAAATGGGCCGCGAGATTTACGATTCCGAGCCAGCCTTCCGCGCCGCCGTGGATGAATGTGCCACCCTGCTCCGTCCGCTTTTGCATCATGATGTAAGATCGACACTATTTCCCTCCGATCACGAGTATGAAGCCGCCAGGCGTGACATCAACCGCACCGCCCTGACCCAGCCCTGCATCTTCGTCGTGGAATACGCGCTCGCGAAACTCTGGATTGCCTGGGGCATCAAGCCCGCGCTGCTAATCGGTCACAGCATCGGCGAATACGTCGCCGCCGTGCTCGCCGGGACTTTCAAACTGGAACACGCGCTCCAACTCCTCGCCAGCCGCGCCCGCCTGATGCAGGAACTGCCCGCCGGCGGAATGCTGGCGATCCGCGCGGGAGCCGATCAACTGACGCTTCCTAACAGTATTGAAATCGCCGCGATTAACAGCCCGCTACTCTGCACCGTTTCCGGACCGCTGCCCGCCGTCGCCGCCTATCAAAAGGAACTCGAAGCCAAGGAAATCGGTTGCCGATTGCTGAAAACCTCTCATGCCTTCCACTCTGCGATGATGGAGCCGATGATGATGGCTTTCACTGATGACGCCATCATGATTCCGGCCAACGCGCCTGAAATTCCGTGGATTTCCACCTGCACCGGCAAGGCCATGGACGCCGCCACGCTGGCCGATCCCAGCTACTGGGCACGCCAGCTCCGGCATACCGTCCGCTTCTCGGACGCCCTCGCCACGGCCTACGCGGACAAGGATCTCATCATGTTAGAAGTCGGCCCAGGTCAGGCTCTCGCGCCCTTCGCCCGTCAGCATCCCGACCGTGGCACCACGCCCGTCATCTCCACTCTGCCGTCCTCAAGCACCGATCTATCAGATTTCATCGCCGCTGCCGGTGAGTTGTGGAAAAACGGTGTCACGCTCGATTGGCCCGCCGTTTTTCAAGGCCAGGACCGCAACCGCCTGCGCCTGCCGACCTATCCGTTCGAGCGTCAGAGCTATTGGATAGACAACTCCGTCAACACCCCGGTGGCGGTCGTCATCCCCGCAGCCCAGCCGATTTCTAACATCCAAAATCCACCTCCCGCCGTTCCCCCCACCCCCATGAGCACCAACCGTATTCCGGATCTGGTCGTGAAACTCCGCGCCCTGGTCCTCGATCTATCAGGCATCGTCGTCACTGACGACAGCGCCACCTTTACCGAACTCGGATTCGACTCGCTATTTCTAACACAAGCAAGCCAAGCCATCCAATCTCGCTTCGGAATAAAGGTCACTTTTCGCCAGATGCTCGGAGATCTCTCGTCCGTAGCCACGCTTGC
The DNA here is from genome assembly GCA_025354565.1 of Akkermansiaceae bacterium. Lineage (GTDB taxonomy): Bacteria > Verrucomicrobiota > Verrucomicrobiia > Verrucomicrobiales > Akkermansiaceae > Luteolibacter. The sequence goes on from JANXMQ010000092.1 coordinate 18,861, forward strand.
CAAGCATCTCGACCGGGAAATGCCAGCCACCGCGCAGATCTTCGCTCACGCCGCGGCTCCCACCGGTGTGCCGGTCGAGGCCTCCACCGGCACCTCGTTGGAACAGTTGATGACCAACAACCTCCAGCTCATGCAAGCGATGTTGGCTGGTCAACAACCCGCAGCATCGGTTCCAGCGAATGGCCTCAGCCCGGTGAGATGGCCAGCGAACCACGCCCGCAATACTAACACCAACACCCGCTTCGGACCATACAAGCCGATCGACAAGGGCGAACAAGGCGGCCTAACCGATCTCCAGCAGCAAGCGCTCGATCAACTGATCGCCCGCTACGTTGCGAAGACCCCATCATCCAAAGCCTATACCAACGAGCATCGTCCGCATTACGCCGATCCCCGCGCAGTTTCCGGTTTCAAATCGCTGTGGAAGGAAATGGTCTATCCGATAGTTTCCCAACGCACCAAGCACGCGCAGTTATGGGACATCGACAACAATGAATATGTCGATATCACTATGGGCTTCGGCACCTATTTCTTCGGCCACTCCCCGGATTGGTTGATCGAGGCGCTGGAAAACCAACTCCGCACCGGTATGGAAATCGGGCCGCAGTCTCCCATCGCAGGTAAACTGGCCAAGGCGATTTGCGATCTAACTGGCATGGAGCGCGCGACCTTTTGCAACACCGGCTCGGAAGCGGTGATGGCGGCCATGCGTCTCGCCCGCACGATCACAGGTCGCAACCGCATCGCCTATTTCACTGGAGATTACCACGGCATGTTCGAGGAAGTCCTGGTCCGTGGTGCATGGGTGGACGGAGTTTATAAAGCCCAACCCATCGCGCCCGGCATCCCGCAATCGTTGGTGGAGAATATGCTCGTTCTCGACTATGCGGATCCTGCGTCGTTAGAAATTCTCCGCGCCCATGCCCACGAACTCGCCGCCGTGATGATCGAGCCGGTGCAAAGTCGCGCCCCCGGTTTGCAGCCGCGTGAGTTCATGCGCGAGGTCCGCGCGATCACGGAAAAATCGGGCACCGCGCTCATTTTCGATGAAGTCGTCACCGGCTTCCGTTGCGCTCCCGGCGGCGCCCAGGCCTACTTCGGAGTCGAGGCAGACATGGCCACTTACGGCAAAGTCATCGGCGGCGGAATGCCCATCGGCGTGCTTGCCGGAAAATGCGAATACATGGACGCGCTGGACGGCGGCGCATGGAATTATGGCGATGACAGTTTTCCGGAAGTCGGCGTAACTTTCTTCGCCGGCACATTTGTTAGGCATCCGTTAGCTCTCGCCGCCGCATGGCGCGTGGTCGAGCATCTGATGGGCGAGGGGCCGCGCCTGCAGATCGAGATGGAGGAACGCGTAAGCCGCCTGTGCCGGACGTTGAATGAATATTTCGAGCAAATCGAAGTGCCGATCCGCATTCCACATTTCAGCGCGTATGCGGTCATCGAGCACGCGCCGGATTTGAAATACGCGAGCCTGTTATGGTATTTCCTGCGGGAAAAAGGCATCCATGTCTGGGAGGGCCGCCCGCTTTATTTCACCACCGCGCACACCCATGAAGATTTGGATAAAGTCATTAGAGGCTTCGTTGAAGCAGTCAGTGAAATGCAGGCCGCTGGATTTCTACCAGCATCATCTATCAATCACGTCGAGGCACCGACGGCATTCCCTCGCTTCGACAGCGCACCGACTACCGAGGCCCAGCGCGAGATTTTCTATGCCGTCCAATTGGGCGATGAGGCGAATTGTTCATTCAACGAGTCGAACATCATCCGCCTCGATGGCCAGCTTGACGCCCCGGCGCTCAGGGCGGCCCTGGCCGATCTCATCGCCCGCCACCCAGCCCTCCGCAGCACCTTCTCCGAGGACGGCGGCACTCAGCATTTCCATCCATCCAGCCGGACCATAGAGATGATGGAATACGATTTTTCAAGTATAGGCAACAACTCACCATCCAGCCTGCTCCCGCTCTCGCTCATCAAAAAAACGGAGAGCTCCATCCCATTCGATCTAACGGCCGGTCCGCTCTTCCGAATGCACCTTGTCCGCCTGGCAGCCGAGCGCTACGAACTGATTTTCACCGCCCATCACATCGTTTGCGACGGTTGGTCCTTTGGCATGATCCTCGCGGAACTCGCCACCGCTTACAATGCGCGTAAGTCCGGACTTCTGCCGAAACTGCCCCCGGCGATGTCCTTCGCGGAGTATGCACGCCTCGAATCAGCTAACATCAATAGCCCGGAAACCGTCGCCGCCGAGAATTTCTGGGTGGCGAAATTTCCCGATGGCGCACCCGTCCTTGAATTACCAACCGATCGCCCGCGCTCACGGATGAAAACCTATGCCGGAGCGATGGAGACGATCACGCTCAAGCCAGAGCGCTACGCCCGCTTGAAAAAGGCTTCGCCAAAACTTGGCGGCACGCTGTTCGCCACCCTGTTAGCCTCGTTTGCCACCCTGCTTCACCGCATCACCGGCCAAGATGATATAGTCATCGGTGTCCCGGCTGCCGGCCAAACCCGTATCGGGCGTGACGAGCTGATCGGCCATTGTTTGAATTTCCTCCCGCTGCGCCTTAACCCAAGCGGCGAATGCGATTTCCGCAGTTTCGCCGCTGGAGTGAAGGAGCAGGTGCTTGAAGCATACGACCACCAGAACTATACATTCGGCAGTTTGTTAAGAAAAATCAAGATCGCCCGCGATACCAGTCGCGTGCCTTTGGTATCAGTAATTTTCAACATCGACAAATCCGGTCTCGACCAGATTCATCTATCGGATCTGAACATCGATGTCGAAACGAACCCTAAGCAGTTTGTTAATTTCGATCTATTCTTTAACCTCGTGCAAACCGACGAGCGGATGATCGTGGAATGTGAATATAACACCGACTTACACGACAAAACCACCATCCAGCGCTGGCTTGCTGCATTTGAACAATTGATTGAATCCATCATCACGAACGGCGATGATTCATTGCAGGATCTCGACATACTGACCGACGCGGATCGCATGATCTTGGATGGCTGGAATGACACGGCCAGTCCGCTGCCATCACAGCCATCCATCCACCGGTTTTTCGAGGAACAAACGGATTGTAATCCACACGCCGTCGCCTTGTGCGCGGGTGAACGGAGTTTTACCTATCTGGAGCTTGACCGCCATGCCAACGCCTTGGCCGCAATACTGATAGAAAACGGCGTTACTCGGGGAACGCTGGTTGGCGTCTGTGCCGGGCGCTGCGCGGAGATGCTGGTCGCCATACTCGCGGTTTTGAAATCCGGTGGCGGCTATGTGCCGATTGATCCCAAGTATCCCCAGGACCGGATTGCCTATATCTTGAACGACGCCAAGGCATCCATCCTGCTCACGCAACGCTCGCTCGCGGACTTGCTGCCACCTGCAACTTCGAGTCGCCGGATCTTTATCGATCAGGTCTTGGAACATTCCGCGAACCGGGTGATGTCAAAAACAGAACCCGGCGATCTTGCTTACGTGATCTATACTTCCGGTTCAACGGGCCAACCGAAAGGTGTGGCTATCGAACACCGCAACACCATCGCATTCATGGGTTGGGCTAAAACCATTTATACCCCTGAGGAAATGGCCGGAGTCCTGTTTTCCACCTCCATCTGCTTCGATCTCTCAATCTTCGAAATGTTCATGACTCTTGCCAGCGGTGGCTCGGTCATCCTCGCGGAAAACGCCCTTGATCTCCGCGGCCACCCTCATCGCGACAGGATCACACTCATCAACACTGTACCATCCGCCATCGCGGAACTGCTAGACGCGGAGTTGATTCCGGCCTCGGTAAAAACGATCAATCTCGCGGGCGAAGCCTTATCTGTGAGCCTGGTGGACCGGCTCTATGCGGCTACCCGTGGAGTGAAAATTTATGATTTGTATGGTCCATCGGAAGACACCACCTACTCGACCATCTCGCTGCGGAAGGCCGGCGAGCGGGCCACTATCGGCAAGCCCATTTCCAACACGCAAGCCTACATCGTCAGCCCTCAAGGCAAACTGCTACCGCCCGGAGTCGCTGGCGAACTCCTGCTCGGTGGTGCCGGGCTGGCCCGTGGCTATCTGCACCGCCCCGAACTAACAGCCGATAAGTTTATCCCTAACCCCTTTGTCAAGACCGAAGGAGCACGCCTCTACCGCACTGGCGACCGTGCCCGCTTTTTTGACAACGGAGACCTCCAATTCCTCGGCCGCCTCGACCACCAGATCAAGCTGCGCGGCTACCGCATCGAACTGGGGGAAATCGAAGCGCTGTTGGAAAAACATCCCGCCGTGGAGCAAGCTGTCGCCCATGTCCACGATGGCAGACTCGTCGCCTATCTCCGCCCTGCCGCCAGCGAGAGCGGAGCTGACGGCACCGACATCTGGCAGGATCAGTGGGACTTGCTCTATCAGTCCGCCATCGCGCAAACTGGTAGTGACAAGCTCGACCGACTCGACTCGGTGATCGCCGGTTGGGCCGGGGTGGAAAATCTCGATGCCCAGGTGACTGAATGGATCGACACCACCATCGAGCGCATCCGCAGCTACGACGCACGCCGTATCTTCGAAATCGGCTGCGGCACCGGCCAGCTCATTTCCCGCCTCGCCGCCGACTCGGAATGTTACTGGGCAGCCGACATTTCCAAAGTCGCCATTGACGCGCTGGAGAGAAACCATCCGCTGCCGCAGGTGAAACTATTTCATCGTCCCGCCGATGATTTCAGCGAGATTCCTGACGCGCATTTCGATACGGTCATCATCAATTCCGTAGCCCAATATTTCCCAGATGCCGTTTATCTAACACGCGTATTAGCGGGTGCCACGCGTTGTTTGAAACCGGGCGGGCGAATTTTCCTTGGCGACATCCAAGGGAACGCGCTGCTCGCCACACACCACGCAACGGCCCTTTTGGAACATGCTCCCGTTGGCACCACGGCCGGCATGCTCCGCGAGAAAGTCGCCCAACGGATCGCCCAGGAAACCGAACTCTCACTTGATCCGGCGTGGTTCGATTTCCTACCAAAACAAATCCCCGGCATTTCCCATATTGAGACCCTGTTGCGGCGCGGCAAGATCGCGAACGAGACGACAATCTATCACTACGATGTCATCCTCCATCTCGGACCAACTCCCGTGACACGCCAGTTGCCGGATGCTCTTGAATGGAAAAACCTCAACCTCGAACAGCTTGAGGCGATGTTGGCAGATAGTCCTAACATACTCCGCCTGTCAGCTATTCCGGATGCCCGTCTGGCCGTGGCGCTGGGCTTCCGACGGGCCTTGGAAATCGCCGCTGTGGACGCCCCGGCGCCCGCCCTACAGACCGTGCCCTCCAATGCGGTAAGCGCGGAGGATTTGTTCACCACTGCCGCCCATTGTGGCTACCGCGCCCATGTCCGTTGGCATGGGGACGGAACCGATGGCCTGCTAGATGCCGTGTTCTTACCGATCGCCGAAACTGCCCTGCCGCTGTGGCCCGCCCCTGCTAACAGCCCAGTTGCCGCAAGCCTGGCCAATACACCCAAGTCCGCCAAAAACGCCACTAACAGCCTTGCCCCATTGCTCCGTGGCCATCTGGCTGGGCAATTACCGGAATACATGATTCCGGCCGCCTTCGTCGTGTTGGAAGCCTTCCCGCTTACTCCCAATGGCAAGGTGGACCGCAAGGCCCTGCCTGCACCAGCAACGGTGGATCAGGCCGATGCCACCCGTAAGCTCATCGCCCCGCGCAACGAGACGGAATCCAAGCTGGTGGAAATCTGGCAGGAGGTGTTAGGGATTTCGCAAATCGGGATCGAGGACGATATCTTCGAGCTCGGCGGTGATTCCATCCTGATTTTCCAAATCACGACTCGCGCCACCCGGGTAGGCATCGCTCTAACACCGGCGCAGGTTTTCCGGCTGCGGACGATCCGTGCAATTTCCACCGACACCTCGGCTCCGGTTTCGAAAGCCGCGATAACCACCATCCAACGAGTCAACCGCGATGCCTACCGCCGCAATCTCTGAGCAGATGAGCCAAGCCCCAAAACTACCGAAAACCGCGACCGCACCTGCGGTCGAGGTGGCGGGTACGCTGGCGTTTCCCGCCTCCATTTCCCAGCAGGTTTTTTGGTACATGGAGATGTTGCAGGGTGAGGTGGCGGCATTCAACGTGCCGCTGCGTTTCAGTCTGATCGGACCGCTGAATCTTGATCTGCTAGAGCGGTCGCTTAACACCATCATCGAGCGGCATGAGGCGCTGCGCACCCGCTTCGGTGAGGATCAGGGCGAGCTGCTGCAAATCGTAAGCCCGGAACTGAAACTCGCCATCCCGGTCATCGACATCAGCCACCTGCCCTCCGACCGCATCCAGGACGAGGCCGACCGGCTGGGCAGCATCGAAGCGCACCGCCCGTTCCGGCTGGCCACGGGGCCGATGATCCGTGCCGAGCTCGTGCGCCTCGGCCCGGAGTCGCACATCTTGCATATTTCCGTCCATCACGCGTTGTTCGATGGCATGTCGATGACCGTCCTCACCCGTGAGCTCGCGGAAATCTATCAGGCATATTTCGATGGCAAACCCTGTCCGCTCGAACCACTGCCAATTCAATACGGCGATTTCAGCGTCTGGCAGAAAGATTTCCTCGCCAGCCCCGAGATGGCGCAACAGCTAACGTATTGGAAAAACCGGCTGGATGGCATGACCGAGCTGGATTTACCGACGGATTTTCCCCGCCCCGCAGTGAAGACGTGGAAAGGTGACATCACCTCCACTCTGTTACCCAAGGAACTAACGGATCGACTGCACGCTATCGCCGCGAAAAACGGAGCCACTCTTTTCCACCTCCAGCTTGCCGCCTACAACATCCTACTCCAGCGCTATTCGGGTAGCGACGACATAGCTGTCGGTACCCCAATCACCGGCCGCACCCGTGAGGAAATCGAGCATCTGATAGGCGTTTTCATCAACTCGCTCATCCTGCGCAACGATCTATCAGGCAACCCGAATTTCGGAAAATTCCTCCACCAGGTGCGGGACAGCTCGTTGGAAGCTCTGGATAATCAGGATCTGCCGTTCGAGTGTCTGGTCCGTGAGTTGCGCCCGGAGCGCGATCAGAGTCGTAATCCGCTGTTTCAGGTTAATTTCAACCACCACCGCTCGTTCGCCCGCGCGGGTAGCTTCGGCGGCGTATCCCTAACACCCATTCCCTCCCGCTCGCCGGGGACCATCTTCGATCTGCACTTTTTCATGGTCGAGCGGAAGGAAGGCTGGCGGGCGTCCTGCGATTACAGCACAGAGCTGTTTTCCCGAGCATCCGCCGATCGAATGCTTGGACATTTCAAGCGGCTGCTGGAAGACATCGCGGCGCATCCCGAGAAACCCATCGACGAGCTTGAAATTCTAACTAGTGCGGAGCGGACATATCTGCTAGAAGACCGGGCTGGCAATACCAGTGTCTATCCACGCGATGCGACCATCGGCGGACTTTTCCTGGAAACCGCAGGGCGCTTCCCGAGCCACGTCGCCCTGAGTTCCGGTATTCGGTCGCTCACTTACTTTCAACTCCACGCAGAGGCCAGCCAGCTTGCACTGCGTCTCCGCGCGAGCGGCGTGGATTCCGGCAGCCTCGTCGCGATCTGCGCACGGCCATCACCGGAAATGATCATCGGCTTTCTCGCCATCCTACTCGCTGGTGGTTGCTGTGTGCCGCTTGATCCGGCGTATCCTGTGGAACGCTTCGCCATTCTGTTGGCTGAGAGCGGAGCTGACGTCTGCGTAGCGACTTCGGGCTGCGAGGTTTGCTATCCACCGGAGAAGCAGGATAGGCTCATTACAATTCCTCTAGCTGGTACGGCCACCGTGCCTGTCGAGCTGCCGGCAAATTCACTCACTGCTGAGCATCCGGCCCACCTGCTTTTCACTTCTGGCTCCACCGGCCAACCAAAGGGCGTGCTGCTGCCACACCGTGGTGTGGTCAGGTTGGTTAGAAACCAAAACTTCATTTCCATCACTCCGGACGATGTTTTTCTCCAAGCAGCCCCGGTTTCCTTCGATGCGTCGCTATTGGAAATCTGGGGTCCCCTGCTCAATGGCGGTCGCCTGATCTTACTGCCAGACGGCCCTGGCCTCGCGGATATCGCCGCCGCAGTCCAAGACCATGGCGTGACCACACTCTGGCTCACCTCCGGACTTTTCCAGCTGATGATGGATGAGCATCCGGGCTCGCTGAAAGGTCTTCGCTACCTGCTCGCCGGCGGCGACGTGCTCTCGCCCGCCCATGTTAGACTGGCATTGGAAACCCTGCCTGGCACTACGTTGATCAATGGTTACGGCCCCACTGAGAATACGACCTTCACCACCTGCCACCACATCACTCTCGCGGATTTGGCGAAACCGACGATCCCCATCGGCACGCCCATTTCCAACACCACAGTGTATCTATTAGATAGCCGCCTCCGTCCGGTACCGGTCGGCATACCCGGTGAACTGTTCACCGGTGGCGACGGCCTTGCTCTCGGCTATCACGCCGCCCCGGAACTCACGGCAGCGAAGTTCATCTCACACCCTGATTTCGGCAGAATCTATCGCACCGGCGACCTTTGTCGCCGGGCGCAGGATGGCACGCTGGAATTCATCGGCCGCCGCGATCAGCAGGTGAAAGTTCGGGGGTTCCGCATCGAACTCGGTGAAATCGAAAGCATCCTAACAAGCCACTCCGCCGTGCGGCAGGCCAAGGTCGCGGTGCATGGTGCAAGCTCCGACACCAAGCGGATTCTCGCGTGGGTTGTCACTGACTCAGACTCTCCTGTTACGACTGACGCATTGAATCATTTCCTAGCAGACCGGCTCCCCGCTTTCATGCGCCCGGAGGCGGTTGCGATCATCGAGGCGTTTCCTCTCAATGCGAATGGGAAAATCCAACTCAGTGCGCTGCCCGATCCCGCCCAGCGGAAAACCGACGCGGCGGGAAAAGACGCCGCGCCACCAGTCGGAGTCATTGAACAGCACCTCGCCGCCATCTGGAGAGATCTGTTAGGAGTGACGATCATCAATCGAGACGATGACTTTTTTGCCCTTGGTGGCCACTCATTGATGGCACTGCGGATGTTTTCCCGCATCAACCGCGAGTTTAACAAATCCCTCCCGCTCGCCGCCCTGCTCCAACATCCGACCATCGCATCCCTCGCCGCCCTGCTGGCTCCGCCCGCAGGAAAAACGGCCATATCTACCAGCACTGATCCAGATATGGGCAATGTGGTCATGCTCGCGCCAGGCTGTGGCCAGCCACCGCTGTTCTGCATTCATGGTGGCGATGGCGGGGTCTTGTTTTATCGCAGCTTAGCCAAGTTGATGCCGCCCGAACTGCCAATTTATGCCATAGAATCGTTAGAATTGGGTAACAGCGGCAAAATCAAGGTCTCTAGCATCTCGGAAACCGCCACCGCTTATGTCAGTAAATTGCTTGCGATCCAGTCCGTTGGCCCATTCCGCCTCGCAGGTTATTCCTTCGGTGGGGTGGTCGCGCATGAAATGGCCCGCCAGTTGGTTGCACACGGGCGAAAGGTCGATTTCCTCGGTATGTTCGACACCCACAATCCGGCGGCTCATGCCTATCATTATACTTTGTGGGAACGGTTCAGCGTATTCTGGAATCAAAATTCCTACGTGCCGTTTTGGAGCCGGGTCACACGGCTCAGGAAAAGAATTGGCGAGGGCATTCGCACCAATCGCCAGATCAAGGCCGAGCTCAAAGCCGCCAGACTTTGCGGTCCGGCTGAGGCATACAGTGATCTGCGCCGCGTTCAGGTCCGGGTGGAAAACTGGCGAGCGATGTCGGCTTCTCAGCCCGGTCCATATCAGGGGAGAATCACCTTGTTCAAGACCTCGACCATCAGTGACAAGGTGGAATGTCCGCCGGATTACGGTTGGGCTTGCATCGCGCAGGAAGGTCTTGATATAGTTCCTGTGTCAGGTGAACATCTCACCTTGTTCGCACCGGAGAACATAACGGTTCTCGCGGAAGCCCTCACCGCATCACTCAACCATTCCCCCCACCCACTCCGCACTGATATACCAACACAATGCACCGCCCGCCATCCAGATTGATCATCATTGCCCTAATTCTTTCGCCGCTAACCGGTGTGGCGCAGACTTTCACCGATCTTGATTTCAGTCATAATATCCAGGCGACGAATGCGATCTATCCGAATAACTCGACTCTCGGACCCGACTATTACTCGGGGGCAACTTTTGATTTTGCGAACGTGGCCTATGTGAATGGTATGGCGGTGGATGCGAGGGTATCTCTAATCTCGACCACCCCCGGATATGATTTTGTGGGTTACATCCCCGCTTATGACAGTGCGGTGGGAGGCCCCGCAGGGGATCTTGGGGTTTACTACCGCTTCAACGGGGATTTTAACAACCCCACGGGTGGCATGGCTTATACGATTTCATTTTATCAAAGCGGGAGCAATTTCACTGCCTCGCAAACTCTATCCGATGTGAGATTTCTGATCTATGATCATGATGGCGAATCCACCCAGTCGGAAAGCCTAAGAACCTATCGTTCCGATGGCTTTACCGGCTATCAACTTGGTAACACCAGCGGCATCAACGCCATCGACGAGGGTGCCACCTGGCGGTTCGACGCCCGCGGTCAGAATTTTCCAGAGGACTCTCCAGAGGGCGGTTTCGTCGCTTATTATCATGATACATCCTCCATTCGGTTTGACATATTTTCCACGACTACCGGTGGCCCGGTTGCGAACTACGGGGTCTTCACCGCGTTTGATGGCGACGTGAGTCTGCTCGGAGGAAATTTCTCAGGTCTTGGCCCGCTTGTCGCGGTACCGGAACCCACAAGTCCACTGTTAGTCGCGGTCGCGTTATCGTTCGCCCTATCTCAGCGGCGTCGGGTGAGGAGATAACGGTTTATGACCGTCACCGTGCATGTGCTGTTTCCGGGTAGCCTTGCCGCTGCAAGCGCTACAGCATGTCTAACAGATGAAGAGCTGGCACGCGCCGCCCGTTTCCGTTTTTCCAAGGATGCCGCACGCTGGATCGAATGTCGTGCCAGTCTGCGAATGATTCTAAGCAATGCCCTTCAACTCCCGCCGTGCGAGGTGCCATTGTTGCTAACTGAATTTGGCAAACCGCGGCTCGCCCCGCCGCATGACGGACTCCATTTCAATCTATCGCATTGTGTCGGTCGCGCGGTGGTCGCGCTCAGCATTGACGGCCCGATGGGTATTGACCTTGAGTCGTTAGAACGTGCGCCGGATTTGTTGGAATGCGCTGCTACGTTTTGTCATCCGCTTGAGATCAATGACTTGCCCGCTGACGCCAATGCCCGCGCCACCGCCTTACTGCGCATCTGGACGGCCAAGGAGGCGGTGTTGAAAGCCCTCGGCACCGGCCTGTCCCATCCGCCGGAAAGCGTGCGGATCATTTTCCAACAGGAAGGCGGCAGCGCAATTTCCGAACCAGCGCTGGAAGGCCTCGATCAACAACGACTGCATGAACTGGAGCATCCCGGCTTGGCTGGCTACAGGGCGATACTATCAGCTCCACAGGCAGTGAAAGCCATCCGCATCATCGAAGGGATTTGAAATCTAACGGTCAGTCGATGATCCGTCGCATCGGGATCATGCTGGAATACTCGAAGCCCATTTTCTTGAAAAACTCTTGAGACTCCGCGCTGATCCGGTCGGTTAACAACGTGATGCGCTTGAAATGTTTCTTCTTCGCGAACTCCGCCACGTAGTCCACCAGCATCGTCCCGTAGCCTTGGCCCCGGTGGTCAGGGTGAATCACCACGTCCTCCAGCAAAATCACGAAGCCCCCGCGGGCTGTGGAAATCGTGAACAGCAAGTTCACCATGCCAAAGATCTGATCCTGATTTCGCACCACGAAAATCCGCCCGCGGTTCGGTTGTTCGAGAATCAGTTGCAGACCGCGCTCTTGCACCGCACGGTCCGGCGTGAAGTCGCCAGACTGAGTGAACAGATTCATCACCAACTCCGTCAGGTCCGGCAAGTCATCAATCGTGGCTGGCTCCACACGCGGACGATCATCGGCTTGGTTTTTTGCTGCGGTCTGCACATCCGTTTTCACGAACCCCACCTTGGCAGGATTTTGGAATCGCGAAACGAAATTTTCCCGAACGTTCAATTTTCTTTCCGCGGGCCCGAGGGATCCAACAAATCCGGGCGGTTCGCCCGCGTCCGGGCCAGCGCCTGCTCGGACTTCCAAGCGGAAATTTTCCCGTGATGGCCGGAAATCAGCACCTCCGGCACCACCAGTCCTCGGAACTCAATCGGCCGCGTGTAGGCCGGCGCTTCCAACAAATCCTGCTCTGCAAACGACTCGTCCAACGGCGAGCGTTCGTCACCCAGCGCCCCCGGCAGCAGCCGAATCACCGCATCGCAGAGCACCGCCGCCGCCAGCGCACCGTTGGTTAGAATGTAGTCGCCGATGGAAATTTCCTCGTCCACCAAGGCCTCGACCACCCGATGATCCACCCCCTCGTAATGCCCGCAGAGGATCAGCAAATGCTCCGCCGCCGCGAGTTCCCGCGCCACCGCTTGCTTGAATGGCCGACCTTGGGGAGTCATCAGGATCACCTGCGTCGCCGGGCCGCGTAGAGCCTCAACCGCCGCGAATAATGGCTCCGGTTTCAACAACATCCCCTGCCCGCCACCGCACGGTGTGTCATCCACCCGCCGGTGCTTATCCTCCGACCAGTTTCGCAACTGATGCCCGGTCACTTCCACCAAGCCCGCCGCCCGCGCCCGCTGAATGATCGAGTCACTCAAAGGGGCCAGCGCCATCTCGGGAAATAAGGTCACAATATCAATCCGCATGGGGAAACCGTACCCTTCCCTCGCCCTCGGTTCAAGGCCATCTCAGTCAAGTCGCTTTACTATCAGCCGTTGTCGACCACGTTGGAAATTGGACCAAGCTTATCGATATGAATTTGCTTTTGGCGGGTGGCTCCCTGAACAGCCGGTAGCGGGACCGGAGGGCGCATATCAAGGGAGGTACATAAAACAGTCTCGCCTTTTTCATGGCCGGATCACTTGTGCCGCGCGGAACGTAGTAACACCAGTCGCTGCCCTGCCCGCGTGAAGCCCATATAAAGCATCCGTGTATGGTCGCGGCGTAAATCACGGCGCTCGTCTTCGGACAAGCGCAGGTCATTCTCGGCCTCCAACAAAGAATCCATCCCTAGCAGAATCACGACCGGAGCCTCCAGACCGGTGGCCGCGTGGAGCGTGGTCACCGTGCAAAACGCTTCGGGTGGAATAGGGCCGGATTTGGCATTATGGACCAGGCCGCAGCCGAGCTGCTTTGCCAACGCCACACGCAGCGCTTGTTCCAACGCACTGTTAGCGCTGAGAACGAGTAATTTACTTGGCTGCAAGCCACCTTCCCGGAGCGAGAACACCTCGTTTACCGCCCGCGCGATTTCATCCTGAGCCGTGGGAACATACAGTTCGACCGGAGCCTCGCCTTCTTCAGAAATGGCCGCCAATTGCGCTTCGTCCGGCACATTCAGATCCGTCTCGCTTTCATCCAGATCACGCCGGCTCTCATAGAACTCGCGGGCGAAGCGGAGGATCGCCCGCGTGTTTCGATAGGCCTGCGTCAGCTTGGTGCATCGCCCCCGCACCTCAATGCCAGCGGCGATCCAAGATTGGCGGCGGCGGAGAAATCCCTGCGTCGGATCGGCTGCTAGAAAAAGATGCCCGCCCGGCTTGAGTGCCGCACTAACGGTTTCAAACCACGTCTTGGCGAAAAACTGCGCCTCATCGATGAACACCGCGTCAAAGCACGGAAACCGCAGACGCTTCTCTACCACCGCCGCATCGTGGAAACGCAATGCGATGTTGTGCCAGTCCGTGGCACCCTGCCGTTCGAGTTCATGCTGATAGGCATGAAAAAGTTTCCACATTTCCTCGCGCTGGCTGCCTCGCAGCGATGTGCCGCGCCCCACTCGAACCGCTTCCATGTAGAGATCCTTTTTCAGAAGCCGCTGGTCCTTGATCCATCCGATTTCATCCGCCAGAAAAGCCGCCGACAGTTTCGCCAGCGGTGGCATTTCCTCCTTCAATCGCGTCAAGCAGCTTTCGATTTTATAAGGTGGCCACGGATCGCCTTTAATCCCCTCGAGGCACCTGTCCGCCCATTGAAAAAACGTCCGGCACAAGAGATTCTTCGGCATTTTCTCCAAATGCTTTGATCGCCGCTCCAGTTCGTAACGCAGCGGCCGGTTGTGCGTCAACACCAGCACCCGCGCACCGGGGTGGAGTTTCGCGGAAAGCAGCGCCCGGTAAAGCAACACAAGCGATTTCCCGCTGCCCGCCACGCCGGTGACTAGTCGCACGGCAGCGGGAGTTTGATCCACAAGGTTTTCCTGCTGACTTAACAGGTCGAGATCGTTTTTCACACACCATTCCTGATCGAAATCGAGAAAACACGCAGGCAGATCCGCCATCGTGTTGCGATCCATGCCCGTGCGTGCGACAAAACTATCAGGCACTTCCGACTCCGGCGTGTAGGCTCTCCTCAGGTGGGTGAGTCCCGGCTCCGGCAGGGCGGCGGACGCAAGCGCTTCCAGCCGCCGCGTGAAATGCGCGGCCTGCACCTGATGGAGCCCTAGGTAGGAAGTCTCCGAATCCTCGGTCCGCAGCAGCATCACCTCGTCCACCGTACCTTCGCTGACATTCGGGAAAAGCACCAGACGCTTGAGCGACAGCTCGCCCGCCAGCGGTCCCAGCACTTCACTGGAACGTGCGACAAAATTTTCCAAAAGCTCACTCTCCAACCGTCCCAGATCATCGGGGCGCAATGCCTCGTCCTGTTTGAAAAAATCCGCCTGCAACGCGGTCTCGGCGAGTTGTTGTGAGGTTTCCGCAACTTGGATGAGAAAAGCGTGCCGCTCGCGCCAGACGAGGAATACGTCGGGACGCCGCCCACTTCGATCATCCAGCGAAAGCCAGGCGGTGAAATCGTCGGGCAGGGATTTCAGAACCCGATAGAAGGCGAGGAACGGCTTGTCCGGTTTACCACGCGGCTTTGCTGGAATGATTTTCGCCATCAGGTTCAGGAAGTTGCAGCGTCGAGCAGGGAAAGCGCCACCGCCGCGTTTTCGTCATGTGCGGCGTTTCTCTCAAGCCATCGGTGGAATCGTCGTGAATGGATCAGCACCACCTTGGTTCGCGCGCGGGTGACGGCGACATTAAGGCGCTGCGGATAGGTGAGAAATCCCCCAAGACGATCCATGAAATCCTCATCGGACACCACAAAGGAAACGATCATCGCCTCGCGCTCCTGACCTTGGAATCGCTCGACGGTATCGATCACGAGTTTGCCTATGTCCGGCCACCTCGCGAACCTCTCGAAACGTAGCAGATTCCTGACCCGCGCGGCCTGTGCCCGGAAGGGCACCACCACGCCGATTTCGACAGGAGAAAGCCCGCCTTCCAGCATTTCCTCGATCAACGCCGCAGTTTCCTCTGCCTCTTCGGGCGATGAAACCTTACTCCCCTCGTGCTCGGTTTCCAACCGAACCATCGACGGCTCTGGACCTAACAGTCGGAGCCTTGTCGGTGCCGACTTCAACTGGAAACGATGCCCGGCATTGGCGCGCGCGGCGACGAGCTCGCCATGATAGAAATTCTCCGATGGCCAACGAGTGAGCGGTTCGTTCAGCCGATAAGTCGTTTTCAACATCGTGTGACTGCCGTTTTTCGCTAGGCTGGCGAACACGGAATCATCCGCTGCATCGGCGACGGGGCGCTGCACAACGGGCGGAAGCTGCTGCCGATCACCGAAGAAAAACCACCGCTGCGCCCGTAGCATCGGCATGATCGCCGCTTCCACCCGCATCTGGCTGGTCTCGTCGATTACCGCCACATCGAACCTCGCCTCGCCTGCCCGCGACGAAAAAAGGGCGAATGGCGTCGCGCCGATGACGTACGGCCCACCGTGATCCAGCAACCCCGTGTCCGCGAAGGTCTCCTTGAACTCGATGCCCTCGGCGTCGTGGAAAAATGGATCGGACACCTTGAAAACCGGACAATCCACCATCGAACTTACCTTGCGCAGGCCGTGGTGGATCGCCCGGTGGGTGAATGAAGTGAGCAACACCCGCTGTCCTTGCGCGACCAATTCTTTGACTAACATCGCCAACGTCTGGGTCTTGCCGGTGCCCGGTGGACCTTGCACCAGATGGAAACGCTCGGCCGCCATACACATCGCCACCGCGTCCTGCTGCGATACGTCCAGCGACGTGTCTTCGAGTGATTTGGAAAATTCACCGCAGGCATCGTAGTCGATGTCATCCCCCGCACCGTCCAGCAAAGCGGGTAACACCACGTTACGCCCGTGGCTTGTGGCCGCCATTTCAGCCAGCGCCCTAAGATAAAAATCAGACAAATCGAACATTCCCTCGTCCAAACTCCACCCCTCCTGGGAGAAAATTTCAGCCTCGGGCGGAACCGTCACGCTCAAGCCCTTTTCTGTGAGGCCTAGGAATTCGGCTTCGATGAACTCCGCGCCATCGGGATTATTCAAGCTCATCCGCACCCGGTCGCCTTCGCGGAAATGCGCAATGTCCTGCACCGACGGATGGAAATGCACCAGCTTGCGGCCACGCGCGGTTTCGATCAATGAGATCCGCAGCCCGCCAATAGCACGGCAGGCATCAATCCGCTCCAGCAAAGGCTTCGCCCATTGTTTGCGTGCTTTTTCCCAGCCATGCCGCGCCTCAGTCCGGACGTTTTGTTCGAGACTACGGCGGAACTCTTCGGCTAGTGAGTCGCTGAGGATGCTTCACTCTTCCAAACTACCCGAAGTTAGGGAAGCGGCGATTTCATCCGCCAGACAGTTTGCCTTGACGGTGTGCGTCGGGCTTAGATCGAAGCCAACATAGTTATCAACCTAACGGCAGCCGAATGATCGTTCTCAAGGGTCTCACGAGCTTGAAACCCGCCAACATCCCATTGAACCGTCATTCAATATTTCACCTAACAGCCACCACCCGCAGCATCGGCATTTCTAACTGATCACCTGCGCTCATACCGAGCAGCTTGCGATAAAGCTGACTTGCTGGGGAGAGCAGCGTGATTGCCATGCCCTCATGTACGATTTCCATCCCGCCAGCGGCTGGAACTAACAGGAAGTGGGCGGTCTCACCCTTCAAATACACTTCCACCAGCGCACCGGCATCGACAGGAGCCTTTGGCGCGAAATCCGGCAGCGCCAGCGTGTCGAAAATCCGCAGGGATTCCGCCAACTCCTCGACCTGCCGGGCCTGCCCCGCCGCCAGATAGGATGCCTCCAGACTGCGCGTGTCGTATTTCCCCTCGGCCTTACTGCCCGGATCCGTGGCGGCGGCGTGGGCCTCGGTGGCGGCTTTGGTCAGGCGCTCCAAGCTCGCACGAAGTTCGGCGCGGATTTGTTCTAGCAGCCTGTCGGACTTAGCGAGTTAACGCGCTGAGAATCGGCTGTACGAATTTTGATCAACCTGAGTTGGCGTTGAATTGAGAATAGCCCCCCTTAAAACCCACCTTATTGAGACTGGTCGAGTTTTTAGCTCTAAG
>JANXMQ010000102.1 GCA_025354565.1 Akkermansiaceae bacterium
AGGTTCCAGATGGGTATTGAGGGGAAGTTCTTGTCTCACCCGCCGGGTGAGCGGAAATCACAGCCATGGGAGCATCCATGACTTTGAAATTACGTCACTTGCCGCGTTCTGGCGAGTTTTCCATTTTCCTCTTTAGGTTGAATACAAGTCGCGAGGACAATTGCGTCCGCGTGACAAAAGTCGTCAGGCGTTGCGCCATCCTGACAAGCTCCAATCAGCAGCAGAAGCAACGCGGTCGTTAGACGGGGCAGGATCATTTTTGGCGAACATCCGTGCTTTCTCCAAACCAATTCCGCGGAGAAAAACAAATCCATGCGCCGTGAGAAATTCCTCAGTCCGAGGAGGGTAATACAAGATTTTTGCTAGCCATGAAGTTATACGATCAGCTCGCCAGCGACATGGCGGGTGGGAGGTCTTGGAGTTTCGGACTGTGCGGCACGATTTCCCCGCCACGACTGAGGTAGAGGTGGTAGAGTTGCTTTTGCAAATGTTGCCAACTGAAGATGAGCACTGGCGCGGCGAAGAAGCCACCGATGTAGCAGGTGACAAGCATGAGGGGTATCATGCAAATGCCGAGGCCGAACATGAAGAGCGCGGCGAGGAGTGATTCCCGCCAGGTTTTGGCGATGAAGTCTTTGGCGAATTTCAAATCAAAGCCGGCCTTGAAGTCTTGCGCGATGGTGGCCCGGAGGAGGGGTGGGACGGCGATGACTTGCCACAGCAGCGTCAGTGCGATTTGCAGGATGGTCAGGACGATCATGAGGAGGGGAAACACCGCATTTTGCACATGGCTGTGATGGTGAGGATTCATCGCAATTAACAGAGAGAAGGGGAGTAAACAGCACACGAGAAGGAGTGGGATCAATACCAGCGAGGCGACTAAACTTACCAAAAACGGCCACAGTCCGCGTTCGAGATATTTGCCGAAGTGTTGGAAATCGAACGGTGGAAACGTGGTGGGGTCCTCGTTTCCGCCACGCGCCCACAAGACGGAGATATACCAACCGCTGAGGACGATCGGGCCGACTATGGGGATGAGCATGGTGACCGCACCTAGCAGAACATTCATTTTCCACTGCGGGATATGGAAGAAATCGCGGACGGAGGCTTGGTATTTCATGGCGGTAGGTTGCAGATGATTTAGCAGGAGAATCTGGGCTTGTCGAAGGGCGATTGCGCGGGGCGTAAATTGGCGATTGCACGGGCAGGGGGCATTGGGTATGCCCGTGCGCGTTTCTTAAAACATACTAAACCAATGAAAACACTCCTAACCGTACTGGGGATGATGGCCCTGCCTGTGCTCGCCACCGCTAAAGAAAAAGCAAGCGCCCCGCCGCTGCCAAGTGCATCTCTAGCGGATGTGCGCTGGGGCACCGTGGTCAATGACGCGCCATTCAACCAAGCCGAGCTGGCGGGGAAAGTGGTGGTCGTCGAGGAATGGGGGGTGCATTGCGCGCCGTGCATTGCCTCGCTGCCGACGATGGCAAAGCTGGCGAAATATGAGGGGAAAAGGGGCTTGGTCGTGGTGGGAATGGAGCGCCAAGATGGCACCAAGGAGGATATTCTCAAGCTGCTGAAGTCCGCCCGCGTTGAGTATCCAGTGATGACCGGCGGCTCCGCTCCGGGTGGCACGGGCACCATCCCGCATGCGTGTGTTTTCGATATGACGGGGAAGCTGGTTTACAACGGCAGCCCCTTGGCCAAGCAGTTCGAGGAGTCGGTGAAAAAGGCGCTGCGCGAGATCAAACCGAAGGCCTGATTTTTTCCCCAATCACCTCACCAATCCGGGGCCTGCTGGCGGGCGGCTTCGTAGAGGACGATGGCGGTTGCTATGCCCCGATTTCGTGAGCATCATCGCCCTCGATGAGTGCAACCGATCATCACTTCAACCGCGAGGATCGTGAGGTCCTATGGCGGCGGATTGCCGGGCATATCGCATCGCATCCGGCGGATCTATCCATCGTCTTGGAAAATCTGGATCACTGGGAATCGCTAGGGCGTGTCCACCCAGGACCGATCCATGAGTGGCGCGGGCGTATTCTCGCGGCACGGGAATCTCAGGAGGGAATGCGCGAACTCATCGATTTCCTCGCTGCTCCGAACCACGATTCCGAACCGATCAAATCCTGCTCACCCTTCGTTGGTTTACCGCTGGCGGCGACACCCGCCCCCCATGGCGTATGAACCTAGCCGCACTCCAACATCTCATCCGCTGTGCCAGTGCCCTTACTGGGGATCGGCAGTTTTTGGTGCTGGGATCGGCCTCGCTGCTCGCGTCTTTCCCCGAGCTCGGTGAGGCGTCCTCAGCCCTCGCCGCCACTTACGATGCGGATCTCTGTCCGCAGCCATTTGATGAACTCACTGGCCTGATGCTCGAAGAAGCCTTGGGCGAAAATCGTGCTTACTTCCGCCGCCATGGCTATCATGCTGATGTCCTCCGAGACTCGATTCTTGAGACCCTGCCGCGCGGTTGGCGTAGCCGCTTGGTGCCCGTCCCGGATTGCCCCGCTGCCCTCGCTTTGGACCCTTGTGACCTCGCCGCTGTCAAACTGCTTGTCGGCCGTCCCAAGGATCTTGCGCTGGTAACTCTGCTTCATTCATCCGGGTATATCGCTGCGGAAACGGTCCGCTCCCGCTTGGCCTGTCTGGAAATCCCGATCGAACTCACCCCACGGCTATTGGCCAACTTCAGGAACGCGCTGGATTCTAGACCTCCTTCGGCATGAGGCAGGTTGATAGCAGTTTTCTCACCAATCCGGAGCCTGCTGGCGGGCGGCTTCGTAGAGGACGATGGCAATGGCGGTTGCTAGATTGAGGCTGCGTGTGCCGCCGGGGGCCATGGGAATCCTCAATGCGCGTTCGCCGGCGGCGGCGATGAGCGGCTCCGGCAGCCCGCGCGTTTCCCGCCCGAAGACGAGGTAGTCGCCGGGTTGGAAATCCGCCTGCCATGACGAGCGACTGGCCTTGGTACTGAGAAACCAGAAGCGCGCGCCGACCTCCGCCGTGGCGAGAAGCTCGTCGAAGGATGGCCAAACCCGCAATTTCACATCCTGCCAATAATCGAGGCCCGTGCGGCGGACGTATTTGTCTTCTAACGAGAACCCGAGGGGTTCGATGAGATGCAGCGTCGAATCCGTCGCCAAGGCCAGTCGCCCGGCGGCCCCGGCATTGTGCGGGATTTCCGGTTCGATGAGGACAATGTGAAACATGGGGAAGAGGAGGGAGAATCCAGAGTCCAGAGTCCAGAATCAAGAATCAAGAGTCCAGAGTCCAGAGTCCAGAGTCCAGAATCAAGAATCAAGAGAAGAGGAAGAGATGCCGTCACGTCTTGTCTGGATTCTGGGGTCTGGACTCTGGCATCTTCACGACTCTTTCCTCCGCGCCAAGGTGATGGAAAGCCCGAGCACGCCGATGAAGATCAGGTAGCAGCCGAGCAGTTGCAAATAGCCCCGGCAAATTTTCGGAATGCCCGGCGAAAACGCAGCACCAAGCGCGGCCTGCCAGAACTTGGAACTACCGATCACCCGGTTGAATACATACAGGATCAGCAGGGCCGCGCCGATCAGTCCAGTGCCCGCATGATTGCCCATGGTCGAGACGAAATGCAGCATGACCCAGCGGTGACGGATGATGATGATTGCCGCAAATAACAAGATCAGGCCCACGACCCAAGCTTCGGGAAACGGCCGACCCAGCGTGCCGGAAACGAAATCCGAAATTTCTCCGACGAAGGCAGAGAGCAGGCCGAGGGCGATCACTCGGCAGACCGGCCGATTCGGCCCGGCATGAGTGGCCGCGCCGAGCATCACGGCGGCGGAGGCGGCTAGCAAAAACGCCTGTAACAGCTTGATCGTGCCGTTCTCGATCGGTAGCGAACCACGATGCGGAAGCCAAGCCGGCAGCAGAATCGCCACGCAACCGCCACAGATCAGGGTGATTCGCACGAGGGTGCGCGACCAAGATGAATTGCGTTGGGTATTGAGATTTCCTTCAAGCACCGGACTCAGCCTAGAGACTCCGCCACGCCTTGCAAGTCGCACTTGTTTTCAGGGTATCTCCTCGTTATTCATCCGAATGGAATATTTCTGTTGCAGGCGGGCGAGTCGCTCCACGATGCGATGGGTTGCCGCTGTCATCAAATCGGATTGTTCCGCCGTGCTCCGTGCCTGTTGGATTAGGTGATTCTGCGCGGCCTCACGTTCTGCGGGCGTGATTTTCATCCACCAGCCATTATCGTCCCTCATTACATGCAGTTTAGTCATTTCACAGGAAATCAACTTTGCCGCAGAATGGCGCCATGTCACTGTTTTGCCATCGGGTGAGATATTGAGTCCAAATGAATCATCAATCGGGAATCCGGCCTTGGCCACGAAGTCACCCTTAATTTCAAGATGCTTCGTGCTGCCTAACCAAGTGGCTTCGTAGGAATAGGTATTCTCAAAATGCTTTTCCGCAGTGACGATTTCAGTTAGGTCGGTTGCGGGACCATACTCGATCTTTTCGCCAATGGTGACTTTCGGATGGAACTCGAGTGCTTGGTAAAAATCTTTAGCGGCGAGTTTGAATAAATCATATCCATCATTTGCCGCTTGTTTCATGGTCTCCTCGCCATGTTTTGCGGCATCCATCGGACCCTTCCAGAAAAAGTAGTAAATGCCAGTGAACACGACCGCTAGGATAAGGCTGATGGAAATGCCGATGGCGATAATTCTGCGAGAACTTGATGGATTCATATTTTTAAGCGAACGGTTTGATGAGCTTAGTGAAAAATAGACTCATCCGCAACGCTGGAGATTGGTCGCGCACAATCGCCGAGCTGTCCAGTGCTGGCGGATATTTTGGCAACATTTTTTCCGCCGTAGCCAATCACAGCGGCGGCTTACTAACACATCATGAGGCAAATGCCCTGACTCGGTCAGCCGGATTCTCGGGGCTGTCAGGACTTGCAAAGGTTCCAAGGATATGACAGCGATAAGGTAAGATTTGGCGAAGGCGCTTGATGAAATCGAAATAATCACCAATCTGTATCCGTAAAGTCTAGTTTGCGTTCCGCGCAGGCAGTCCGGGGAATTCCCACAGCCACAATCCCGAACGGAATTTATCGCCCATCCTGAACTATTTTTCTAGCGGATATTACCTAATGAGAATTCCCTCCTTGCCATTCCTCCTCCTTGCCATGGCCACGCTCACTGGCACATGGAATCTCCACGCGGAAAGCTCTCCTACACCGCCCGGCAACGAACTGGAGCGGGCTTCGCAACTCACACCCACGGAAGTCATGTCCGCGATGGCGGACGTCCGCAAGCAGCGCGGCAATCAAGCCGCAGCCTCATACCTAGCAGATAAACTACGCGCGAGCGCCGACTCCGCAGACGCTTTCTGCAACCTTTTCCAGCTAACCTGGGACGAGGCTCAAACCGGTAGCGGGCGGACCGATGCCGTATTCGCGTATCTGCTCAACGACACCGCATTCACCATCGCCTTCGAGCAGCGTTACTACCACGAGGCCTTCGATATCATTTCCAATCTCTGTTATACACTCAACGCCACCGGGCGCTACGGTCGTTATGCCGAGGTGATGGCGATTTGGGCAGAAGCCCAGCGGTTGGGCGGTAATCAGTTGAACCCCGCCGCCTACCCCGATCTCGGCCCCGCGATTCCCGGTTTTGAATTCATTCGCCGCCGGCAAATCCCGGTCATCTTGCCCCACACCAAGGACTCTCCCCAAGGGCACGGTCCGCGATCCCGAACGGAGAAATTCGAGCCGAACCAATTAGCCAGCGTTCACAGCTACGCGGAGCATCTCTTGCGCTCCGGACGCTGGCAGGAAGCGGTCGAGTGGATCGTCTGGGTGCGCGAATTTTCCAGCGAAAAAGGGTCCACCAATCCCGATCCATCGCTGGCATCCAACTGGTATGAGGCCAATATGTTCATGGGCGATTTCATGCAGAATGTTGGATATTATGACGAGGCTCTCGCGTTATATGAATCCTTAGTCAGAGCCCCCCAAGACAAAGCTTACGGTGGTAAGGAAAAAATCAATAGCGATATCCGCCGACTCAACACCCTGCGGCTCATGAACCGAGCCCCTTCGGATATTGTTCCGCAACTTCGGGGACTGGTCGAACGCACGGAAAAACACCCATTTCTCGGCAAGTCTGAGCTTTGGTGGGCCAAGTCTTCACTGGCAAAAGCCCTGATCCATACCCACTCGATCACGGAAGGGGAAGCCTTGTTCGAATCCCTCATCGCAGAGGGCTCTTCCAACGCTCGCGAGGCGCGCCTTGAGTACTGGCTAGACTCGCACAGAACCCAAGGCGTGGAGGAAGAGCTGATCGCTGTCCTGCGCATGTGCCGTGAAGTCGGCAATAAGAGCGAGGAACTCTGGCTCTACATGGTATATGCTGATTTTCTGGAAGCAAATCACCGCGATCAAGAAGCCCTTGCGATGCGCCGGGAAGCGGTTCGCTACTGTCGCGAATTCAATGAGTTCACCGACCTGCCCGTCCAACTGGCAAAACTCGCGGCTCTGCTGCAACGCTTCGGCGACGAAAGCGGCAGCGCGGCCGGAGCGGATGAAGCCCGCCGCCTGCTGGCGGGTGGCCGCATCCCAAACTCCCGTAAGGAGGACGCGGAAAAATTCCTCGATCAACTCCGCCCCGCGCGGACCCCACCAACACCGGTCGCAGAACCGACGCCTGCCGTCGATTTGCAGCCGCAGCGTTCCGTCGTCGTTCCCCTTGAAAAAGAGCCATGGACCTCCTTCCTGACCCTCGCCAATCCCGATAATCGCGAGGCCAAGGGTCGGTTTAAGATCCACGGCATGCCCCTCCAGCTTTCCACCAATGAGGAAAACGGCGACATCACTGCGGCCTTGAGCGGCCAAGAGGATGCCAAAGACAGCGAGCTTGCCCTCGTCATCAGTCCCGGCAGCTACCGCCTCATCCATCTCACGGCCGATGCCGCGTTCAAAAACCAAGGCGAACTGAAATTCACATGGACACCCGAACGCGGCCAATCGTCGGTGGACGCCACCGTGCAAATCGATGCCCCGGAAACCGGCGTCGAGGGAGCCATCATCCAGGCCGGTAACTACAAGTCGAACCCCTTCTACGGCGTCCCCGTCCACCTGCATTACGTCACTAAAATTCCATCAGCGGACTCTTCCCCGCTGCGGTTTGTCTGCTCCTTACCCGCTCGCGTTGAGGTCTATCTTCTCGACGGCACCGTGCTAGCCATCGACGGCAAGGGCAACGGTTCCTTGCTGGATCCCGGCGACGAGCTATTTGCCAAAAGCGATGGCAAGGGCAATCTGTTGCTGCCCCTCACCGCAGGCTCCGCCTCCTTCCGCGTCATGCTCTATCCACAAGGTCCACTGCCCAAAGACGGCATCACCCTCAGCGTCGAGGCCTACGAAAACGGGCAGTGGAACCTCCACTCGGAAAACCGTCTTACCCCCTGAAATACCCTGTCATTCAACTCAGCCACGCAAAATACCGCAAAACGTGGCTGCATTGCAAAACCTCGCGCCTCACAAATTCCTTGCCGCTCACCTCGAAAACATCGGCATGAGTGCAAGCAAGTGGGGCGAGCTGATCGAAATCGACTACTCTACCGCCTCACGCCTCCACCGTAGCGAGCGAAGCCTGAACGCCACCCACATCCGCAACACGGCCATCGCACTCGCCATCGCCCCGGAGTTGCTGATTTGATTTTCTAACAAATATCCCCGCCGTGAATCGAACACGGATTTACAGTTTATGAAGCCGTCATTGTTGCCCGTAGATAAAGGGATATTTATCAAACCTTACGGTTTCTTACGGTTAAAATCTTGCCAACCGCCATTTTTCAGGTATTGCAAGGCCATGCGAAGCACTGAAAAAGTTACTGTCAGACCGACGAAACACGCCGATTATCCCGATGGCTTTGTTGTCAGATGGCCCGGAGCGAAAGGCAAGCGGATGGCCAAGCTCTTCACGAATGAACCCGAGGCTCTGACATGGGCCAAGGAACGCCGGGCGGAGCTTGGAGACGTGGGAGAATCTTTCGGCTCTATGACGGAACCCGAAAGGGCCGCTGTGACGTTCTGGCGGGGCTTCTTGGTGACGGTGCCAGATGCCGCCCCGCCCGCCTTGCTGGCCATCCTGCAAGACTATGCGGTGACTTGGAAAGCCAACCGTTCAAGCGTGACGGTTGCCGCCGCCGTGGATGCCTACGAAGCCGCCAAGACGGCGGAGGGATTGCGCCCGCGATCCCTGCAAGCCATCCGCACCCGTTGCCATCGTTTCGTGATGGACTTCGGAAGCCGTTCGATTTCCTCGATCACCACGGCGGAAATTTCCGATTGGATTCTTTCGCTGCCCGTTCTCATCCGTCGCGGCCCGGTGAAGTCGGTGAAGGCCCGCAAGGGTGCCGCCCCGGCGCAAGTCGGGTTGCTGGCGAAGCGCAATCAACGGCTTGGCCTGTCCGGGCTTTTCAACTACGCCAAAACGCGGGGCTGGGTCCGGGAAAATCCGGTTGCTGATGCCGCCCGCCCGAAGCCGCCGAAAACCCGCCCCGAGGTTCTCCGCCCTTCCGACGTTGCCCGCCTTTTCGGTGCCTTGGAGAAAATCGCCAAAGGGAAAAACGCGCCCGCGCTGATTCCGTTTTGGGCCGTCCGCTTTTTCGCCGGGGTCCGGGAACAAGAAGCCTTGCGGATGGATTGGAGCATGATCGACCTAGCAGGCGGGGAAGTTCACTTGCCCGATACCGTCACGAAAACCGGGCATTCCCGCACCGTGAAAATTGAACCCGCGCTTGCCGCTTTCCTCGCGCCCTACGCGAAAACCGACGGCCCGCTTGTCACGCCCTCCGCCATGGCCCGGATTTACCACTTGCGGAAGGCATGGCGCATCCTGCAAGCCGAGGATGCCGCCGCCATCGAACGGGGCGAGGAAATCCGCCCCTTTCCGGTGCCGATGCCTGCCAACGCGGCCCGCCATAGCTTCGCCACGTTTCACTTGCTGGCCTTCCGTCACGCCGGGGAAACCGCCTTGCAGCTTGGCCACGGGGGAAGCCCGGAGATGCTTCATCGCCACTACAAGGGCATTGCCAGCGAGGCGGAAGCCTTGGCGTTTTGGACGATCCGGCCCGCCGCTGGCCCGGCCAACGTGGTTTCCATTTCAGGCCACACCGAGAAAGCCGCCACGCCGAAAACCAAACAGAAAAAAGCCCGATGATTCGCAACTTTGCCGATGCTGACACCGAGCAGCTTTTCACCACGGAAAAGAATCGCCGCTTCGCCGTCATTGCCCGTGTGGCCCTGCGAAAGCTGATTCAACTCAATCAGGCCGGGAGCTTGCAGGACATGGCCGCGCCACCGGGCAACCGACTGGAAGCACTCAAAGGAGACTATGCGGGCTTTCATTCGATCCGAGTCAATGGCCAGTGGCGTATTGTGTTTCGCTGGTCCGGTAGCGGGGCGGATGCCGTGGCCATCGTGGATTATCATTGAAATCCATTTGACTATTCACCTATAACGCCACACGTTACAAGCCATGAAAGAACCAATCACCCCCGGCGAAATCCTGCTGGAAGAATACTTGAAACCGATGGGCATTTCACAGAATGCCATGGCCCGCGCCCTTGGTGTTCCGCCCCGCGCTATCAATGAAATCGTGCTTGGGAAACGCGCCATCACCCCGGCCATGTCCATTCGTTTCGGCGCGTTTTTCGGCCAGTCGGATGCGTTCTGGCGTGGTATTCAAACGGAATGCGATTTCCGCGCCATTGCTCACCAGCGCAAAGGGATTGTGAAAGGCATTAAGCCCGCCGCCGAACTTGTGGCGCATTGAATGAATACCCGAAAGCAAGCCGCCCGATGAAATTGAAATTCGGTCCCGAACCGTGGCGCGTTGTGACAGTGCCAGTGCATTATGTCGAACATTTCAAAGACATCACTTTCCCCGTGTCCGTTGCGGCACTTGAGATTCTGGAGAGATCAGGCGTTCCTCCTGAACAAGCGGTTTTGAATTTGTCGCCGCGTGGGGAACAAGATTGCGGAGAGAGAATCGCGAGCTTTTTCGGGCGGGCGGCAAGGGGCATGTGGAATACCCGAAAAATCTTGGATTGGATGGGGGCGGCAAATAGTAAAAACAATATCACAGTTAGGATGCCCGAATGGCGATGGGCACTTGTCGAAAAAGCCTCCGCCGCTGTCGGTGTTTCCCCTGCGGACTGGTGCGTTTATGCGATTGGATATCGGGCCGTGTATGAAACGAAACGAAGTGGCGGGATTATCGCCCTTACTGATCTACAAGAAGCGCAGAAAAAGGAAAGCAGGGAAAAACCCCTGCCTCAAATGGACTGGCCGCGCCCGAATCCCACCCCGCCGCCGTGCGACGCCGAGGAAAACACCCTGATTTTTCACAAGTGCCGCCACTGTCCACACGGTTTCAAGCCGTGGGATTCACCCCGAACCGCGTCTTGACCTCGCCCTGGTCGTGGGACCGACCGAAAAAACGCCGGGCGGCGAAATTCTCTCCGCGCGGAGAAAAAACGCGCACTGGGGGGGACTGCAAACACCCCTCTGCGGTTTGATGCCATTTGACATCGTGCGAACGATGTATGGAAACCATTGACCCACTGCTAACCCGCATCGAAGCCGCCGCCGTTCTCACCATCTCTATTCGTTCATTCGATCAGAGAGTTGCCAAGGGTGAGATTCAAGTTGTCCGCATAGGCCGCTCCTGTCGGTTTCGACGTTCCTCGTTGGCATCCTTCATTGAAGCCAATGAAAGCCGCCTGACCGCGAAACGCCGGGCCGCGATCCGGGGAACCCGCAAGTGAACCACTGCCAAACTGGAACCATGGTCACTAACCTTTTCGATGGAAGCGCGGACGGCAACGCCGGGGAATCCCATCACCCGCTAGATGGATGGATGCTGGAAGCCTTGAAAAAGCACCCTCGCGACTGCGAAGCACTTGCCCGCATTGGCAACCTTCAAGCCCGCCGGGATTGTTGTTTTTGCCTGATGGACTACCGGGAACGCGGTTATGAAATCGTTGTGGTGATGGCGGATGAAGCCCGCATGGCGCGGTTGTTCGGTAGGACCAATATCGGCGGCATCCGCCTAGCCGGTGCAATCTGGAATCGCGGTGATGAGGGATACGAAATGGCCAATGAAACGGCTTGTTTCTACGTCTTCATCCTCTCGCTTCTGTATTGCGATCTTGCGCCATTTCTCGCCTGTGAGGGAGCGGTTGCAAAGGCTCTGAAACTAGCGGGCTGGCGTCCATGAGTGAAAATCCTGCCACCCGCCGCGCCATCGCGGAAAGTCTGCTAGGCCATGCGCTCGATGAACTCGGATTTGCAGCTTGTCCGGGCCGCCACCTTCACAACGGGGCGGGCGGGAGACGTGACTTTCAATGCCTGCTTGAAGGTGTCCCAACGGCGAGATGTTTTCACACGTCATGC
>JANXMQ010000121.1 GCA_025354565.1 Akkermansiaceae bacterium
CCTTGCCAGCAAAAGCCCCGGCGGTCGGTCCCGTTGTAGTCACGCGAGTCGAATTGAATCAACGCCGAAAATCAGCAAAAACCAATTGATTGTAAATGCTTTACAAATAATTTAACCGCCGCTTCAGTCTGGAAGTTCCGAATCAACGCCAAACCCATCAATGGATCAAGCAAGCAGCTCAAAACGCGTGGCTTTGCAGCGAACCGGGAAGTGGGCATCATCGTTGGTTATCGCTTGTGAAATAACAAAGCTGAATGCCCCTGTCACACCATCAAGCCCGCAGCAGATTCCATGCGGTGACAAGCGCTTTCAATCCTGCCATTTCGATGGATGGATCAACGCCAGCGCCCCAGAGGATGCGCCCGTCATCGGACTGGAGTTGAACGTAGGCGGCGGCGTTTGCATCCGAGCCGCCGCGCACGGCGTGGGAGCGATAATCGGTGACTTTAAAGTCCTTCAGGCCGATGCCTTCGAGCGCGTGGACAAAGGAATTGATCGGGCCATTGCCGAGGCCTTGAATGGTTTTCACCTCGCCGTTTAGCGTGACCACGGCCTTGCACTGGACTTGTCCGCGCTCGGTGGTGTGGTGGACCAGTTCATAATCCGTCACGTCAAGCGGGCTGGTGAGGTTGACGAACTCGTGAAAAAACGCCTCCCGGATTTCATCGGTGGCAAGCTCGCGTCCGTGTTCGTCAGCCAGATCGTAGATGCGCTTGCCGACCTGCGGGTGCATTGTCTTCGGCAGATCGAAGCCGTGCTCGCGGTCTAACACGTAGGCGACCCCGCCTTTGCCCGACTGCGAATTGATGCGGATGATTGCCTCGTAGGAACGCCCGATGTCCTGCGGATCGATCGTTAGATAGGGCACGCCCCACGGGATGTTAGAGTCGGTGGCGATGTCCTCTTCGCGGCGGTCGAGGCCTTTCTTGATTGCATCCTGATGCGAGCCGGAAAACGCGGTGAAGACGAGTTCACCGGCGTATGGCTGGCGTTCCGGCACGGACAGGCGGGTGACGCGTTCATAGACATTGCGGATGGATTGCAGGTCGGAAAAATCGAGGCCCGTCGCAATGCCATGGCTGTTGAGATTGAGCGCGACGACCACGATGTCGAGATTTCCGGTGCGCTCGCCGTTGCCGAAAAGCGTGCCTTCCACCCGGTCCGCACCCGCCATCAGGCCGAGTTCAGTGGCCGCCACGCCGGTGCCGCGGTCGTTGTGGGTGTGGAGGGAAATGAGGATCGAGTCGCGGTTTTTCAAATGGCGGCCCATCCACTCGATCATGTCGGCGTGGATGTTAGGCGTGGTCCACTGCACGGTGTCCGGCAGGTTGACGATCATTTTTCGATGAGGCGTCGGCTGCCAGACATCGATCACCGCGTTGCAGCATTCTAGGGCGAAATCCAGCTCAGTATCGGAAAACGACTCAGGCGAATATTGCAGCAGCACCTCGGTGCGAGGGACCGTGGGCACGAGTTTTTTCACCAACTCCGCACCATCGACGGCGATCTGTTTGATCGACTCGCGTGTGGCGTCGCCGAATGTGACGCGGCGTTGGAGCGGCGAGGTCGAGTTGTAAATGTGAACGATGGCGCGTTTCGCCCCGTCGATGGCGTCGAAGGTGCGACGAATCAACGTCTCTCGGGTTTGCACGAGGACTTGAATCGTCACGTCTTCCGGGATGCGGTTTTCATCGATCAGACGGCGGAGGAAATTGAACTCCGTGTCTGCCGCAGATGGAAAGCCGACTTCGATTTGCTTGAAGCCGACGCGGACTAACAGATCGAAAAATTCCAGTTTTTCGTCGATCGACATCGGCTGTGGCAGCGCTTGATTGCCATCGCGGAGATCAACCGAGCACCAGAGTGGGGCGTGGGTCAGCGTTTGGTTAGGCCAGGTGCGGTCGGGCAGGGAAACCGGCGGGAAGGGCCGGTATTTTGCGAGAGAGGTCGGATGCATTTTTCAAAAAGGAAAGATAGGGAAAGGAGTGGTCAGCACCTCAAGATGGGCGTGCCGGGGAACGAAAGTGAAGCAAAGAAAAAGTTAACGGGAGGCCAACCCTAGGAGCAGGGGGCGCAGCGAGATTCCGTTGAGGATGTCGTTCACGGGAAAAACCTAGCCGCGATTCCCCGCCGCAGTCAACCGGGAAGAACCTGGTTCATCTGCCCGCCATTTCAGCGGGTCACGCCGCGCTCGGATTTTTCGATGAAGTCGATGAGCTGTTTCACCTGGGGAATGTCGCCGGTGTGGCTGGCTTTGAGCGAACTCAGGGCGATGGCGAGATTGGCGTCCTTTTTCAGGAACAACTTTTTGTAAGCCGTCTTGAGTTCTTTGATGGCGTCCTCGGAAAAGCCACGCCGCTGCAGGCCGACGGCGTTGAGGCCACGGGTTTTCGCGGGATTGCCCTCCACGATCATGAACGGCGGCACGTCCTGAACCACCCGCGACAAGCCACCGATGAGCGCGTGCATTCCGATCCGACAGAATTGATGCACCGCTGCGAAACCAGAAACGATGGCGTGGTCGCCCACCTCGATGTGACCGGCGAGGGCGACGGAGTTCGAGAGAATGATAGAGTCGCCAAGCTGGCAGTCGTGGGCGACATGCGAGTAGCAGAGGAACAAATTGTGCGAGCCGATGCGGGTGGGAAGCTCTGCATGGGTGCCACGGTGGACGGTGGTATTTTCCCGGAAAACATTGTGATCGCCGACTTCCAGATAGGTTGGCTCGCCGAGATATTTGAGATCCTGAGTTTTGCCACCGATGGCGGCAAAGGCGAAGAACTCGTTGGCGCGGCCAAATTTCGAATGGCCTTCCAGCACGACATGCGAGTGCAGGACGCAATCGTCGCCGAGCACGACATTCGCGCCGATGACACAAAACGGCCCCACCCGGACATTGCGGCCCAGAGTGGCGAGGGGTGAAACAATAGCAGTGGGATGGATCACGCCGAAATGTCTGCGAATGCGGGCGGAAAAGACGAGATTTTTTTCACTGGGCCTGTTTGAATCCCTCGGGTTCTCCTCTTGCGGGTCGGCGGCGGGGTGGCTAGGGATTGGCGATGCCGCTGCTGACGAAGGATTTCGACTACAATTTGCCCGAGGAATTGATCGCCACGCGGCCTTTGGCAGAGCGTTCCGCCTCGCGGATGCTGGTGGTTCATCGCGACAGCGGCGAGATCGAGCACCGGATGTTCCGCGATTTTCCCGATTACCTGAGGGCGGATGATTTGCTGGTTCTCAACGATACCAAGGTGATTCCGGCGCGGGTTTTTTCGGACGATGGGAAAAAGGAGTTGCTCTGCCTCGACCGGCCAACGCCGTTAGAATGGCGCTGTTTGGTTAGACCGGGAAAATCCCTGAAACTGGGCCGCATGCTCAGCGTCGGCGGCACGACCGGCACGGTGGTGGAAATTTTTGAGAACGGCGACCGCCTGATCCGTTGGGACGCGCCGGTGGATTTGGAAAAACACGGCCATCTCGCCCTGCCGCACTACATGGGCCGTGAGGATGAAATTTCCGACCGCGAGCGCTATCAAACCGTCTTCGCCCGCGAGGAAGGCGCAATCGCGGCACCGACCGCCGGGCTGCATTTCACGCCGGAGATGTTGGCGGAAATTTCACACGCATTTCTAACATTGCACGTCGGCGTCGGCACTTTTCGGCCAGTTAGCGTGGCGCTTGTTAGCGATCATCTCATGCACTCCGAGCGCTATGTGGTGACTCAGGAGACGGCGCAAAAAGTGAACGCCGCCGGACGGGTGGTCGCGGTCGGGACGACCGTGACGCGGGTGTTAGAAGCGCTGGGAAAACCGTTGCGGGCAGGCTGCGGCGAGACGGATATCTTCATTCACCCGCCGTATGAATTCGGCGTAGTGGGCGGCTTGTTGACCAATTTTCACCTACCGCAAAGCACCCTGATCATGCTCGTCTGCGCCTTCGCCGGGCATGATTTGGTGATGGAGGCTTATCGCCAAGCCGTCGCGCGGCGGTATCGATTTTTCAGCTATGGCGATTGCATGTTGCTGGTCTGATGTGGAAACTCGCAGGCGATGAAATTGATCTCATGGAACGTAAATGGCATCCGCGCGGTGATCGCCAAGAATTTTGCAGAATTCGTCACCACGGAGCAACCGGACATCCTCTGTCTTCAGGAAACGAAGGCACGACCTGAGCAGGTGCAGCTACCGTTAGAAATGGGCGGCTATCGGGCGTATTGGAACTCGGCGGAAAAACCCGGCTACTCAGGCGTCGCAGTTTTCACCCGGGAAAAGCCGCTGGCCGTCCATCATGGCATGGGTCACGACGAGCACGATCGCGAGGGCCGGGTGCTGACGCTGGAGTATCCTGAATTCATCCTGGTGAACGTCTATACACCGAACTCGCAGGACGAGCTACGACGTTTATCGTACCGTCTGGCTTGGGACGAGGCATTCCGCCGCCATGTGGCTGGACACGCACAGCACAAACCGGTGATTTTCTGTGGCGATCTGAACGTGGCGCATCAGGAAATCGACATCGCCCGGCCCAAGGAAAACCGCAGGAACCCCGGCTTCTCAGATGAGGAGCGCGAGAGTTTCGGAAAACTGCTAGACGCGGGTTTCACCGATACCTTCCGCCACCATTTCCCGGACCTAACGGAAGCCTACTCGTGGTGGTCTTATCGGGCCGGTGCGAGACCGCGCAACATCGGTTGGAGAATCGACTACTTCGGAGTTTCCACCCCATTCATCGACCGCGTCGCCACGGCGTCCATCCTGCCGCATGTGCATGGTTCGGATCATTGTCCGGTGGCGATTACGCTTGGAACTTAGACTAAGCCATCCTTGCGGGCTTGTTTCCAGTAAGCGTATTCTGAGCGGTTGAAGTCGATATACTCGGGTGAGAGGTCGCTGGAATACATGGTGTAATCGGCGGCTCCTTGATTCAGGTTGATGACAATTTCAAACTCAGGATGGGAGACGGCTTCGCGGAGGTCGTCCATCGGGGTTTCGGCTTGCAGGCCGCCGAGACAGGCGGCTTTTCCGCCGATGTGGATATCGACCAACTCCTCACGGATGCGCGCGCGGGAGTAGCCGACGGCGTGGATGATGCGGCCCCAGTTTGGATCGCCGCCGTTCCAGGAGGACTTCACGAGGGCGGACTTGCAAACGGCTTCAGCGACTTTTTTCGCGTCGAGGTAAGTGCGGGCACCTGTAACATTTACCGTGACGAATTTGGTGACGCGCTCGCCATCGCGGACGACGGCTTTCGCTAACTCTAACATTACCCAGCGCAGGGCGCGACGGAATTGTCTGCAGATGGCGGAATTTCGGCGGATCAATGGCATGTTAGACGCGCCGTTGGCAAGCACCAGCACGGTGTCGTTGGTGGACATGTCGCCGTCGATGGTGATGCGGTTGAAGCTTTCCTCGACGCATTCTAACACCGCCTTCCGCAATGAGTCGCTCGGGATGTTCGCATCGGTGGTGATGAAGCAGAGCATGGTGGCCATGCTGGGGGAGATCATGCCCGCACCTTTGACGCAGCCGCCGATGCGGATGCGGTGCTCGCCAAGATCGAAGGAAACGGCGACTTCCTTGGCATGGGTGTCGCTGGTGATGATGGCGGCGGCCACATCCGGGCCGTTTTTCGGGCCCAGGCGTTCGAGGAGTTCATCATATTTCGGCTCGACGCGCAGCATCGGCATGGGCAGTCCGATGACGCCGGTGGAAGCCACGCCGATTTCCGAGCGTTTCAATTTGAACGGTTTGGCGACGGCGTCGCACATGGCGTTCGCGGCATGGATGCCTTGGACCCCGGTGCAGGCGTTGGCGTTGCCTGAGTTGGCGATGATGGCGCGGAGATCGCCCTTGCGGAGATGGGCTTGGGAGACTCTAACAGGAGCTGCTTTCACGCGATTGGTGGTGAAGGCACCTGCCGAGTTGCACGGTTTCTCGGAGTAGATGAGGGCGAGGTCGAGGCGTTTGCTATCAGGATTCTTGATGCCGCAGCTAACAGCACTGGTGAGGAATCCCAAGGGCGCACCAACGCCACCTTTGAGTCGGGTAAAAGGAAAGTCCATGGGTCGGGGAGGGGAAGCAGCGGCGCAGATTGTGCGCTGCCTAAAAATTTTGCAATCCATCAATGGGATGAAATCCGAACATCAGGTTGAAACATTGCACCGCCTGGCCGCCCGCGCCTTTTCCGAGATTGTCCTCCGCGCTCATGAGAATGACACGGTCGGTGCGTGGATCGTGCTGCCAGCCGATGTCGATGAAGTTGGTGCGGGTCACGTTTTTCGTATCCGCGCAGCCACCGCGACCGAGTAAACGGACGAAAGCGGCATCCTGATAGGCGGCATCGAGTGCCGTACCAATGGCATCGGGCGACACGCCATCACGGAGTTTCGCAGTGGTGGTCGTGACGATGCCGGAGTTCACCGGGATGAGGTGGGGGATGAAGGAAATGACCACATTTTCCCCGGCGGCGAGGCTGAGTTCTTGCTCGATTTCCGACAGATGGCGATGCTTCGGCACACCATAGGCGCGGGCGCTTTCGTTGCACTCGCAGAACAATAGACTGAGGTCGGCCTTGCGTCCGGCACCGCTGACGCCGCTCATGGAGTTCGCGACGATGGTTTCCGGTTCGAGCAGATTTTCTCTCAATAATGGCAGCAGAGGCAGCAAAATACTCGTCGGATAACACCCCGGCGCAGCGACCAGTCTGGCAGCGGCGATTTCCTCCGCACGGACTTCCGGCAGGCCATAAACGGCATCCGCCAACAAGTCGGGGGCGGGATGCGGGTGACCATAAAATTCCTGATAAACGGCCGCATCACGTAGGCGGAAATCCGCACTCAGGTCGATCACCCGCAGGCCGCGATCAAGCAGGGCGCTGGCTATTTCCGCTGCCACGCCGTGAGGCAGCGCAAGGAATGCAACCTCGGCTCCGGTGGCGGCGATCCTGTCAGGGTCAGGTGCCATGAAAACCAACTCCGCTCCGGGAGCCTTGTGGAAGCGTGGAAATACCTTCGCCAGCGAATTTCCCGCTTCCTGGCGTGAAGTGGCCGCGACCAGTTCCACCCCAGGATGCACGAGGAGCAAACGAAGCAATTCCATCCCGGTGTAGCCGCTGGCTCCGACGATGGCGGTTTTGATGCGATTCATGTGGCACTTGGAATGTCATGATTTTCCGTGCTTGCCAATCCGCATTTCCCCTGATTCTTTCGCCCTCCGTTCACAAAACGGGCTGTAGCGCAGTCTGGTAGCGCACCTGCCTGGGGGGCAGGGGGTCGTGGGTTCGAATCCCGCCAGCCCGACCATTGTTCTCTTTTTGAGCCGCAGGGCGTGGCAATTCTTGATTTCATGGGCATTTCTGTGGATTGTTGTTGGGTCGTGGTTGCGGGAATTTGACCCGCGACACCCCCGATTGTTAGAATCGAGGCCGAGCCGCGATGGACCGCTTGGTTAGGCAGTCGAAACAGACTGCGCTTTGCGAGGGCTTGATGGTTGCTGTATTCCCTGGTATAACCCCTGCAGTATCTCCAACCACATGCTCACCCCTTCCGAATTTCCACTCTGGCAACTCGTCACCGCCCAGTTCCGCCTCGGCACTCACACCGACCATGGCCCGCGCCACTGGCGCACGGTCCTGCGCAACGGCCTCTATCTCTGCCGGCATCATGCCGCCGACGAGGAGGTTGTCCGGTTTTTCGCGTTGTTCCATGATTCCTGTCGGGAAAACGAATATGCCGACCCCATGCACGGTCCGCGCGGCGCGCAGTTGGCGCTCGAATTCCGCGAGGCAGGACACTTCCACCTCGACGACACCCGCATGCAACTCCTCGTCACCGCCTGCAAGATTCATAACGGTGCCGCACCTCAGATCGATCCGACCCTCGCCGTCTGCCTCGACGCCGACCGTCTGGATCTCGGGCGCGTTGGCATCACCCCGGACCCCGTCCTGCTCTCCACTTCCACCGCACGAGACATCGCCACCAGACATGCCTGGCACGAACTGGAATCCATCGGCTTGTAAAATGTCGCCGGGGACGACGCGTACCATGTAGCAAGGCTCGAAATGCGCATCTACGCCGCACAGGATTCGTTGAGCGGATTCCAGACCCGCCGAAAGCCGCATTCGCGGAAGTCCTTTTCGTTGACGGTGGCGAATTGGGTGACGCCTTGCTGGATGAGGAGTAGCGCGGCTCGCAAATCATAGGCGCGGCGACGGGCGAAGTCTGCCTCGCGGAGTTTCGGCCAGAAGGCATCGTGAAATGCCCGGCTATCGGTAGGAAAGCCGATGACCTGCCAACGCGGGTGCTGGCGGAAGGTCTCGCAGACATCGGCGGCAGCGGCGGGCGAGAGGGGCTTGGCAAGCACAGAGGGGTTCCGCAGCAGCACGTAGAGTTCGAGCAGGATGAACTCACTGATCGCGACATCCTGGCGATCCTGAAGGGATTCGACAAAAGCCGCCGCCCTCGGGTGATCGGCATTCCGGGACTCGACTGCGGGCAGAAGGATGTTGGTATCCAGCGAGATCATCGGTCGTCGAGGCTGCGTGTGCTTTCATCGTCCACCGCGATGTCGCGCAGGGATTCCAGGGGAACCTTGATGCCGCCGGCATCGACACGGGGAAGTTGCCACGCGTCGCGGGTTGGCCCGGTGCTTGGAAAGCGGTCGAGAAACAATTCGAGCCCACGGCGTGTGACCTCGGCCAGCGAGAGTTCGCGCTGTGCGGCGAATGCCTTGGCCCGTTGGTAAAGTTCGTCCGGAAGCTGGATCTGAGTACGTGTCATGCTGTAAATTCTACATCACCCGGTGGGGTGTGTCAATTCGCCGGTTCATGTCTCCGAAGATCTGCGCCTCCTCCACGGCGGCCTCACCTGTGCCCGTGACACCCTCGTGCTTGTGCATGACCCCGCCACAGTTCCAAACTGGCTCGACATTGCCAATGCCCGGGATCTCCTCGCAGCGGAAACCGCCATTATCTCGTTAGCTCAGGTGCGGCTGTTTGCGTGACTACCGACTCACATCCGTTCAATCTCGTTCCGGCATCTTGAACACAAACCCGTAGTTTTAGTACACTCATGGCCGACGTCTTCGCTCCGGAAAAACGAGCCGAGGTCATGTCCCGCATCCGCGGGCGCGACACCGGGCCGGAACTGGCCTTGCGCTCAATGCTCCACCGGCTCGGCTACCGATTCACCGTCAACGGTCCGAAAAACAAGTCACTGCCCGGCAAACCCGACATTGTCCTGCCGAAATACCGCACCGTCATCTTCGTCCACGGCTGCTTCTGGCATGGGCATGAACATTGTCCGGCCTTCCGTATTCCGGGCTCCCGGACGGAGTGGTGGACTGCCAAAATCTCCGGCAACCGCGCACGCGATGTTCGCAATGAAAAAGCCCTGCTCGTAATGGGCTGGCATGTGGTGACCATCTGGGAATGCGCGCTGAAAACCGCCTCGGCACGCGAATGGCTCACCCGCCGCATCCCGGGATTCCTGTCCTGAAATCAGGCGCTTCACACAGTCGCGAACCCGGTCTTGAGTTCAAGACGCCGAGTCATTTCATCATCCGTATGGGTATGCATCTGGTCATAAAGTACAGCCCAAGCAGCATCACTTGGATACATCTCATTGTCCGACAGTTCACCCAAATCGTTTCGCCGCCATGCTTCAATCGCGTAAGGCTTGAGGCTCTCGCGCCAACCGCTGTCAGCCTCATCGAAACCATCGGGATGAAGACCGGGATTCAAGTAGCTCACTGCGCACCAAGAGCGAACGAATTTGTCCTTGGACAAGGAATAGAGCGGCAACCCAAGCGTCGATTCCAATTCACTGGTGGCTTCTTTACTTGAACTTGGAATACCGGTGCAAATGTTCATGCCGACGCTTTACTAGGTCCGTCCAAGGTTGCCAGGCAAAAAGATCATTTATTTGCCAGCGAGGGACTTCTTCAGCGCGGTAGCAATCTGAAATGCTAAATAGGGAGGAACGGCATTGCCCACTTGGTGGTACTGCGCCGTCCGGGGACCCGTGAAAAAATAATCATCAGGGAAGGTCTGAAGTCGTGCCGCCTCTCTGACGGTCAAACTCCGGCACTGCCTGGGATCTGGATGGATGTAGTAATGCCCGTCTTTGGAAATGTGAGAGACCACCGTCGTCGAAGAATCGCCTTCGCATTGCACACGGAAACGATCGTCGAAAATCACCTTATCGCCAGCATTCTGAACGTTCGCGTGAGCGGGCCAGAGTTGACGGGGAAAATTCAAGATCTTCGGACTCTTGTTAAAAACTTTGGAATAGCAGGCCGCATAGAAGTAGCGCTGCAAATCGCCCGCCATGTGATTCCTGCACTCGTGGTTGAGAATAAATGACAAATTCATTTTTCTATACCACTCCGAAAGCTTCTTCGGTTTGGATCGTTGCTTCGACTGTGCGACGTTGCATCCATTGTTCTGAACCTTACCCAGTTGATTCAATTCAAATTCCAGCATTTGAAATAACTTCAGTTCGGACTTTGCAAGTGAGCGGAACCACGGCTCCCTCCTTATCCTCTCAATGGAAGCGCCCCAATCACCAACGGCACTCCGTGAAAAACCACTCCGGAGTTTCGGCAAATCTCCGATCACATCGCCAACAGTGGTCACCGAATCGCAGCCTTTCAGGTAATTCATCTCTATCCCTGTTCCTTTTCGGATTCCGACGATAAATATCCGATGCCGCTTCTGGGGAATTCCGAATTCCTCAGCACGAACCAGAAACTGCTTCGGTTCAAAATCCGAACCGAGAGTGTCTCCCGACACCGAAATCGAATGTAGCTCATATTCCACTTCCCCTCGGGAACTCTGACGTTTTCTTAACGCACACGTTGGTGCCCGAAGGTCACTAAGAATCTGCGCGAAAATAGCAGTCTCCTTCACATTTGCGGAGAGAATACCCTTCACATTCTCCATCACGAAAATCGTGGGACGATGCTCCTCCACAATCCTCAGATACTCCTTGTAAAGGAAATGGCGATGATCGTCTTCAAAGTCTGGCTTCGTCCCTCTCATCCTCGCACGCCCAACAAGTGAGTAAGCCTGACATGGTGGTCCGCCTATCAACACCCATTTCTTATCCCCGCCGAGTCCTGCCCTGATTCTGTCATCGACTTCGGAATCCGGGGTCGTTCCCAATCTCGCAAGCCACGCTTCATTTATCGCATGGTTCGCTATTGAAGGATATGTGTTGTAGAGATCGGCGATCTTCGCACCATTCTCAAAAAACCGACTCAGTGATTCAAGCCCACCTTTCTTCCTGACAAGATCACGGCAAAAGGCACGAAACTGAAGGGTTTGATTCGCTTCCGGATCGCATTCGATAGATAGGCGGATTTCGAATCCTGCTTGGCTAAATCCCTCACCTAAGCCGCCGGGTCCGGCAAATAAATCGATGGCTGGTATGCTGCTCATTCTTTTATCGCCTCCTCCGCCAAATCCGTGGGTAAAACCGGGGGCTAACCGCCGCGAAGCGGCGTGAGCCTCTTGAAAGTTGTCCACGACAGACCGCTTCGAGAATGGGTCTGTAACTCGTCGGAGAAGTGGACTGTTGTGGGCAACT
>JANXMQ010000148.1 GCA_025354565.1 Akkermansiaceae bacterium
AAGTTGCCCACAACAGTCCACTTCTCCGACGAGTTACAGACCC
Source organism: Akkermansiaceae bacterium (assembly GCA_025354565.1). Taxonomy (GTDB): domain Bacteria; phylum Verrucomicrobiota; class Verrucomicrobiia; order Verrucomicrobiales; family Akkermansiaceae; genus Luteolibacter. The sequence continues at coordinate 44 of JANXMQ010000148.1, forward strand.
ATTCTCGAAGCGGTCTGTCGTGGACAACTTTCAAGAGGCTCACGCCGCTTCGCGGCGGTTAGCCCCCGGTTTTACCCACGGATTTGGCGGAGGAGGCAGATTTAAGTCCGTTGCGCCACTCTATACGATGTCTGCTGGCAATTGGGAAAGTGATGCATGGCACAGCATCGCCATCGGCAAAGATGTTAAAATCGAATCAACCGATACTTGGGAAGTCTCAAACGGCGAATATCTTTACGCGACCTTGCTAGCAGGCGTTTGGCCTCGCCTTATTATTTACGATCAGAACGGCGAAGTCGCTCGACAAGAGTCGTTCGATGCATCCGCAGCAGATTTTGAGAAACAGTTGGAGGCTGCGATTGCACCCTATTCGAGTAGCGAAAAACCAGTCCTAGAAATGATTTCGCTTGCTGAATACTTGCAGCAGCCGAACCCATTATGGCGGGCAGTGGATACGTCAGGACAGTTCAATCTACGGAACCAACACCAACTAGCAGACGAGCAGGAGAGGCTGAAACAGATTCGACATCTCACCCGAAGCGCTGCCGTCAGTGCATTGATCACAGACACTGTAACTACAACACAAACCACCCCATCACCAAAGCCGCCGTCAGAGGAGCAACCACCTGCACCAAAGACAACTGAAGCAAAGCCCGCACAACTATCAAGCAAGGAACCAGCCTCATCAATGCCCTGGGGCGTTATCTTGATATTCATCGTGGCGGCAATCGGTCTTGCATGGCTGCTGCTCAAGAAGCGTAAATAATCGTCATTATTGTTATGAATTGCCGCTTACCGACAGAAAGGTAAATGGCTCCCTGACGAAATCATGTTGGCATGGCAGAACTCGTTCACAGAGCGGGACGTCAACTCGCTTTTGGCAATTTTATCAGAATTCGCGAGATTACGTTCAATCAGTAAATTCGCAAATTAATAGTATCACACCATGAAGACACACCTTGTAATATTGTTGAGCGTTCTTGCTCTGCCGCCCCTTGCCTTCGCTTCCATTATCAACCCAATAAATGATTTTAAAATTGGGCTAACTATTCTAGCAGGCGATAAGATTTTAAAGTGGGAAGCCGACATTAATAATGATGGAAAAAACGAAATATTTTTGTCGCTTAAATCTGATCTTGATACAGCTCTTGCAAATAACGATACACCTGCTTGGGTCATGTATATTGCTGATTCGGCTGGCAATGGCTATTCAAAATCCCAAGGCATTGAGTTAAAGCCCGACACTATTGATAGCATTTTACCTGACATTGATACAGATACATGTTATGTTGGGCAGATCACGCAACTTGGAAAGCGTGGCATCGTGACGATGAGAATTGGTAATCCCCGGAAAACAGAATCGGTTGGGAAAATCTACGCCTACACGCTCGAAGGAAATCATTTAAAGCGGACAGAATTAACGCAGTACGTGATCGCGCAAGGACCGCACGCATTGTTCACAGAATATTTTACGGAGGACAAGCGAACGCACATAACACTTCAAGAGATCGCGCCTAACTAAGGGGCTTGGATTAGTAAAAAACAACCTGCGGATTAGCTATGAAAACCGACATAAACTTGCGAGTCGCGAGACGTAAGTTTTCACCTATTTCCATAGCTGCTTGTGGTATTCAAAGTGACACACAATTAGTAATCTTTCTCTCTCCTGCTGCGGAACCACAACGTTATTTCTACGCGAAACCACCGGACGAAATAGCCCGCTCCACAGCCCACAAGCAACCCAAAAACAAGCTTATTCCCGACAACAGATGAGGATTTTGCGACCTGCGGAAGTTCGAGAATAGCGAGACCATCAGCTCCAGCGATAAGCATTCCGTATGGAATCAGACCAGCCAGCAGTCTCCTTTTAGGAAGCGGCATCCATTGAGTCGCTATCAGACCCGTAACAATTCCGGCGATGGTGGCCATGGACATGATTTGAAGGATTGGGTATTTGTGGCGAACAGTTGAGTTCGTATCATGTCCGGCAGTGATATCCAGACAATTCATCTGCGGCAGGCTTGCCAGAAATCGTTAATTTCACAAGGATTTTTGAATTCCGCGTGCGTATATCAGGAAATTCTGGCGGGGCATTTCCGGGTGGGATGCTCTAGCGGATATCAAGGCCCCGGCGGCTGGGGCGAGAATCCCCACTGCGCCGCCCGGTGGGCAATCATCCGGGGCGGGTCACTGTCACTGCGTTGCTGCCGCGCTCGCGGACGGTGGCGGTGAGGGTGTAGAGCTTGAAGGCGGTGGCGGAGCCGGGGACCAGCAGGCCGAAGGTGCCGGCCCAGGCGGGCGGGGCTGCCGCCGGGAGGGTGGTGAGGATGGTTTCGTCCGCCGCATCGTACTCGGGGCCGACGGTGGCGCGGAGTTGGAGTTCCGTGACATTGCCGTCTGTCACCGGGGACCAGGCGAGCTCGGCGCGGGCGGCGGTGGCGTCGTAGGTGCCGGACAGGGCGACGGGTTCCGGCGCGAGGCAGTGGTCGGGCGGGCTTCATCCGACACCCTCGTTCCGTTGGAAAACGTCGTGTAACTCCGCGCACCGCTGCCTGTCGCTGACCAAAGAAGTGTCCACGCGATCGAGAAAGACCGCGCGCCAGTCATCGGTGCTGCTCATGGCGTCAATTCCTTGGAAGGCATGGCAAAAAGCTCTCGTTAGAACAGGATGCGCGTAACAGCGGCTAACGAAAAAGAGCACGCAACCCTGTCAGCGAGGGCATACGTCGATCACGGGGTTGAGGTTTGAATTATAAAGGAGAGCATGAAAACAGGGCGGCTGATAGGGGTTGCGTGGCTCGACTTCCATGGCTTCTTGGATTCAATGCCTGAGATCGAGAAACCGTAAAACCACGGCCAAAGGGTGATTTCGCCAGTTCTCTGACACAAATTGCTTTCCGATCTTTCTTGCGCTTCCCTGCTCTGAACAAACATCCCATGCCTTAGAATTGGAACTCGCCGAAATGTTGTAGTCGATCGAATCTTTGGCGTCGGCAAACGCAGAGGTAAACCGTGCGTCGATTCTGAAGCAGGCAGCCACAGATTTCATAGATAATTCACCTGTGTATGAACCACTCAAAACACTGATTTTAGCAAGCTGATCGCTCGAGAGCGTGTCAAGCTTTGTGTCGTCCGAGGCGAGCGCTACAAGTTTAGCACTATCGACCACAAAATACTCTGTAGCCGGGACATCAGCGGATGCACGATTCACGGCTGAGACAATGCACGCGCAAGCTAGAATAAGTCGCAGGAATATCATGATTGTGGGTTTTGTTATTTCTTGCAGAACAGTATTTATACGTAGCATGTCGGGGCGTGATATCCGCGAGGGCTATAGGGGCAGTCTGACTGAAAAATCCCTGATGTGGCAAGAAAATTCTCGGACGGGAGGGGTATATCCACCTGCTAGCGGGGGCCGGATTTGTGGCGTTCCGATCTAGCAGATATATCGTGCCATTCGGGTCTGCCATTCAGGTCAGCCGCCTGGACTTTCTGGCGGGCGCTCTCTTCGGTGAAGGGTGGTAGGGGTGGTCGTGGATTCATGAGGATTTTTTTCCAAGCTGAGATTCGAGTTCGGCAATGCGGGCTTTCAGAGGACTGACAAGCTCGTTCACCTCGAGGAAGCCGCCTTCTACGGCGGACAATTTATACACCAAACAGGCGCATTTACTCTTGTTTTCAAGGACTTCCGCGATGGGCCCTGCAATAAATTTGTGATTGTCGCCGACTGGTGGAGGGCTAAGCATCCTTGGACATTGATGAATTCCTTGGAAATACTGATCGCCGACCCGCTGAATCCTGATCACGCGGACGCGATCGTGCGGCTGTTGGATGGCTATGCGAGCGACCCGATGGGCGGCGGTGAGGGATTGTCGGACTTGGCGAAGGCCAACCTAACTGAAGAGTTGGCGAAGCGTCCCACCGCGCATGTGATCCTCGCTTTCATGGACGGTGACCCTGCCGGTTTGATCATTTCCTTCGAGGGATTTTCCACTTTCCAGTGTAAACCGATTCTAAATATTCACGATGTAGTTGTCAGCGCGGATCACCGGGGAAAAGGACTTTCCAAGCGCTTGATGGAAAAGGCCGAGAATGTTGCTAGAGAACTCGGTTGCTGCAAACTAACTCTGGAAGTTCTTGAGGGTAACACCATCGCCCAAAGCGCATACCGCGCCTGTGGGTATCAGGGTTACGAGCTCGATCCTGAGTTTGGTCGGGCCATGTTTTGGGAAAAGAAACTGTGAAAATTTTGTGCCTATTCAGCTTATTGAGAATTCTTAAATACTACGCTCACTTCGGGCGGGGCTTTTGTCTTGATCCTATCCTCACGAATTCGTAACACAACCGCAGTGTGGTTAGAGAATAACATTCTGAAGGACTCCAAACAATGAAAGCAAGCCTCATCCTCCATGCCGTTCTATGCTTGGCACTGCCCGCTCAGAATGCCGCAGCAGGAAGGACGGCATTTTTCGCTATGAACACGATCGCGCGCGGCGGCCCGGCGGTGATCGTGCCAATGCTCAAAGACTTGGGCTACGACGGACTCGGCGGCAGTGCAGGCGACGGGGCGATGGCAACGGCATTGGAGGCCGGGGGGCTGAAGTTTTTCAACGGCTATCTGACCCTTGAGTTTCACGCCGAACAAACCGTGCTCGACCTGAGGTTGAAGCAGATGATCGACGCCATGCACGGCCATCACACGGTGCTTTGGATCGCGCTGGCAAAAGTTTTCAACGGCGAAACAGCGTTCCAAAAATCCTCGCCCGAAGCGGATGACATCGCCATCTCGGGGCTGCGAGAGATCGCCGAATACGCGGAGCCGCACGGGGTGAAAATCGCCCTCTACCCGCACACCGGTCTGTGGCTTGAACGCGTGGAAGACGCGATTCGAGTGGCTGATAAAATGAACCGGGCGGATGTCGGGGTGACCTTCAACCTCTGCCATTGGCTGAAGGTGGAGGGTGCCGAGCGTGATCCCGAACCGGTGCTGAAAGCGGCGATGCCACGGCTGATGTTTGTCACGATCAACGGCGCGGACAAGGGCGACACCAGGCAGATGGGCTGGGACCGGCTGATCCAGCCACTGGATCGCGGCAGCTATGAGGTGGGAGCGTTTCTGAAAAAATTAGATGCCGCCGGCTACGTCGGTCCGATCGGCTTTCAGGGCTTCGGCATCAAGGATGAACCACGTGAAGTGCTGTCACGCACGATGACCGCGTGGAAAAAATTTAGGGCGGAAATTAAATAGACGCGGCAAATATACCCTGCGATGAAATTCAGGCTCTGTGCCAACAGGTATCCCACCCATTGAAGCAGAGGATCAAGACGCCGAATGTGCATCAGCTCGCGGCGGAAGTCGTCCTCGAAGCGACCCTGAGTCCGCGCTGGAGATTATTGATTTGGCGGATTTGCAACAACATGCCTGCTAGGATGGGCGGTCCTAGTTTCCAGAAATCGCCAACACAAGTACGCCAGACCCCATGAAGTCAGTCCGAAAACCAGCAGTCGCAATGCCTGCCATGGACCGGTGAAAAACGGCGACCACAGGAAGGGCAATACATGCCCCAAAAACAGCGGCACCGGCGTGTGAAAGAGATACAAGCCGAAACTCAAGCGCCCGACATGCTGCACCGCCGGATGATCCAGCAGTTTGCCACGAAGTCCATCGAAGCCCGCAAGTGTCGATGAAATCACGCCGGCGAAAACCACCGATACCAAAGTCTGTTGAATATACCGCAAGCCTGCGACCGGCTGTCCCATTTCGTTGAAAACATAGAGGATGGCGTAGCCGAGGAAGGCGACCCAGGCAATCCGGGTCATTCTAACATCACCCCGACTCATGCCCCGCTCCAGCGCGAGCGCCAAGAAGGCACCCACTCCGAAATAATCCATGGCGGTGAGTGTGATCGCCTCGACATGGTGGATTTCGGGAAAGCACCGGGCGAATATCATCCGCGATACCGGGGCCAGCGCAACGCACACAAACAAGGTCGCTGTTAGGAAGCGGCGTGGTATGCAAAACATCACCAGCGGCCACACCAGATAGAACTGCATTTGGATCGCCATAGTCCAGTAGTGTGCCGTCCCGGATGGCCAGCCGTTCATGCCCGCAATGTGAAAATTCGAGACATGCAGGAAATAGACCGGGAAGTTTTGCCGGATGTCCGGCGCCCCCACAACGATGGCGAAAAGCATCGCCGCGTAACACGGCACAAGAATCCGCATCATCCGGCGTTTTTGAAAATGCAGGTAGGTCTTGACCCGCCACTTGCCCCCGCCGCACTCACAGACGGTCCGTTCCCGCAGCAGAATGCGAGTGATCAGAAATCCTGTTAGTGTCAGGAAAAAGAACAGGCCGATTTCAAACGGCCATGGGCCACGCCACACCGCCGGCACCCAGTGATGCCACATCACCCCGAGCACCGCAAAGGCCCGCAAGCCATCGAGCTGGGAATTTCGAACTGTGCTCAAATCCTGTGCAAGTTGTCACGGCCATCCCCCTGCCAGCAAGCCCAATGACCACACGGGATGTGGACTGCCGCGCATCAGGATTTGTGGAATAAGAAGAAGGGACCTTATTGTCCCGTTCTTTCGTGTTGACGGCAAAGAGGCGACAATAAGGTCGCCACTCCTATAGCGCAAAATTACAAATCATGACGCGTGTCAGTATAACTCAATATCTTGACGGACTCTAACGCCTACTGTGCTCATTTCGAGCCATCCTCACCCTTACCTGCTATTCCGCCGAACCTCACAGCGTAGCCGGGATCGAGCGTTCCGGGAAATGCCGCCGGCGATGTGTGTCTGCTGCTTATTTCATGCTTCACCGGAACTTCCAGCCATTCCGAGTCATTTTCTGATATAATCAACTCACCACTAACGAATTAAAGCGATTTTTTGTTTTTCGAATGTAGGCAGAATATATTATAATTAATAAATTATATACTTGAATTATACGATAATTACTCTATTGATCAGTAGTCATGTTTGTTTCACGTGTGCATTCCAAAGCAAGTGGCGGTCGCCAATACGTTTCCATCCTCCTTCGCCAGTCCACCCGTGTCGGCAAATCCGTCGTCTCCAAAACCCTGGCCATCCTTACCGACTTACCGGATTGGCTCATTGCCGTCGTCGAAAACGCCGTCAAACAAGGCAAGGATGCCACCTCCATCGCTCAATTGGCTGATGCCGCCGATGCAAGT
>JANXMQ010000217.1 GCA_025354565.1 Akkermansiaceae bacterium
GATGGAGGAAATGAATTTCTCCGCGCGGGCGCACGACCGGATTCTAAAAGTCGCCCGCACCCTGGCGGATCTGGAAGGCGCGGCGGACATCCGCCCGAATGATATTCTGGAGGCGATCCAGTATCGGTCGCTGGACCGGAAATTGTTCAGTTAAAGTCTGTGCCTCCCTGGTCACGCTGCCAGTGGCGTTCAAGGCACTGCTCTGAAGGGCGAGGGAATTCCCGATGGATAAGGTGCCTCCCGCTAGGGTCGTGAGTCCACCGCCAGCGGCTCCCCCACCCTCATCGGCACCGGCACCGTGAATGGACCTTTGACCGTCGCCACCGCAGGCGGTGGCGTGGCTGGCACGGTGAGCCCCGGCAGCGTCGGCACATTGGCCGCAGGCAGCACGGTTCTCGCCGGCACTTACGCCTGTGATGTCAGCGGTTCGACCTCCGACTTACTCGCCGTCACTGGCAACCTCGACATTTCCGCCGCCACCTTGACCGTGTCCGGCACGCTAACCGCTTCGACCTACACCATCGCCAGCTACACCGACACGATTACCGGCACCACCTTCGCCACGATCAGCCCCGCGTTGACAACCGGCTACGCGGTGAAAGTCGATACCACGGCCAAGCTCGTCCAACTGGTAAAATCCGGTTACTCCTCATGGGCGCAGCTCAAGGGCCTCACCGCCGGGGTCAATGATGGCGTACTCCAAGACCCCGACCTCGACGGCATTTCCAACCTCCTCGAATACATCCTCGGCGGCGATCCACTCGCCTCGGGCCAATCCATCCTCCCCACCGTGGACGCCTCCGGGTCGAACCTCGTGTTCACCTTCATCCGCCTCAGCAGTTCTCAGACCGACACCACCCTGACCTTTCAATACGGCTCCGATCTCGTTGGTTGGACGGACGTCGCCATCCCGGCCACCACCGCTGGGAGTGTGACGATCACTCCAGCTACCCCCACCACCGGCTCGGATACCGTAGTGGTCACGGTTGCCAAAGGTTCCAATTCCGCGCTCTTCGGACGCCTCAAGGCCGTCAAGTGAGCGGACGCTGCGAGTCACCATCCCTCCGCCAGATCGGACATTGCGGAACTGACGACCTTCGCCTGAAGGATTTTAAAATTTCTATTGCTTCGTCGGGCAATCGAAACGTATGGGGACGCGCAGCAAGCGTCGCTGCCGAAAGGAACAGGACTGACCTGTCACACGAACCACTAAATAGATTGACCGATGGCCTTCACACCAAGCAAAGACCAAAAACGCCGCGAACGGGAACAGAAGAAGCTGGATAAGCGCATGGCTCGCGAGGACGAGAAGGCCGAAAAGCTGGCCGCGCAGCGAGCTGCCCAGCAAGCCGCCGCCGAGGACACATCCGAGATGAGTGAGGAAGAAATTCAGGCCAAGCTGGAGGCGGATTTCGAGGCCGAACTGGCAGCGGAGGCCGCCGCCGGACGCAAGTTAGAGATGGCTTGCTGAAGCGGTTCTTGCGGCAGATCGGGTTTGAAGATCGTGTTTGAGATGGCTGGGTGGCGCGAAGCGACTCACGCCAAGCGGACTTATGCCATCGAATCTCGCTCTGGATTTCATGCTTCCAACCGGGACAAGAGGATTCGGCTGATAATCGGACGGCAGAGCAGACGTAATGGCGGTGCCCGTGACTAGAACCCTGCCATCACTCACCAAACAGCACAGACCATGAAACAACGAAAACTGATTGCGACTGCAGTGATCGCGCTGACCAGCGTGATACTCGGTTTGACAAACCACGCGATGGGTGCCCATGCCGCAGGAAATCTCCCACTTCCCGATTTCACTCAAGGCGGGAAATCCGACGGCACGCATGATTGGAATTTGGGACCGACTGGGGCCCACGGCTGGATTTACGCCAAGGAGGGCCAGACCGCCGAGGCCCGGCAAATTCTTGTGACCACAGTCGCAAAAGGCTCGCCTGCCGACGGCATCCTCAACAACGGCGATGTCATTCTGGGAGTCGGCGAACAGCGCTTCAGCAGCGACGCCCGCATCCAATTCGCCAATGCCATCGCGATTGCCGAAGGGGAAAAGGTCGGAGGCGTGTTGAAACTGTTCCGTTGGCGCGCAGGCAAAACCGAGAACGTTTCAATCAAACTCGCAGTCATGGGAGCCTACAGCGTCACCGCTCCGTATGACTGCCCGAAGTCCAAAAAGATCTTCGAACTCGGCTGTCAGGCCATCGCGAAAAAGGGCCTGAGTAACACCTCGATCCCCGACGAACTCAACGCCCTGGCGCTGCTGGCCAGTGGCAAGGCCGAATACCGCCCCATGCTCGCCGCCTATGCCAAGAAAGTGGCGGAATTTCATACCGATTCCATGGCGACGTGGTACTATGGATACGCCATCAGCTTCCTTGCCGAGTATTCCATGGCCACGGGCGACAAGTCGGTCTTGCCCGGCATGAAGCGCATGACCATGGAGGCCGCCCTCGGCCAGAGCGCGGTGGGCACGTGGGGACACAAGTTCGCGATGCCTAACGGAAACCTGAATGGCTACGGCTGCATGAATGCACCGGGCCTCACTCTCACCATTGGCATGGTGCTCGCCCGTCAGGCGGGTGTTAGCGATCCGGCCTTGGATCGCGCCATTACCAAGTCGTCAGGTTTCCTGCGCTGGTATGTGAACAAAGGTGCCATTCCCTACGGAGATCACGAGCCTTGGCCGGGGCATGAGGACAATGGAAAATGTTCCATGGCGGCGGTGCTGTTTGATTTGCTAGGAGACCGCGAGGCAGCGTATTTCTTCGCCAAAATGTCCACCGCGGCCTACAGCGAGCGCGAGCGTGGGCACACCGGAAATTTCTTCAATGTCCTCTGGGCCATGCCCGGCGTTTCCCGTGGTGGCCCACTCGCCACGGGGGCGTATCTCAAGGAAACAGCTTGGTATTATGACTTGGCCCGCGGTTGGGATGGCAGCTTCGCATATCAAGGTTCGCCCGTGGGCGAGGAGGAACATAATAAATATACCACTTGGGATTCCACCGGGGCTTATATGTTGGCTTATGCAATGCCACTCAAGAGTCTTTACTTAACGGGAAAAAAACCAAGTTCTTTTCCTGCATTAAATTCGACCGAGGTGGCTGACGTGATCGCCGCCGGGCGAGATTACTTTTCCGCAACCGGCAAACGCGGTCTCGGTTACGAAGGCCGCACGACAGAACAATTGCTGGCCGGTTTGTCGAGTTGGTCGCCTGCGATGCGCAAGCGCTCCGCCAAGGGCCTCGGCGAGCACGAGGGGTCCGCTGTCCCAGCCCTGCTGAAGCTAGTTGCGAGTTCCAATCGCGAAACCCGCTACGGTGCCTGCGAAGCGCTCGGCGATCAGGGGCCTAAAGGAGATGCCGCCGCGCCCCAGTTGTGCGCCTTGCTCAAGGATCCTGATCCCTGGATGCAGATTCTCGCGGCCAAGGCCATCCCCGAGCTTGGACCCGAAGCACGCAAGGGCAGCGTCAGCGACCTCCTGACCATGATGGTGCGCCCCAATCCAAACGATCCGCGCCGGATGGCCCAGCGCGCCGCGGCCAACGCCCTCTTCTCGCCACCCCCCGGCGCGCGCGGACCACAGAGCATTCTCTCAGATTCACTGGACGGCGTTGACCGCAAGTTACTTTATCCAGCCGTCCAGTCACTCTTGGAAAACGAAGACAGCTCCGCACGCGGCACCCTCGGGCGCATCTATGGCAAGCTTACTGACCGCGATGTGGTGTCCCTCTTACCCGCCGTCACAAAGGCGGTCGAAAAAATGGCTCCCAGCAATGAAATGTTCGCCGATGGCATCCGACTCGCTGGCCTCGATTTATTGTCACGTCTCCACATCCGCGAAGGCATGGCCCTCTGCGTCTCAGTTATCGAAATGGACCGTTGGGGCGCAGGCAAGCGAGCCCCAAAATGCCTGGAATACCTCGCCCGCTACGGCAGCCACGCCAAAGAACTCCTGCCGATGTTGCAGGCAATGCGTCAAAGCCTCTCAGCGTCCGAACGCGGGAAAGGTCCGAGCGAAGATGCCCAAGCGCTCGACAAAGCCATCGCCGGGATCGGAGCCGCCAGCGCCACGCCCACCCTCGTGAATCTGAAGGACTACGTTTCGCATCTTTGATCTTCAGCTAGGTTGAGAATCTTCAAAACAAAAATCCTCAATCAACAATCGTCAATTCGATTCACTGTATTATAGTTGACGACAATACTGGCACGGCACGCCTCTACAAAGACCCTGAGACAGGCCACGAAGCTGAGTCCAGTCCCCAGGAGTGATTCGCTCCCAAGTCTCCCGCACCACCGTGCAGTCGGGAGCCTACTCTTGCAAATCGCAGGCTGATACACCACCGCGTCCCAGCCAGACTTGACCAGAACCGGCAGCGTGTGCACTTTGAGGCCCTTATGCGACTCAAATCCTCTCTTCCATTCGTGCTCATGGCGGGATTTGCCATCGGCTCCGGACTGTTTGCCGCCACCCCGCGCTACATCGTGGATGACGTTGCTTTTGACAAATCCGCCACGGACGCTGCCGCGCAATTGCAACAACAGGACAAGCTGGTGAAGCTCGAAACGCTCCTCGCGCAAGCGCCGTCGAAGGAGCCAGTGAAATTTGCCGCACCCACCAACGGCCCGGTCTCGCCCACCGCGCTCTATGAGCGGCTCCGCGCGGGCACGGTGGCGATAGGCGCGTTTTATCACTGCCACGAGTGCGGCAATTGGCATCTCAACCTCGCCACCGGCTTCGCCGTCGCGGAAGGTGGAATCGTTTCCACCTGCGCTCATGTGCTCGCTTACGACGAGGATGAAATGAAGGACGCCTACGCCATCGCCGTCGATGCCGAGGGTCACGTCTTTCCGGTTGAAAAGCTGCTCGCCAGTGATCCAGAGTCCGACACTTGCCTGGTACGCATTGCCGCCCCGGACATCCACCCGCTGCCGCTCCGGGCGGGCGCACTCCCCGGCGAACCGGTTTTTTGCCTCAGCCATCCGAATGGCCATTACTTCATGTTTTCCCAGGGAATCGTGGCGCGCGTCAGCCAGTCGAGCATGACAGAGGAAGATGAATTTAACGAGGCGCAGGCGAAGAGCCGCCCGACGCTCTCGCTCGAAGTAACCTCCGAATACAGCCCCGGCTCCAGTGGCGGCCCCATTGCCGACGCCAATGGCAACGTGGTCGCGCAGGTCGATGTGATAGAAACTGATAGTGACACTGAAGCCGGCACCGCCGGAGTCGTCACCGAGCGCAGCGCCACCGCAGCGGAGGAAATTCTGCGGCTCGCCGATCCGGCGAACCGCCCGGTCGCAAAGCCGGATCTCAAGGCCGATCCGACCAAAGCACTCGCCGCGCTTCATAAAGCAGTGGATGCACGCACGGAAAACAAAGACGACAACGCCGACGAGCGGCTCCTCAAAAAAGTCGCCAGCGCGGTCAAGCACGGCCTGCCTGCGATGTCCGAACCCGCGCAGCGCCGCGAGTTTGCGCTGCTGGCTGCGGAGGCATTGTCGGAAGATCCAGAGAACAAGGATTTTAAAAAAGTGCTGCCTATGCTGCGGGAAATCGGCACTGACAAAGATGCATCGGCGGAAGACCAAACGAAAGCCAGCCACCTGCTCGTCGCGCTCGCCGCAGCGGAAGTCGAGGACGCGGATGCGTTTGCCTCGTGGGAAAAACAATATCTCGCGCACGTCGCTAAGTTTCCGGACGATCCGGATCTTTCCGAGTTGAAGGGTTCGCTGCTGGAATTAGCAGAAGAAAACGCTCCCGAACGTCTTGAGGCGTTGGCAAAGAGTCTCTCGGCCGACCCGGACGAGGACCTTGCCCAACAGGCCAAGGATACACTCGCCACCATGAAATCAAAAAAGGCGCTAGAGGCCGTGCCGCTGGAATTGAAATTTACCGCGCTCGACGGCAGCGAGGTCGATGTCGCGAAACTGCGTGGCAAAGTATTGTTGATCGACTTCTGGGCGACATGGTGTGGCCCGTGCATGGCCGAAGCGCCGAATGTGAAAAAAACCTACGACAAACTTCACGCGCACGGCTTCGAGATTGTCGGCATCTCGCTCGATGAAGACAAGAAGGCGCTCGAAGCGATGTTGAAAAAGAAGGGTATGACGTGGCCGCAGCATTTCGATGAGAAGGGCTGGGAAGGTGCTCTCACGAAACGCTTCGGCATCACAAGCATTCCGACCATGTGGCTGGTGGACAAGAAGGGCATGGTCGTGGACTTCAATGCGCGCGGTGAAGATCTCGCTGAAAAAATCGAAAAACTACTCGCTCAGTGACTTACTCAGAAGGGTTACTTAAGCAGTTTTCAAGACCGTCGGGAGGCTGTCCTACTTCGGCCAGCTTCCTTTTCACAAATCATATTGAGCGGCAGTTTAGCCGATGCGGGCGCTTCCCGCAGAACTTCACTTCACTGGGGCCGCTGGCGTGGTCAGGGTGGGCGGCCCCTTGAGCCAGCCGAGGGATTCTAGGAACTTGTCAGATTCTATCAGGGTAAGGGTGAAATAAGGATTCTTATTGAAGAAGCCATGGCGCTGCTGTGGATAGATGCGCACTTCGCAGCGGACGCCCGCCTGTTTCATCTGGGCTTCAAAGTCGCGCACCACGCTAACAGGTATCAGCTCGTCATTGTCGCCCAGAAAGACGATGGTCGGAGGAGTTTCTCGGGTGACGTGATGGGCGGGCGAGTAAGCCATGAATTTTTCACCGATCCGCTCGTAGCCGTAGTTGCCGGGGCCGTTGTTGAAGACCGGATTGAAGAGGATCAGGGCATCGGGTTTGCAGGAAATCGTAGAGTCATCCTGAGCGTCATCCAGGCCCTTAACCATCGCCGTAAAGGCCGCGAGATGCCCGCCCGCCGAGCCGCCCGCCGCCGCGATGTGGGTGGAATCAATGCCAAGTTCCGCCGCATGGGAGCGTACGTAACGCAGGGCGGATTTGGCATCCGCACAGCTAAGAGTCGGCGGGCCTTTGTCGCCTTTGGGAATGACGCGGTATTCGACCCGGATGCCCACCATGCCGCGCGAGGCTAAGTAAGTACTTTGCTTGAGGAACTGGTCCGGCGTGCCGCCGACCCAGCCGCCGCCGAAGAAGAACACCACGGCAGGGCGCTTGTCGCTGGCTTTCCAATTGGCGGGTTTTTCCAATAGCAATTTCAACTCGCGATCTCCCGCTTTCTTATAGATCAAGGTTTCTGCGGCGCGCAGTGGCAGCAGGGCAGCCAACAGCAGGATGATGAGGAGGAGGTGGCGATGGTGTTTCATGGGATTGGAGGAATCGGTTCTAACAGTGATATTGGAAATCCAAAATTTCAAACCAGCCGCCGTTCGAGGAGCTTGGCCTTGAGTGGATCGGAAGCTTGGAGGTGGGCGAGGCCGATGGCAAGAGCGTCTGCTGCATCGGATGGCGGCGTTTCGGCGAGGCCGAGGATGGCGCGAACCATGAAGGCGACTTGGGATTTGTCGGCGTTGCCATTGCCGACGACGGCCATTTTTACTTTCTTTGGCGAGTATTCATAGACCTTGAGTCCGTGGTCGGCGGCGGCGATGAGCGCGGCGGCGCGAGCGGCTCCCATGGAAATTGCGGTCTGGTGGGACTGGACGTAGATGATGCCCTCCACCGCCACTTCGTCCGGCTGGAACTTCGTGATGATGTTCACCAGATGCGTGCGGACCGCCGAGAGCGCGGCGGATTGGGGAATATTTTTCGGGATGGAAATCACGTCGAACGCGAGCACCACGGGTTTGCGCGGATCGCCCTCCAGCACGGCGTAACCGGTGTTTCTAACGGCAGGATCGATGGAGAGGACACGCATGGGTCAGTCGGCGGAACGAAAGTCTTTTTTTAACATGGCGGTGGCCGGGACATTGGCAGGCTTGAGCGTGGAACGGAACTATGAAAAAACGCCGCTTTTTTCGGGCATTCATGGCTTCGAGATAGGTTCGGTAGGTCTTGGCGGGATTACCATAGTCGGCTGCCGGAGCTGGCGGTCCGTTTCTATCAGGTGGTGCCTCGCGGACACAGGCGGCAAGTACCAGCGATAAGGCAAAGGCGGTACAATCCCTGTGATTCATTAGGGAAGCCGTATCACGCCGCCATGGAACGGCAACGCCGAAATGGCGTAAGTGAATGCTAGGAATTTGCTTTTGGGGGTGAAGGCCGTTGAACGAGGTGGTGGAAAATGTGCAGAATGATAAATAATGGGAATGGAAATTTCCTCCTGCTTCAACGATAAGAACGACATGGAACCAACCACAGAAAAAATGACAACCCGCAAACACAGGCGAATTTTACGAAGATTGATGGTGGCGACAGTCCTCGGACTGGCACCGGGTATAGCAAGCCATGCAACGGCAAAGCCTCTCAAGGTCTTCATCCTCGCAGGCCAGTCGAACATGCAAGGGCATGTGAACGTCTCGACCTTCGATTCCATGGCGGACGACCCGAAGACCGCGCCGCTTCTCAAGGAGATGCGCGGTGCGGATGGGAAACCGAAAACCTGCGACAAGGTCTGGATTTCCTCCATCGGCTGCGCGGGTGACGACACGACGGAACAGATCGGCAAATTGACCGCTGGTTTCGGTGCCTCGCCCGAGGAGATTGGCCCTGAATTCACCTTCGGCATCACCATGGAAAAGGCGCGCAACGAGCCGATTCTGATCATCAAAACTTCATGGGGCGGCAAGAGCCTGCACACCGATTTTCGGCCACCCGGAGCCGGGCCTTATGTCTGGAGCGAGTTTGAACTGAACCAGTTCAAGCGGCGGGGTGACGATATTGCGAAAAGCAAAACCGAAAAAAACGAGGCCACTGGCGTCTATTACCGCTCGATGGTGGCCCATGTGAAAAAAGTGTTAGGTGACATCAAGCGGGTAGTTCCCGGCTACGATCCGGAGCAAGGATACGAACTGGCCAGTTTCGTGTGGTTTCAAGGCTTCAACGATCTGGTTTCCGACTGGACGTATGACAAGAACAACCAACCCGGTGGATACGACCTGTATAGTACTTTGCTTGCCCAGTTCATCCGTGACACGCGCAAAGACCTGAACCAGCCGAAGCTGCCGTTCGTGATCGGAGTCATGGGAATTGGCGGCGAGAAAGAGGACAAGAAGGCCCCGCAGATGTATTTCCGCCAAGCTCAGACGGCGGTGGCCTCGCTTCCCGAGTTCATGGGCAACGTGGTGGCGGTGCCCACCGCGCGCTTCTGGGATGACGACTTGGAAGCCCTGCAAGAGAAAATGGAATCCTGCTGGCCGAAAGTGGATGCCAAAGTGGCCGAGGAAAAAGACGACTCCATGGAGAACAAGATGAAGCACATGGCCACAAACTTTACACCTGCCGAATGGAAGCGGCTAAAGGGAGTTTCTAACGGCGGCTACCACTACCTCGGTGCCGCCAAGGTCATGGCACCCATCGGCAAGGCATTTGCCGAGGCGGCAAGCCACTCGATTGAGCGTTAGTATAACTCGCGATGACTAAGTAGTGACGACACTCTTGTCGTCACGGAGTTTTTTAAAGACGAGAAGAGTTCGGATTTCACCGTGAAGACTGAGAGATTTCATAGCATTTAACACCGGAAAAAACAAAAGCATGATAGGCAGGATCCTAAGCTCCCCACCAACTCCCTGAGGAAGATCTGCGACAATCTTCTGCGCCATAATGAACAATACCAAGGTTGCAACAAGGGAAACTGCGGCGGAAACAGTAAGCCAACAGCGCCCCGTCCGTAGCTTTTTGAGCAGTTTTTCCAACTCCTCATCGGACTCCAACGCTTGGAGAAACCTCTGATCGCTTTTTTCAAACATGGTGATGGTAGGATAGTGGGAGAGACTCGATTCAGAGGGGAGTTATCAGTCCTTCGATTTCGGCGAGGCGTTTTTGGTTCGCATCGAAGGTGAGGAAATGGGTCGCTCCAAGGATTTTGGCTGCGGCAACGTGAAGAATGTCAAATCCGCGATGGCCGCCGGTCAGCGTGTAGGCAAGCGAGAGACGGGAGGCTTCAGCAAGAATTTCCGACAAGTTGGATTTGCACAAAACGAGTCGACCATCAGTGATGGCATTCTCGATCAAAGAGAGTTTGCTTGCGGAGTCCCCCGGAGGCATTCGTCGACAGAACTCGGAAAATCGCAACGCGTTCCGCAACTCGAAATCGTTGAGGATGCTGATTCGAATGGGAACCGTAACGTCTGAGATCCATGCAGTCGCAGTCCCGCTGTGGTAATCGTTCCCGTAAAGGGCGAACAGGAAACTGGTGTCCGAAGCGATTACCATTTGCCGGCGGCTTCGTGGATGAGATCGAGTGATTCTTGAGCCGACAACATATTCTCGCCGCTGCGATCACGGGTGACTTCGGGAGCACTGCCCCAGCTCACCTTTTCCGGGGCATCGGGTTTTTCCGGGACAAGCCTGGCAATGGCTTTCCCGCGCTGGGTGATGATGACTTCCTCGCCAGCACTGATCCAACTCAGGAGACTGGTGTAGTGGTTGCGAAGGTCACGGACGGTCGCTGTTCTCATGTGGCTACATTGATGTAGCACAAGGAGGAGGTCAACGCCGTTTTTTCCCGCCCACTTTTTTGCGGCGGATGGACTTGCCGGGCGAGTCATCTAACAGCGCGGTGTAGATGTAATCAAAATCCTCTAACTTCCGGCGCGGAATGGGTTGGTCGATGAAAATTTCCACGGACTTCGCGTAGTCGAGTTCGTCGGCGGTGAGGATGGTGAAGGCGTCGCCCTCGGCCTCGGCGCGACCGGTGCGGCCAATGCGGTGAACGTAGTCCTCGGCGTTTTCCGGGACGCGGTAGTTGATGACGTGGGAGACGTTGGAAATGTCGATGCCCCGGGCGGCGACGTCGGTGGCGACAAGGATTTCATATTCACCGGCCTTGAATCCGGCGAGGGCTTTCATGCGGTCCACCTGGTTGATGTCCGAGTGCATGGCTGCCACTTTCACTTGGCCGGTGGTCTTGATCAGCGAAGTGAGTTGGTCCGCCTCCTTGCGAGTACGGGTGAAAATCATCACCGAGTGGTAGTCGGTTTGTTTGAGAAGTTCTAGCAGCAGTTCGTCGCGCTGGTCCATGGCCACCGGATAGAAGGCGTGGGTGACGCTGGTGGGGATGGAGGTGCGGGCGATCTCGATGCTGGTCGGATCGGTGAGGCACCATTGGGCGAAGGTCTGGATCGCCGGGGGCATGGTGGCGGAGAAGAACAAGGTCTGGCGGCCTTCCCACGGGCATAGATTGACGATTTTCCGGACCTGCGGGAGGAAACCCATGTCGAGCATCCGGTCCACTTCGTCGAGGATAAGCACCTTGATTTCCCCGAAGCGCATGGAGGTGCGGTAGAAGTGATCGACGAGGCGGCCTGGGGTAGCGACGACGATGTCCGCCCCTGCGGCGAGCTGTTCGGACTGGGTGCCGAGGCCGACGCCGCCGTAGAGCAGGGCGACTTTCATGCCGGTGTGCTTGCCGTATTTCTCAAATTGCTCGGCGACTTGGTGGGCGAGTTCGCGGGTCGGTTCGAGCACGAGGATCTGGGGTTTGCCCATTTTGGTGATCTTCGAGAGAGTGGGCAGTGCGAAGGCGGCGGTTTTCCCGGTGCCGGTCTGTGAGGCACCGATCACGTCCTTGCCTTCGAGAATAATCGGAATCGCCTGCGCCTGGATCGGTGTAGGCGTGGTGTAACCGGATTCCTCAATGGCCTCCAAAACGGCTGCGGTGAGCCCAAGTGTGTCAAATCCCATGCGGCGGCCTAGGTAGAGGGCGGAGCGGTCCGGGTCAAGGGGCGATTGTGGGGCAACGTCGGCAGGGTTTCCACACTAGGGAAAAATCCGATCACTGACAGACCTGAGAGGGGCGAGGCATCATCGCCCATGCCCATGAAAAGCCAAGATAAGTGGTTTGTGAAAAATTTCACAAACCACTTGAGGCGGCTGGCAGACAGAGGCACAGTTCGTGCAGCAGCAAGCACCATGGTCAGCCCTTCTCCCAGCATTCTCCACACCGCCTACGACTCGAAAATCGAAGGCAACGTGATCATCACCCGCGTGGATGCCGCCATCAACTGGATGCGGAAAAACTCGCTGTGGCCGATGCCGATGGGCCTCGCGTGCTGCGCGATCGAGCTGATGGCGACCGCATCAAGCCGCTTTGATATTTCCCGCTTCGGCATGGAAGTGATGCGCTTTTCTCCGCGCCAGGCGGATGTGCTGATCGTTTCCGGCACGGTCACTTACAAGATGGCGCTGGCGGTGAAACGCATCTGGGATCAAATGCCGGAACCGAAATGGTGCATTGCCATGGGGGCCTGCGCGTCGTCCGGTGGCATGTATCGCAGCTACGCAGTCTTACAGGGCATCGACAAGCTGATCCCGGTGGATGTCTATATTTCCGGTTGCCCGCCACGGCCCGAGGCCTTGATCGAAGGGCTGATGAAATTGCAAACCAAGATCGAGGGCGAAGGCTCGACGATGGATCAGAAGCGGACCTTCATCGAGGAAAACGCCTGATTCCCTCCCTAACTGAATTTCACCATGTCAGCAGCAGCAGATGTCATCAAGCTCCGCGAGGCGTTCGGCGGAAAAATTTGGGAAACCCTAGAATTCCGTGGCGAGCAGACCGTAAAGGTCGAGCTTGTCGCGTTGCACGACGTGTTGGCAAAGTGCCACAAGGACTTCGGCTACGAGATGATCTTGGACATTTCCAGTGTCGATCATTTCGGCGATGAGCCGCGCTTCGAGATGGTTTATGAAATCGCCTCGCTGGATGATTCCAAGCACCTGCGGATCAAGGCAAAGGTCAGCGAGGATGAGACCGTGGCGAGTGCGACCGATATCTGGGTGGGCGCGGATTGGCATGAGCGCGAGGTCTGGGACATGATGGGGATTCCCTTCACCGGTCACCCTAACATGAAGCGTATCCTGATGTGGGAGGGCTATCCGTATTTCCCGCTGCGCAAAGATTTCCCGCTCGCCGGGCGGCCCACGGACATGCCGGACGTGGCCTTCACCGGCGTCGCTCCGCTCGAAGGTGGCCCATTCGTGACCAGTGCGGGCGGCGAGGATGTGCAACGCCGCGAACCACGGGCGCATGTGGTGGTCTGATAGAAACCGTTAGGAAATCCCAACCCGCGCGCCGTCATGTCTTCTACCGGTACGCCATTTGCTAATGCCGCGCGGAATCTGCGGCAACTGCGGAACTCCCCGGCGGCGTGGTCGTGGGTGGTGGTGATTCTTGGTATTCAAGTGCTTGTCACAGCGGTGGGCGGCTGGGAGCGACAGCCGGCGAGGGCGTGGTTCGAGTTATTCGGACTTAGCCGTGCGGGTGTATTCTCGGGCAAAATCTGGCAACTTGTGAGCTACGGTTTCCTGCATGGGAGCTGGCTTCATGTGGGGCTGAACGCGCTTTTCATCCTGCTTGTCGGCTCACGGATCGAGCACATGGCGGGACGCGGGGCCATGATAAGAACCACCCTTGGCGGCGTGCTCGGCGGCGGGATCGGCCACTTGATTCTCACTCGGAGCGGGGTGGCTGCGCCGTTGTTAGTCGGCATCTCGGGTGGCTGCGTGGCCTTGCTGCTGATGATGACCACACTGTCGCCCCAATCGCGGATGATGCCGCTGCCGGTTTCAGGGAAAAGTCTCGGGCTGGGAATTTTACTGGCAGGTCTCATGCTTGCGCTCATCGATCCAGAGCTGGGCATACCGGGATTTTCCAAGCTCGGGAAATTCCTCGCGGACCATGGCATGGGGGCGGGGTTCCATATCGGCCACGCCTGTCATTTCGGCGGCGGCGTGGCAGGTTGGCTCTACGGTCGCTGGCTGTTACGGCCCCGCATCACGCTGGAACGCCTGCGTCGCGACCGGGAGCGGCGGGAGGCGATGGCGTCCAAGTGGATCGGGTAGGCGAGATGGCTCATGGTTCGATCAGATTTTGCGAGAATTTCTCAACCAGAACTTCCATGAGTTGACAGAGCCATGGTTTCTTCGGTTTTCTGGTCATCAGCAACACATGACACATTCAAGCGCACCGATTTTGATCACCGGAGGAGCTGGTTACATCGGCTCACATACCGTCCGTCTGCTGGCCGGCCAGGGTCGGAAAGTCGTCGTGCTCGACAATCTCGTCTTCGGTCACGACCAAGCGATCATCGATCCCAGCGTAGAGCTGGTGGTTGGCGACGTGGGGGATCAGGCTCTTGTGCGCTCGCTGTTCGCCAAATTCCAGTTCGGTGCCGTAATCCACTTCGCCGCCTACACTTACGTTGGCGAATCGATGACTAATCCGCTGAAGTATTATCAAAACAACACCGCCGAGCCGATCAAATTGCTCCAAGTGATGCAAGAGTTCGGCTGCAAGGTCTTCGTTTTTTCCTCCACCTGCGCCACTTACGGCGTGCCCGACAAACTGCCGATCACCGAGGCCAATCGCCAGAGGCCGATCAATCCCTACGGTAAAAGTAAGCTGATGGTCGAGTGGATCCTCGAGGATTGCGACCACGCGTGGGGGCTGCGAAGTGCCTGTCTGCGCTATTTCAATGCCAGCGGCTGCTCGCCGGACGGGCTGATCGGCGAGGATCACAATCCCGAAACCCACCTCATACCCCGCGTGATGATGGCGGTGAGAGGGGAAATCGACCATCTCGAAGTTTTCGGCACGGACTACGACACCCCGGATGGTACCTGCATTCGCGATTACATTCACGTCGAGGATCTGGCCGACGCCCACGCCCGTGCGCTCGATCATCTCGCGGCGGGTGGCGATTCCGTTCGCTGCAATCTCGGCACCGGTGTCGGCGTCTCGGTGAAAGAGATCATTTCCGCTGTCGAGGCAGTTTCCGGCAAAACAGTCCCGGTGAAATACGGCCCGCGCCGGGAAGGCGACCCGGCTTCGTTGGTGGCCAATCCTGCTCTTGCCGAGGAACTCCTTGGCTGGGTCGCCGCCCGCAAGGACATTCAAGACATGGTCGGCCCTGCATGGATCTGGACCAACGGCCCCTACGGCGGTAGATACCCGCAAAACAAAACACCAGAGTAATTGCGATGTATTGACATTTGAACTTGCGACATCGGAAAAAGCGATTCACTTTAACCCCAGAAACCAAACCCATGCACTCTATAGATTTGAAAGTCGATCCACAGCGCGGTCGCCGCGCCTTCACACTGGTGGAAATGCTCGTCGTCGTGATCATCATGGCCATCCTCATGACTGCCGGGGCCATCGGCCTGAGCGGCATGACCGGCAAGAGCGTCACCAGCAGCGTGGCATCGGCGGAGTCCTTGTTTGATGAGGCACGGCTGTTAGCGGTCAGCCAGCAGACTCGGGCGCGGGTTCTGATCGCACAGTCTTTGACCAATAACCCGAACGACAACCTGCGGCACATTCTGGTGGCCAGCGCCGACTTGGATCCCCTTACCGGAGTAGAAAAATCCCCGGTCAGTTGGACTCTTTCGAACCGAGGTGTCATCCTCCCGGATCAGGCCTATTTCAGCAAAGCGTATAGCTTTAAAGTCCAGAAGACCAGCATTGGCACGATTCCAAGTGAAACTCCCACATTGACTGGGGCCAAGTCCGCTTATGCCGGTTCTTATTTCTACTACGAATTCAACTCGGAGGGGATTTGCACCACGCCGGGCGCAGGTTTCGTTATTGGCAACGGAGCACGAAGAGCGGTGGACGCTTCACCTGTGGTCACCGCTGCTGGCAAGCGCGACTTCGGCGGTTTTGTCGTTTGGCGCAATGGCCGGACCTCGGTCTTTCGCAGCCCCGCCCAAATCTCTAACAGCATTTCATCCCTCGCCCCCGGCAGCTCTTTCTAAACATGAAACCCACCCTTCATTCCCGCCATCATCGCGGCTTTACCCTGCTTGAAACGGTCATCGCTATTGGCGTGCTTGCCGTCCTTCTTACCGGCTTCATGATCGTTTTCGCCCCCGCTGCCGATGGCATCCGAAAATCTCTAAACATCCAACAGGCCGACCGTCTCGCCTCTACGGCGGAGTTGGAAATGGTTACCTTGCGCGGCAATTTATTATTCACCACCGGCTTCAAAAAAGCCTTCGACTGGATCGCTAGCTCGAATACTGCGGATTCGACCAAAGGTTTGCTGGTCTATCAATACCGGGGCAGCACCGACCCTACCAAAATACACTCGGATGGCACTCCCTTACCGGTGGTTTCACTCACCAACATGTTACCGGGCAGGGACTATGTGGTGGTTCCGATGATGCGCCGAGTGGGAGATCCACTCTTCAGCGATCCCACCACCGGCGACATCGCAGCCATTGAGGGCGGGATCTATCTGGTGAAATGCACGCAATTGGTCTTTAAATCCGGTCAACTCACCCTCGGCACCGCCGGCAGCATTGTGGATCCCAAGACCTTGGCTGCCGCAGCCACTGCCGATGCCTACGCTGAGGCGGTCATCGCCTTCACCGCCGACTTCTACATCATGCCGGCCAAAACGTCTGCGTATTTCACCAGCACCGCATTCACCGGCAAGTTTGCCACTTTAAAAAACCCGGTATTCAGCCGCAATCTGGCGATTCGCCGTTAATCCATTTCCTCTATGAAAACCCAACGGACTCATTCCAATCGCGGCTTCACCTTGATCGAACTGATGGTGTCGATGATCATCACGATTATCATTGTCACGGTTTTGGTCTCCATTACCTCGCTTGCTCTCGACACATGGAATCGCAGTCGATCGGAACTGCGTGCCTCCCGCCAGGCGAAGTCGATGATCGACACGATGGCTCGTGATTTCGAATCCCTTGTCACCCGCCGTTCCAATACGAGTGAGTGGCTATCGGCTATCAGTGTCAATCCGGCGAGTCCGGCATTAGGCGATAAATTGCTGAGCACCAATGCCACGAGGCTGGTTTTTTTCGCCTCGGCGACAGATCGGTATGACGGACAAATCGGGACCGCTACGGATAAAGGTGGCGATGTGTCCTGCGTGACCTATCAACTGAATTATGATGATCCTATGGGTTCGGGCGTTGCCGCAGCCAAGACATTTATTCTGAGGCGTCTGTTGGTGAATCCAAATGACGCATTTACGAAATTGCTGGGTCAAACGGATTACACGAACGGTGCCAAGTCGTTGGACACGGTATTTACTAGCTCCTATCCCGCCACGACGGTTTCCGATCCTGCAAACTTTGTCTGCGAGAATATCTATCAGTTTACGGTGACCTTCAATGTGCAATACACCCCAACGAACTCGACCACGCTGACCAATGTGGCAATCACCGTTGGTCAGACGAATGCCACAAAAACCACCAACAGCTTCAAAATCACCGGCGCAGGAGTTGTCGCTGGGATCACGGGAGTGACGGCGGCGGAACTGGCGACGGGCCGCGTCACCTCGGTGCAAATCTCGGTGACGGTGCTGTCGGACTTAGGAGTTGAGCAGGCGAAAAGCCGGACCTTCCCCACCCCCGCCAAGCAAGCGGAGTTCTTGGCGAAGTATTCTTTTCAATTTACCAAGCTGGTCCAACTTCCTAGCTTGTGAGCCAGAGCGCGGAATTCATTCTGCACTTCCGAACTCCTCACAAGGCCCCGAAGCGGCGGTGACGGCGTTGGTATTCTCTAACTGCCTCGAACAAGTCGCCTTGGCGGAAGTCGGGCCAGAATTTTTTAACAATCACGATTTCTGCGTAGCTGATTTGCCAGAGCAGGAAATTCGATATCCGCATTTCACCTGAAGTACGGACCAGCAGATCGGGATCGGGAATACCGGCGGTTTGCAGGCGGGAGGCAAACAATTCACCGTCGATGTCCGCAGGCGAGATTTTCCCGGCCACCGCATCTGTCGCGAGTGAACGGGCGGCCGCGACGATCTCCTCGCGACTGCCATAGGACAGCGCCAGAACCAGCGTCATCGTCGTGTGTCCCGCAGTGCGGGTTTGAATGCGCTCGATCAGCGCGCGGGTCTTCGCAGGCAAGCGGTCAAGCTGGCCAATGGCGAGGAGTCGCACGTTCTGGCGGTCGAGATCCTTGGCTTTTTCATCGAGAAAACGGTCTAGCAGACTCATCAACGCGGTCACTTCGATAGCCGGACGGTTCCAGTTTTCCGAGGAAAACGCGTAGAGCGTCAGGTATTCGACGCCAAGCTCGATGCACGCTTCCATCACTTCTCTAACCGACTCTGCGCCCGCCCGGTGGCCTTCCAACCGCGGGAAGCCGCGCTCCTTGGCCCAGCGACCATTGCCATCCATGATGATGGCGATGTGGCGGGGGACTTCAGGATGGGGGGACATTGGGAAGAGGTAGAGGGTTGATGGTAGGGAGTTGATGGTTGATAGTGAAGAGGCTGAATTCGTGGTCTTTATCTTCCAATCAACTATCAACTATCCACTATCAACGCCTCTTCATTCAGTAATTTTCACCAAAGTCTGCACCCGGTCAGGTCCCACTCCAACGAACTGGATGGGTGCGCCACAAAGTTCCGCTAGGCGTGATAGATAGGCTTTTGCTTTGGCAGGTAGTGCTGAAAAATTCGTGCAGCCCGTGGTGTCGGATTTCCAACCCGGCAGTGTTTCATAAATTGGCACCGCGCGATCCCATGCCTTGCGGTCGGCGGGCGGCAGAGTGTGGACGATGCCGTCGATATCGTAGCCGGTGCAAATTTGCAGGGCTTCATACTCATCGAGCCCATCCACATTGGTCACGGCCAGTCCGGTCACGCCATTGACCATGCAGGCGAAACGGAGCAACACGGTATCCAGCCAACCGCAACCGCGGGGCCGTCCGGTGGTGGCTCCGAACTCCCGCCCCAGACCGTGCAGATACTCGGAAAGCCCTTCGTCCACCGTAGGAAACGGCCCGGAGCCGACGCGGGTGGTATAGGCTTTGCACACGCCAATGACCGCATCGATCGCCGTGGGCGGCAGGCCGGAACCGGTGCAGGAACCACCAGCGGTGGTATTGGATGAGGTGACGAACGGATAGGTGCCAAAGTCGATGTCAAGCAAGGTGCCCTGGGCGCCCTCGAAGAGCAGTTTTTTCCCGGATTTCCAAGCCGCGTGCAGCACTGGAATGGTGTTGGAAATGTGCGGGCGCAAGCGCTCGAAAGCGGTATAGACTTCCTCGATCACCTGCTCCGCCACGAAGAGTGTTAGGTCGTAACGGGCCAGCACTTCATTTGCCTCTGCAACTCGACGGGTGATCTGTTGGACCGTGTATTCGCGGTCGAGGAAATCGGCGATTCGCAGTCCACAACGATTCACCTTGTCGGCATAGGCTGGACCGATGCCGCGTTTGGTGGTGCCGATTTTATGTTCGCCCAGCGCGGCCTCACGGGCGGCGTCGAGTTCTTTGTGGACCGGGAGGACGACGTGGGCGCGGTCCGATATCAATAGTTTGTCAGGAGTGATCACGATGCCCTGTGACTCGATCCGCGTGATTTCCTGCACCAGTCCGATGAGGTCGATGACCACCCCATTGCCGATGACATTGATTTTCGAGTCCCAGAGTATGCCGGAGGGCAGGAGGTGAAGCACGTATTTGCTGCCCTTGGCAATGACCGTGTGACCGGCGTTGTTACCGCCTTGGCCACGAATGACAACGTCGGACTCCTCGGTTAGATAATCGACGATCTTGCCTTTGCCTTCGTCGCCCCATTGGAGGCCGATGATGATGGTGTTCATTATGGGAAATTTTAACCGCGGATGGACGCGAATTGACGCGAATGGAAGAAATTTATTGGGTGAGAATGATCCGTTCCCATTCGAGTATTGGTTTTTGAAATTGATGAGAAGCCCTAACGTCCATTCGCGGTTAAATCTCTTTGGCTTGATCAATTAAAGCTGCGAACTCCTCGAAAAAGTAATTCGCATCATTCGGCCCCGGTGCGGCTTCCGGGTGATATTGGACGCTGAACACGGGCAGCTCGCGGTGCCTCATACCTTCCACGGTGCCGTCGTTGAGGTTGACGTGGGTGACTTCGATTTCCGGTGGCAGAGAATCTGGATCGACCGCGAATCCGTGGTTTTGCGAGGTGATGGAAATTTTTCCCGTGCGGAGATCTTTGACCGGTTGGTTGCCTCCGCGATGGCCGAATTTCAGCTTAAAGGTGTTGCCACCAAAAGCGTGAGCGAGGATTTGGTTACCAAGACAAATCCCGAAAATCGGCAGCTTGCCGAGGAGTGCCTTGATTTCCTCGTGGATGTAGCCTAGCGCCGCCGGATCGCCGGGGCCGTTCGAGAGGAATATTCCGTCGGGATTTTTTGCGAGAACCTCGGCGGCGCTGGTGCGTGAATTCACAACCTCTACCTCGAATCCGGCCTGGCGGAGACGACGGAGGATGTTGAATTTCAAACCGAAATCATAGGCGACGATGCGATGGCGCACTGGCGGCAAGGGCAGGTAGGAGCCCGTCGCACCGGTGGATTCATTCGGCAAGGCCCACTCGCGCGACTCCTCGGACCAGATGTAGGATTCCGGTGTGGAAACTTCGTGGACGTAGTCCATGCCTTCCATTGAGGGCGAGGCCTTGGCGGTGGCGATGGCAGCTTCTGCATTCAGCTCGGTGGTCACGCAGGCCCGCATCGCTCCGCGCGAGCGCAGATGCTTGGTGAGGGCGCGGGTGTCGATACCTTCGATGCCGAGAATCTGGTTTCCCGCTAGATAGATGGAGAGCGGTTGGCTGGAGCGCCAGTTGGACGGCACCTCGCAAAGCTCGCCGATCACGAAAGCCCGGATGTGCGGCCCCTTGGACTCGGCGTCCTCAAGATTGATCCCGTAATTTCCAATCTGCGGATACGTCATCGCGACGATCTGGCCACGGTAGGAGGGATCGGTGATGACCTCCTGATAGCCTGTCATCGAGGTGTTGAAACAAATTTCTCCGGTGGTGGTTCCGGTGGCTCCAAAGGCGCTTCCTTCGAAACAGCGTCCATCTTCAAGGGCTAGAATGGCAGTAATCGGCACGGCGGCGGCAGGCTAGGCAGGCACTCCAGACGATGCAAGAGAATGCTCATTCTCTTGCCCGGCTATCGATGAAAATGGTGACTGGACCGTCGTTGACCAGTGCCACTTTCATCTCTGCGCCGAAAATCCCCCGACTGACGGACCTGCTAAGTTCGCCTTCCAGCGCGGTGCAGAATTTTTCATAAAGCGGCTCGGAAAGGGTCGGAACTGCGGCCCGCAGAAACGACGGCCGGTTGCCCTTTTTCGTCGAGGCATGAAGGGTGAACTGGCTGACGACGATGATCCCGCCTCCGGTATCGCTCACGGATTGGTTCATTTTGCCCTCGACATCTGGGAAAATTCGCAGGCGTGCGACCTTGCCGCTGAGCCATGCCACATCCTCTATTTCATCGCCATCTTCCACCCCGAGCAGGATTAGCAAGCCGGGACCGATTTCGGAAATCCGCCTGCCAGCCACGGTCACGCTGGACTCAAGCACGCGCTGGATGATGGCTCGCATGTTATGTTACGCAGTGAATTGTCAGAATCGGTGAAGTGTGGTAGTGGCTACGGTTTTCTACCGCCATGCCCGCTCACGAAAACGGCCATGGGGTTGGAAAACCGCCGCCACGATTCCGTCTTCCTGCATGGCCGTCCGAAACTTTGCGGAAATGCACTTTCCGATTCCATCATACAGACGCGTGGGTGGATCCTCAGAAGAGTTAGAGTATCGCAAGTCAGAGGAAGCCTCTGTTAGTTTTCAGAACGGCGGCGGCGGAGCAGGAAGAGCAGGCCAATGCCACCCAGCAGCGCCGCACCGGGTTCGGGGATGGCGGTGTAGGTCAGATAGATCTGGCTGCTGTCACCGCCGATGCCGGGGCTGTCTCCCAGCGCCACCGCAAAGGTGCCGGTGAACGTGTTGCTGAAGTTACTCTTGTCAATGTTGAAGGCATCCGCCGCGAAATTGGTCACCGAGCCGAAGTCCGCGATCTTCCAAGCATAGCCGGTCAGGTCATTGAAGTTGTCGGCATTAAAACCCAGTGTAGAGAGGTCGATGTTAAATTTCGAGCCACTATTGGCGGAGATGTTCAGGGCTCCGCTGCCATTCACAAGATCCC
>JANXMQ010000218.1 GCA_025354565.1 Akkermansiaceae bacterium
CTTAGCGAGTTAACGCGCTGAGAATCGGCTGTACGAATTTTGATCAACCTGAGTTGGCGTTGAATTGAGAATAGCCCCCCTTAAAACCCACCTTATTGAGACTGGTCGAGTTTTTAGCTCTAAGTCCGACAGGCTGCTAGAGAGAGGGAATTACCGGACTACTCCGCGTTTTTGTTTTCGGACAATTTAGGACTATTCAGGACTAAGGGCCTCAAACGTCGTATTTATAAGGGTTTTGTGGTCCGCTAAATGGTCCTGGAATTGGATTCTAGCCTCCCATCTGCCATTTTCCGTTAAAACCGCCGAACCTGTTGCCTTTATACCCTTCAGGAGTTCGAAAAATACCGATTTAGAAACGCCCAAATCATTCTTCGCGGCGGACTGCCAAGCGGTAGTATTTTTCTGAGGGAGTAATTTCAGCAAATTCTCTCCCGGAGCTTTTCGAGGTCTTCCCTTCTTTCGAGTGGGAACCTCACAACCTTCATCATGCAGCACAACGCATGAAGTAATCAGATTGCCCCGGCTATCGGTCCCAAGATCGACACGGGCAAGCGTGAAACATGTGATTTCAGCCAGAGGAAGGTCTCTCTGTTTTTTGACCGTAACGACTGAGGGCGAGGAGGCATCGGGACGGGTGATTTCAATTTCAGTATCAGTGGCCGCACGAAGAGACGAGTGTCCCCGCGCTCCCCGCGCCTCATCTTTGCCGCAGTGGTGAATTACCATGACATGCGCCTTTGACCCTGCGCGGATCGCATCGACGGTCGAAACCACTGCGGAGGTGTCCTTTCCCGAGTTCTCATCACCGCCCGCCATGGCGCGAGCGTAGGTGTCGATGATTATGAGCTTCACCTTACGGCTTTCCTCACGTTCAATCCTTGCGACGGTCTGCGCGACTAACTCAGCGTGACCGGGATCGAGGAGTGAGAGAGGAGAAATCGAAAGGGTCAGTAGTATCAGATCGAAACAAGGAGTTTTTTTGATTTTTTCTGAAGGCTGGATTTGGGCGTGAGGAGGCTTGCCAGATCGGGAGCTTCGATTTGGCCAGGCTGGTTCTGGACCTCTTGGAATGTTAGCCTTCGGGACGGAAGGTGGAGACGGAGGCGGGTGGTGGCAGTCACCGGGTGCAGATCGTTTTTCAGATCGGCGCTCGCCCCCTTTGCCTGGCGGACTGGTATGACGTGCTCTCGACAAGTTGCCGGAGCGGAGTATCTTTGAGCCATGGTCCGGCCTGCGGAGTTCTTAGTATCTTCTCCGACAGGTCGGATCGGGGGCGACCGGTGTCTTGGCTTACTGACCCAAGCCGTCACTGGTGTGCGGCATCCTCGCATGAGCCATCCGGTCGCCCCGTCTCCGTTTTGTTAGTCCCGTTTGCGTTTCATTTTGGTTGAGGCCGCTTGGTTGGTGGGAAGGGGGTCATGGGCGCTCGGGGAGGTCGATGTGGTGAAGTTCTAACATGAGCTTGCGCCAGAAGCCTAAGGGATGGGCTTCGTCGAGGATGAGGTCGAGACCGCCACTAACAGTTCGCCATTTTTTCTGAATGATGGTCCAAGTGGCTTGGGTGGCGGTGCTGATTTGCTCGGGGGTGGCTTGGCGTCCGCGGGCGGCGGGGGCAAGGTAGGGAATTTCGTTTTTCACGAGGGTGCTGACGAGCCGAAGGTGGTGGCGGGCGGCGGCGAAGATGCCGTGTTGGCCGTTGGCGTTCCAACGGGTGATGCGGTCTTTGAGTTCGGGTGGGCCGTAGAGATGGATTTTCTGGGCGCTCTGGACGGTCCAGTCTTTGAGGATGCGGTTGCAGCGGGGGCTGGCGTGGCCTTGGATGGCAGGGGAATCGGGGCCGCCGCTCTGGTGGGTGCGGGGGACGATGCCGGCGTAGGCGCAGAGGGAGTCTAACTGGCCGAGGTGTTTGGGATCGCCGAGTTCGCCGGCGAGGCCCGCTGCTAGAACGAAGCCGATGCCGGGTATGCTGGTGAGCATGACGTAGGGGGTGGTGGCGAGTGTTAGGGCGGCATCGGCGCGAAGCTCAAGGGCGTTGCGTTTGAGGCATTGATAGAGATCGACGGTGGCGGCGAGGGTGCGCTGGAGGGTGGCGACGCGGTGGGCGGCGGGTGGCAGGGCTTCGCGGGCTAACAGGATGATTTGTGCGGCGGTTTCGTCGGGATTGTGGACGCTGTGACGGCGCAGGAGGTTGGCAAGGTTCGTGACTTTGCGGCGAGCGATTTCAGGGGCGCTGAAGCGCTCTTTCATGAGTTCGAGGGAGGCGTCGGTGAAGGGGGTTAGAGCGCTTTTGGAGCTGTTGAGGAATCCGGGGAAAAGTTGGTCGGCGAGGGCGTGGATGCGGTTGGAGGCGGCGGTTTGCTGGCGGACGAGGGTGCGGCGGCAGCGGGTGATTTCACGGAGATGGTGGTAGGCGGCGTTGCTTGATGAGGTGTCGCCAGTGAGGCGGGCGCGGCGGGAGAGGAGGGTTTTGGCGATGCCTAGCAGATCGAGGGTGTCGGTGCTGGCGAGTAGGTTTTCGCGGTTTTCCTTGGCTTCGTAGGCATTGACCCGAACGACGAGATAGCCTTTGGCACGGAGAGCTTCGCTGAAGTTGGCGACGTAGGCGGCTTCGTCTTCGCCGCCGAGAAAGATCTGATCTTTGGGGATCTTGCGATGGCGGGCGGTAGCGGAAATTTCCTTGATGAGGTGGGCGATGCCTTCCGCGTTGTTCTCCACGGGAAAAGCTGCTTTGAGAACGTCGCCATTGCCGTCGCAGATGAGTGCCATGTGCTTACGCTTGGCATAGTCGAGTGCGACGCAAAGGACTTTGCGGGCGTCCCCGGCGCGCTCGAAGACGGCGCGGAGAAGGACGTTCTGGTTTCGATAGACGGACTGGATCTTGCGGGATGGTTTCTTCATGGTGCCGTGAAGATACCATGTTAGGCACCTTCCAATCATCCGCCGAAGCAGTCAGGCGAGCTCGAGCCTTTCAGGCTCGCCCGCCTGCTTCGGACGGCGTGGAAATGGTACCAGTTCCCGCCACGACCCATAAAATTCCAACCATTCACTCCATCCGCTTGATCCCTAACGGATTCGCTTCCTGAAGTTCTGCCGTGAGCGCGGCATCCGGGAAGTTTTGCCAGGCGATGGCGCGGCAGAAGCGGAAGATGGCCATCGTGCCGACGGAAGTACTACGACCATCCGAGGTCGAGGGGAACGGGCCGCCGTGGACCATGCTGTTGCAGACTTCCACGCCGGTGGGGAAGCCGTTGAAGATGATGCGTCCGGCGCGGTTTTGGAGGGCGATGACGAGCGAGCCGTGAGCGAGGAGTTCGGATTCCGACGCATGGAGGCTGGCGGTGAGCTGGCCTTCGAGATGCGGGATGGCAGCTTCGATTTCCTCCACTGTTCCACGGACAATCAAAGTGGCGGGGCCGAACATTTCACCTTGGAGTGCTTCGTTGCCGAGAAAGTTGCTGATAGAAACGGTGAAGACGGCGGGCGCACCTTGGCCGGGGCCCGCGTCGGTGACTGAACGGGCGAGGGTTTCCACCCCCTCGGCTGCGGCGAAAGCGGCGGTGGATTCGGCGAAGGCGTTGCAAATTCCGGCGTTGAGCATCATGCCGGGAGTTCCGGCTTCGATGAGAGCTTTGAGTTTCGTTAGGAAGGCGTCGCCTTTTCCTGCGGGAAGGAAGACGAGACCAGGATTGGTGCAAAACTGGCCGACGCCGAGCGTGAGCGAGCCGAAAAATGCTTCTGCCAGCGCTTCCTCGCCACGCTCAAGAGCACCGGGGAGAATGACCACGGGATTCACTGAACTCATCTCCGCATAAACCGGGATCGGTTGCTTGCGGTTCGCGGCGGTGTCCATCAATGCGGTGCCGCCCGCGCGCGAGCCGGTGAAGCCGACCGCCTGGGTGACCGGATGCTTGACCACCGCTTGGCCGACCTTGCGACCGCCGCCATACAGCACGGAAAAAACGCCCTCGGGCATGTTTGTTAGCTGGGCCGCGCGGATCACGGCACTTGCGACAATTTCCGCGACTCCCGGATGCGAGGCGTGGGCGATGACGACGACCGGGCAACCCGCTGCGAGAGCGGAGGCGGTGTCGCCGCCGGCCACGGAGTAGGCCATGGGAAAATTGCTGGCGCAAAAAACCGCGACCGGTCCAAGCGGACGAAGCATCGAGCGGAGATCGACTTTTGGGATCGGCTTGCGCTCGGGATCGGCACGCTCAATGCGGGCGTCCACCCATGATCCTTCCTCGATGAGATTTGCAAACATCCGGAGCTGACCGCAGGTGCGGGCAGTTTCACCACGGAGGCGAGGCTCGGGCAGGGCGGTTTCCAATTGGCCACGCTCGACGATGTCATCGACGACGGTTTCGATTTCGCTGGCGATGGCCCGCAGGAATCCAGCGCGGATTTTTCCTGATAGATTCGAGTAGCGTGGAAACGCCGTAGCGGCGAGAGCCATGGCTTGCTCAACCTCCTCGGGGGTGGCTGTTAGATACCGTGGTTCTAGCTTGATGCCAGTGCCGGGCTGGACCGCGCTGCCGCACGGTTCAGTGCCGTTAGAACGTGAGTAGCCGATGAAGGATGTGCCGAGAAGCGGGGTGGTCATGGAGGTGTGGAAATTTGGAGAAAGAGAAGTTGGTACAGGATGTCCCAACCACGGACTGGAGCAAGATGCTCCAGCTACTTTTCACAATTCAGGGGCTGTCGCAAGGGCGAGCTCGATGATGGCCGTGGCCTCGGCGAGTTCCGATCCGGCGAGTTCGAGACGGGGTGGACGAACCAGATTGTTGCCAAGTTTTCCGCCGCTGGCGAGGTTCTGCTGGAGCTTGATGAGCTGGACAAATTTCACCACGGTATCCATCCGCAGCATCGGCAGCATCCAATGATAGATGGCCATGGCTTCCTCGATTTTCCCGCTGGTGGCGAGATCCCAGAGTTTCACGTTGTGCTTCGGAAACGCGCCGCCGACGCCGGTGATCCAAAATTTCGCACCCATGGCGGCACCTTCGAGCGCACAGTCATCGACGCCAACACCAAGGGCGACCCGGTTGCCGCAGAGCTCACGGATGCCAGCGATGCGGCGGGCGTCGGTGGAGGATTCCTTCACGGATTCGACGTTCGGGCACTCATCCGCGAGTTCCTTGATGTGGGCGGGAGTAAAATCCGTTTTGTAGGCGACCGGGTTGTTATAAATGATGCAGGGCAGGTCGGTGGCATTGATGACGGCCTTCATGTGGGTCTTCATTTCCTGCCAATCGGAAGCATAAAGATAAGGCGGCAGCACCATGAGGCCGCGACAGCCGTTGTCTTTGGCGGCTTTTGCAATATCCACGGCTTCCTTGGTGGAAAGCGCCGCGACACCGGGAATGATCGGGGTGTTAGGCGACGCTGCGACGTAGGTTTTCTGCAAGGCGAGTTTTTCCTGAAACGAAAGCGTGGCCCCTTCACCGAGCGAGCCGTGACAGACGATGGCGGTGCAGCCATTTTCGATCAGCCACTTGCCATGCTCGGCCATCAGGCCGTGGTCAATGGTTAGATCGGTGTTAAATTGCGTTAGTGTTGCGGGCATAACGCCCTGCCATTGGATGCTCATAATATAGTGTAGTTAGATGGGATGCCGTGCCTGAATGGATCGGTGGGATTGAAATGATAGATGCTCTCGCCATTCACCCAAGCGCGGCCTGAAATGCGGGGAATGATGTCGCCGTTAGGGAGTTCTTCGATAGTGCCATGGAACACGGTGTTGAGGATGCTGGCCTGCCGCCAGATTTCGCCGGGCTTGAGTTTCCCGGCGGCATGAAGGCAGGCGAGTTTCGCACTCGTGCCGGTGCCGCATGGGGAGCGGTCGTAGGCTTTTCCGGGGCAGAGCACGAAGTTCCGGCCATCCGCGAGTGAGGGATCCGTCGGCGGGCCAAACACCTCGATGTGGTCGATTTCCATGCCATGATCGCCGGTGATGCCTTGTCTTCCGAGTTCCTGACGGACGGCCCAAGTGAAGGCGGTGAGTTCGTCCAGATTTTTAAAGTCAACCGTCGGCCCCTGCCCCTCGATGAGGTAAAACCAATTACCGGCCCAGGCGATGTCACCGTAAACGATACCACTGCCTGACACTTCTACTGGTACCTGCGCAGCCGTGCGATAGCTCGGAACATTCATGACTTCCACGCTTCCATCCGCACGGAGTTCCGCCGCGATCACTCCAACTGGCGTGTCGATCCGATGAATGCCCGCGCCGATTTTCCCCAGATACTCCAGCGTCACCACCAAGCCGATCGTGCCGTGAATGCACATGTTCAGCGTGGAGACATTGTTGAAAAAAATCACGCCGCAGCAGCAATCCGGTTCGTAGGGTTCGCAAAGCAGTGCACCCACCATCGCCTCGTGGCCACGAGGTTCATTGCAAACCGCGCTGCGCAGCCAATCATGTTCATCACGCAATATTCGTGCTTTTTCCGCCATCGTCCTAACACCCATATCCGGTCCCCCGGAAATCACGACTCGGGTGGGTTCGCCTTCCGTGTGGGAGTCGATGACATGAAGCGGTGCTTGGTTCATGGGCTACGCAAATTTATACCATCCCGGTCTTGGCGGGTGATCCAGTGGCCGCACCCGAATTCGTGTAGGACGAGAACGCCGGGGAATCCACCATGAACAAGGCCGCATTACTACGAAAAAATTTCTCAGAATCCCTCGAAGGCCCACTGTCCGACGGCTGATCAAAGGAAGATTACTGCGTTACACAAAAACGCCTGATGTGGCACGATTTTGAAAAATTTGAGAAAATTTCTGGCGCGAATCGCTGAATCGTGCCACATTAGCGTCGGATACGGCGCGATTAGATCAAATCGCGCCACTAAAAGACCAAATTATGCCACTTCAAATTCCAACCGAAGAATTTGAAAAACTCCGCCGCATCATCGCGGCGAGGCCATCAGGCGCGTCCGTTAGGGAGCTGTTAGGACATGCTGAACTCGAATTTCCCAAGCGCACCTTGCAGCGGAGACTCGACCAACTCGTTTCCGAAAAACGGCTAGAACCGAAAGGTGAAGGTCGCGCCCGCCGCTACCGAGTTCCTGAGCAGCAAGCATTTACTAGCCCCTACATGTTCCGAGAAGAACCGGCGGTTTACAAGATCCGGCACGAATGGCTGTCTCCCGAAGCCATGGAAATCCGCGCGCTCATCCAGCGTCCTCTCGCCCAGCGGGAACCCGTGAACTATCAGGGATCGTTGCTTAATGACTATCAACCCAACAAGACGTTTTACCTGCCCAAAAACTTGCGCAAAGAACTCGGAGAAATTGGTCAGGTCGGCATGAGCAATTTTCCCGCCGGGACCTATTTGCGACAGGTGATGGACCGTTTGCTCATTGATCTTTCCGCCTCCTCCGCTAAATCCGTGGGTAAAACCGGGGGCTAACCGCCGCGAAGCGGCGTGAGCCTCTTGAAAGTTGTCCACGACAGACCGCTTCGAGAATGGGTCTGTAACTCGTCGGAGAAGTGGACTGTTGTGGGCAACT
>JANXMQ010000222.1 GCA_025354565.1 Akkermansiaceae bacterium
AGTCCCCCATGCCCGGGATCAATGACCACCACGGCAGGAACCTCCATGTCGATCAGATTGATCGGAGTCGTGTAGCCTTCGATTTGGATCGTGATTCGTACTTGATTAAACCCAATCGGCGGGACGTTGACGCGGATTGCAGTGAACCCATCGGCAGCTACGGTTGTCGTGCCGGACGCTTGGGAAAGCTTCTTAAACCCATTTGCGCCGTAGGTGGTCGGTGCTTCAAATCGGTCCGGGTGCGTTTTACTATTCGTCCACGAGCCGCGTATGGTGGCTGGCGTCGCGCCTGGCGGGTGGGGTGGATTAAGACATTGGGAGAAAATAGGTCGTATGAGTCCCATGAGACTTATGCTGATTCAGCGGGCAAGTTCTGTTAGCAAAACCTGGTTTAAGCGAATCCCCGCCTCGAAGTTTTCGACCGGGAAATTTTCGTTAGGCGCATGGATTTGGGCATCAGAAAGCGCCAGACCTAACAGCAATGTATCCGCGCCGAGGATATCGCGGAAGGTTTGCACGATCGGGATGCTGCCACCCTCGCGGATGAGCACGGGCTCGGCCTCGAAGGCGACGCGCAGGGCTTGTTGCGCGGCGAGGCCGTATTTCGAATTCGGGTCGGTGGCGTAGGGTTTGCCATCGTGGCCAGGGCGGACCTCTAGCTCGACACCCGGCGGGCAGTG
This sequence comes from Akkermansiaceae bacterium, assembly GCA_025354565.1. GTDB lineage: Bacteria > Verrucomicrobiota > Verrucomicrobiia > Verrucomicrobiales > Akkermansiaceae > Luteolibacter. The sequence continues at coordinate 681 of JANXMQ010000222.1, forward strand.
CCATTCGAGGTGGCTTTGGACCTTCGCCATGATGTCCTTCGGGTTTTGGTCGGGGACCAGACGGAAGGAGAGTTTCACAAATGCCTCAGCAGGCAGAATCGTCTTCGAGCCCTCGCCCTGATAGCCGCTGCCGATGCCGTTGACCTCGGCGGTGGGGCGGGCCCAGGTGCGTTCGGCGGAGGAATAACCGGGTTCCCCAAACAGGCCGGGCGAGCCGGTGACTGATAGATAATCCGCATCGCTCACGCCGGGGACATTGGCCCACATTTCTCGCTCCCATGCTTCTAACGGACGGACCTGATCGTAGAAACCCTCGATGGCGACCCGGCCATCGAGCGCGTGGAGACTGGCCACCAACCGGGCCATGGCGGCGGCGGGATTGGCCACCACCCCACCAAACAGACCGGAGTGGAGATCGCCTTTCGGGCCGCGCAGAATGGCTTCGCAACAGGTGATGCCACGCAGACCGTAACCCAGAGTCGGCACGCCGGGCGCGACCATGCCGGTGTCCGAAATCGCGATGACATCGCACTTCAACTCGTCGCAATGGTGGAGCAGAAACGAGGCAAGGTTCGGGCTGCCGATTTCCTCCTCACCTTCAAACAAGAAGATCAAATTCACCGGCAACTCACCGGTTTCCCGCAAGGTTTTTTCCACCCCTAACACATGGGCCAACATTTGCCCTTTGTTGTCGGCGCAACCGCGGCCCCAGATTTTTCCATCGCGGATGATGGGTTCGAAAGGCGGACTGGTCCACAATGGCAATGGATCGACGGGTTGCACGTCGTAATGGCCGTATATCAGGACCGTGCGGCGGCCGGCGACGTGCGGATTGCGAGCCAGCACGACGGGATGCTTGGGCGTCTCGTGGAGTTCCGTGGCCAGGCCCATGCCGCTGAGTTTGGCGACCAGCCAATCCGCGCAGGCCCGGACATCGCTGGCATGGCTCGAATCGGTGGAAATGCTCGGGAAGCGCAGGAAGGCAAAGAGGTTTTCAAGTTCGGGCGTCACGCTGGGAATGCTTGCCGCCAGACCGCCCGTCTCGCAAGGCGAATTCATGAAAACGTCGGGGCAATCGGACGAGTGCTGTCCGCTGCACGAGGCTCGGGCTGGAAACCGCTGAATTGAGAATTCCGGGAGCAAAGCCGCCGAAAGGTGGAAGGAAGCGATGGGGAGTGAAGTATCAGCGGATCGAAATCACCGCGCTTTTCGGGAAGGATCGTAACGCGCTTGGCACCCCTGAATCATGAAGACCCATCAAGCCACTCACGCCGGGCGAATTGCCATGATGTCTGTCATGTTCCTGGTGTCAACCGCGTGCGCCGCGATGGGGGCTGCTTCCGAAGCTGGGAAGCATTTGTTCATTCTCTCGGGACAATCGAATATGGAGGGACTCAATCCAGACATTTCGTTTACGCCGGCCCTAACGAAGACCTTTGAAAAGGAGCACATTCTCGTGGTCAAGGATGCTCATAGCGGGCAGTCGATCCGCAGTTGGAGCAAATCAAACCACGAATTTCCACCACCAACGACCGGCCGGGTGCCAAAGGTAAGAGGGGAACTGTATGAACAACTGATAGAGAAGGTGAAAACCGCAATCGTCGGGCAAACCTTGCAGACCGTCACCTTCGTCTGGATGCAGGGCGAGTCCGATTTGAACAATACGGCCTATGACGCCTACCTGAAGGAACTGCTTGAGCAACTTGAGGTGGATTTGGCATTTAAGGAAATCAATCTGGTCATCGGTCGGATCAGCGACAATGGCCTCGACGAGCAAAAGAAACTGGAGGGACGCTTAACCATTCGCAGGATCCAAAAGGAGTTCGCCGAAGCCTATCCGCGGGGGACATGGGTCGATACGGATGATTTAAATGACCGCAAGGATGGGGACAAGGTGATCAACGACCTGCACTACACCGCGGACGGCTATCGAATCCTAGGCGAGCGGTTTGCAGAGAAAGCCATCGCGCTGATCAAGAAGGCGACGAGGCCGCCAAAGTAAATGCCGTGGATACTTGCGTGGGGCAGTTCACGGAGCGGGCTTTTTCCACAGATACACCCAGCGCTCGGACACGGCCTTGCCGGTTTCATCCTGGAGTTCGCAGGTCATATCCATGTCGCTCATATCCTTCGGTGGCTCGCAGACGAAAAACGCGCGCAGCACTTGCGGCATGTGGAGTTTGTCACTGCGGCCGAGGCCGGCGGGGAGGTCATCGACGTTCGGCATGCTCACGTCTGATAGACCGACGTGGATGAGTTTCACCGATTGCTGGTTGATGGTGACCACGGGTTTCAGCTTGGAAATATCATCCCATTTCGGATCGCCGACTTTGGCTTGCGGGGTGAGCGGCTTGGCGAAGTCGATGGCCATCAGCACCTGATCTGGTTTCTGCACCGGAGTCCCGACACGGGTCGCACGTACGGAGAAAATCCCCGACGGGGCCGGATCGCGCATCCAACGCAGGCGGTAGTGGAAATGATAGGGCCTGCCGACTTCTAACACCGGCGTCGGTTCCCACAGCAGGATCACGTTATCGTCGGTCTCGTCTCTGGTTGGCATCTCGATGAGGTGAAGCTTGCCATAATCAAATCCCTCGATTGGCTCCACCTTCACGCTCGGACGATTGTGATAGAGCGCTTCCGGGTCCTGATAGGATGCGAACGAGCGGTCCCGTTGGAGCAGCGCCCACGAGCGGGGTTTTTCCATCGTGAAAACACAATGCCGGAACTGGCCCCTGGTCGTTTCCAGCGGGCGGTAATGTAAATTTCCACTACCCAGTTCCATCAGCAGACCATCGCTGTCGTGTACTTCCGGGCGGAAATCCAGCGGCTTCGGATAGGTGCTTTCACCGAACCAGAACATCGTCGAAAACGGTGCGAGCCCGAGCTGGGTGACTGGCCTCCGCAGCGTGATTTCCGCGTCGATGTCCATCACCGTCTCCGGTCCCGGAGTGATCTGGAATTGATAGGCACCCGCGACGCTTTCTCCATCTAACAGCGCCCAGGCCTTGAGGGCTTTTGAGTCCTTGGCCGGCTTCTCCAGATAGAATTCCGAGAAATCCGGGAACTCCTCCGGCACGCCCGGCAGGCCGCTGTTGATCGAGAGTCCGCGCGCGGAAAGCCCGTAAGGCGTGTCCTTCGGAATCGCCCGAAAATAGCTCGCGCCCATGAATACCAGAAACTCATCCATGTAAGTCTCCGTGTTTAAATGCGTGCGCGCCCGCCAACCCGCATAGCCCGGAGGCGGCGGGGTTTTCGCGGGGATCTTTTGTTTTCCGTAATCGAAAAGACTCTGATCGAACTTCAAAAACTCGGCCTTCCCGCCCGCGACTTCATGCAGCATCACCATCTTCTTCGCCGTCCACCCGGGGTGGAAAAAGTCGATGGAAAAATCATCTTTCTGCTCTGCCCACAAGCCGGAATCCATCTTGAATCGAATATCGCGGTGTTGGTCGTATGTCAGGTTTTTCCAATAGTCCGCCAGCTCCAGCTTTGGCGCGGTGTAGGGCACGGCCGCAAGTTTTCGGGCCTTTGCGCATAGCGAATCAAAAGAAAAATTCTCAGCGCCGTAGAGCCCGGCCGAGCCGATGAAAAGAGCGCAACCGACGATTGAAATATGGCAATGCAAATGCATGACAAAGCTTTGGCAGACATCCGTCCGCTTGGCAATAGCGTGGTAGGCAGTGGTGTTTGCCCGGTATTTTGTACCTTAAGGTTTTACGGGATTGGAGCTGCAGGGTCTTCTGGAATGCCGGGGCCGTGGCCAGCATCCACGATGATACGGGCTTCAACTCGTCCGACAGATATGGTGGATTTTGCCCACGGTTCCCGCAGCATTGCCAATCATGAGCGCCGCCTCTTGCTCCAATAGTTGGGTCGTCTGCTGCCATGCGCGATGGCGACGATCCAAATAAGGTCGGGCAATTCCAGATAGAAGATGGTGTAAGGGAAGCGTTCGGCAAACAACTTGCGAAACCCGCTCTGCTGGTGCGGGGGCCAGACCTCTGGATTCCTCTGAATCTTGCCGACGGCGTCTCGGACCTTTTCCATGAGATCCAAACCAAGTCCTTTCGCCCGGCTCTCGTAAAACGACACGGCTTCATCGAGTTCAACCCTCGCCGCAGGGTGAAATTCGACCGGCTTCACGAATGTTTGGCAAGGATTTCCGAGAACACTTGGTCGGCTGGTACACCGATCACTCGACCGTTCCGGATTTCGTCCGCCCGGCATTCCAGTTCCGAGTCCCAAACGGTCTCTGCATTCTCGTCAGAAGACGGGGCGAGAGATTGAATCAGAAAATGAGCCAATTCGCCGCGTTCGGCATCGTTGAGCTTCGTCAATTCCGTTCGAAGTTTTTCTGCAACTACTGTCATGGATGAAAGAATGCCCAGAATAGCTGGAAAGTCAAGGCAGTGGCTGATCGTCGAATCACGCCGCGTGCCCGTTGAATGGCGCGAGGAAACGCTGCCAATCGCGGATTCCGTGGAGGTTACGAATCAACATCATCGCAGGCAAAGCTCGCGGCACGTCCGGTTTACGCCGCAGCCTCAATCCAGCTTCGTGCGGCAGGCGGTCCGCTTTTTTCTCGTTCACCGAGCGATGCGAAAGCACGCAGTTTTCCCACGACGACGCCCCGCCGCGCGAACGCGGCACGACGTGGTCGATGTTGCTCTCACCGGGCGCTAGCTTGCGGCCAGTGTATTGGCAAATGCCACCATCGCGCTTCCAAATTCCACGCGCACCGAAGCGGGGGCGACACAATGGAACCTTCGAGTAGTTAGACGCGACAATCACCGTCGGCACCCTGACAAGGCCGCGTGGCGTGTTCACGGAATGATCCACTCCCCGGATCGGCAACTTGAGCCAATCGTCCCATTTCAATGGAGCCATGAAATCGTCTCCCTGTATGTCCAGCCCGCTCGCCGCACCGGATGCCATCATGCAAAACGCCTCGGCCGGAGTCTTTACGTGAATAGCCTGCCAGTTGCGGTTGAGCACGAGCACGGTGGTCTGGTAGAGGATGGATTTCATGGAAAAGGTTAGGAGTTGGGATTTGATCGTGAAGATGCAATGGCGAGTGATTCGCTCCTCCCATCTTCGTCTGGCTTCTGGTCTCTTGATTCTGGTTTCTAACTAATCTTCCGCTCTTTCGCCGGGTGGACACATTTTAACGAGTTTGGGATCAAATCTGCCTAACACTTCGACAAGATCGGACTGCGAGGCCATGACGGAGTGGATGTCTTTGTAAACCCCCGGCACCTCATCAAGGCCAGCGGACAGGAGTTCGACACCACGCTCGGCGAGTAGCTTTTTCGTGCCGCTCCAGGTGAAGGATTGCAGTGCCTTGCTCCGGCTCATCACCCGGCCAGCGCCGTGCGACGCGCTATTCAACGACTCGGGTTGCCCCTTGCCGCGAACGACAAAACCGGGAGTCGCCATCGAGCCGGGAATGATACCTAACACCCCTTTTCCAGCAGGAGTCGCGCCCTTGCGGTGGACGATGAGTTCGCGCTCGTGGCCGTTCACGACATGCCGCTCCTTCCATGCGAAATTGTGGTGGTTCTCGATGTCGAGGATAACGTGCGCACCCAGTTTTTTCGCGATGTGCTTGTGGATGAGTTCATGGTTCGCGGCGGCATAACGGCCCATCAGGTTCATGGCGTTCCAGTATTCCTGACCATCCTCCTCATCGAGCGAAAGCCATGCCAGGTGTTTCAATTCCTTTGGCAAATTCGAGCGACGGGCCATCGCCCGCTTGCTGTAGGTGTCGCAAACCTGCGCGCCAGTTCCACGCGAACCCGAATGACTGAGCAACGCGAGGTATTCGCCATTGGGTAGCCCGAGCTTTTCGTTAGTCACTTTGAATGCGCCGAACTCGACGAAATGATTGCCGCTGCCACTGGTTCCGAGCTGCGTCCATGCCTTGTCACGCAGACGACGGGTCACGGGAGAAACCGTCCAGTCGTCGTCCATCACATCGTGACTGCGACGGTCCTTGAACGTGCAGCCAATCCCGAAACGCGTTTCGTCCTCAATGATGTTGGCCAACCGGTCGCGCTGACCGGAGATGATGTTCGCCTTGCGCTCGTAAACCGTTAGTTTCATGCGACAGGCGATATCCACACCGACGGCATACGGAATCACGGCATTTTCAGTGGCAAGAACGCCACCGATCGGCAGGCCGTATCCCGGATGGGCGTCCGGCATCAACGCGCCCGCCACAGCGACGGGCAAAGCACAGGCGTTTGCCATCTGCCGCACAGCATCCGCCTCCAAGTCATCGCCCCACTGACGCCACGGCGCAAGTTCCGCCCGCGGCGTGAAAGCCGGACGGTAGATGGAACGGGCCAAGGGAGCACGCAGCGGGTCTGCGAAATACGCGGAAGGATCGGCGACGATTTGGAAAACTTCATCGCCAAGACATGCACCATCATTTCCCTCCGCGATGTAGCGTTGGATGAATTCATGCGCGTGTTTGATTGGCTCGCCCACAGGCACACCGAGAAAAATCAGGTCTTTGGTTTTCATGTTAGATTAAGATAAAAAGAAATCGGCGGACCGGAAGCGGTGTTTGTTTTCAATAGAATGGAGTGGATGTGTGGCGGTTTTCTATACGATAAGTCGGTGACTATAATAAGCTTTACGTATTACATCTTGCGGCTTGCGGATTGATCTTTTGCACATGGAGTTTTGATGATCGGCATCGGAGTCAATACGGAGCGTGGGAAATACGCTTGACGTTTAAGTCTGGTTTTTAGCCGCCGAATTTTCACACTTTTCCGCCGCCACACATCCGGATTTTTACACCATCAGTGGGACGGATTGGGATTGGTTGAACTCATCCAACTCGTCCTGGATCGCGGAGATCTCGGCTTCAAGTTCGGCAGCGAGTGCATCGACCGCGGGCTTTTTAAGCTGCGCGACATACTCGACCTCGCAGGCGGAAAGTGAGAAGCCGCCACCTTCCTTGAAGACACCTTGGCGGGTATCGAGGGATTTGATCGAGGCGACGAGACCTTTCAGTTCCGCGAGCCGGAAGATACGCGGATAGATGGCCACATTAGCCACAGCGATCGCCGACTTCACGGTGACGAGTTCATCGACCTTCGCACGAAGGGCCGCGAGCACGTCGTTCGCATCGTAGTCAAAGGGCACCGTCGTAGCGCGCGAGTTTTGTGACGTGAGACGCACCTTGAGTTCGGCGACATCTCCGGCAAGTTGGTTTTTTAGCTTGAGAGCTTTCGTGATTTTCATGGTTGTTGGTTAGTTATTGGTTTGAGGTGAAAAGGGTGAACCCGCAGGGATGTGCGCCCTGCTCGTCTGGTTAAAAGCCAGATGCTTCGCTGCCAAAGCTTCGGGTCCGTAAATGGTTCGAGGAGAGTTGGCCTCTGGCCGACATCTTCGTTCTACGAAGAACACGATAGATATCAGTTCGGGTCGGCCAGAGGCCAACTCTCCTTGAGAAAGTCCCGGCGGCAGGACTTGCACCTGCACTCGACGAGGTCTGAGCTCGTTGCCTCTGCATTGGGCTACGCCGGAAATTGTTGGGAAAATCCGCCGGAGACTGGTCGGGACGCGCCGCACGGACGCAGCCGGATCAATCTCCGGGAAAATTTCGTAAGCACGTGCGATCTCTCGCTGGTGATATTTAAGAGTGAGCTTCTGTTTCGCACTCTTACCGGAACACCAACGGTAGCTCTGACGCCGGCCTTTGAGCCAGCCGAGGCGGTGCCGGGCCTGGTGATTTTCAAACCAACGTTCCAACTCACCGATGCGGCTTTCGATCTCAGGGTCGATCTGTTGAATTTGATAGATCCAGTTACGCCCAATCTTGAGTCGATAGAGCGACGGCTGCACAAACACCCAGTAGGGTTGTTCCAGAGTTGTGATCTTGTAGCGTTTCCGACGCAGGGCATCGAGTTCGCGAGCGGCGGCAATCACCTGCCGGTCGTGCAAATCATGAGAGTTGAGCATGATGTAATTTTGAGTTGGTTGTTAGAAATGGCGGCCCCGGACGGATTTGCACCGTCAACCTTCCGATTCAAAGTCGGACGCTCTATCTGATTGAGCTACGGGGCTGATAAAAAATTGACGCGCACCCCGGACTTGCACCGGGTAGATCGGTTTTGCAGACCGAGGGTTCGTCTCTTCACCTTGTGCGCGGTTAGAAATTGGGTTGATCAACGGGACTTGCACCCGCACTGCGGCCTTCACAGGGCCGGATGCTACTATTACATTATGATCAACATTGGGAAAATGGTGCTCCCGCGAGGACTTGCACCTCGAATCTCCGCCTTCGCAGGGCGGCGTGTAGAACTCTTACACTTCGGGAGCTGGGGAAAAATAGCACTCCATGCCGGTGCTGCCCCGGCTTCTGCGGCGTGAAAGGCCGCTATGCTAGCTGATACATCAATGGAGCTTGTTAGAAAAATGGTGGCTGCCTCCGGGATCGCACCGGACTCTTCTCGTCTTCAGCGGGACGCTAATCTATCTCAGCTACACAGCCTTGGCTCCCCGGCGTGGCCTCGCACCACGACGTCCCGTTTAACAGACGGGCATGCTGCTTTGACATCACCGGGGAATGGTCCCTCCGCGCGGTATTGCACCGCGGTCTTCCGCTTATCAGGCGGATGCTCTACTATTGAGCTACGGAGGACGGTTGGAAAATGGTCGCGCGCCCCGGTGCTGCCCCGGGTGCCTCCTCGCTCCAAACGAGGCGGGTTTGCTGACTCCCTCGCGCGCGATGGTGAAAATGGTGGGTTGTGTCGGTAATGCTCCGACGATGGTCCTGACGAACAGCTGCTTTACAGGCAGCTCACGATCTTTACGTGACTACCAACCCTAGAAACTGGTTGCGGAGGCCGGAATCGAACCGGCGATACGCGGCGTATGAAACCGCTGCCTTACCACTTGGCTACTCCGCACATTACGGGGAAATAATTGGCACGGCGTCCCGGTGCTGCCCCGGACCCGCAAGGATTTGGAATCCTCGCTGCGCAAGCTGACGCCCGCCGTGTGATGATGATTGAAAATGGTGCGGCCAGCCGGACTTGCACCGGCATTCCCTGAGTGGAAGTCAGAAATCCTGCTGTTGGACGATGACCGCTTTTAAAAAATGAAAACAAACACCGCTGCCAGTCCGGTGATGGACTCGCACCCGCAGGAATATTTCTCGGCGGATCTTTCGGTGTTTCAGGCACACCTCCCGTGGCACGAACTATAGCTAATAGTGTCATGCCGAAGCCTCTGGTTTGTATATCTTCCAGGGCGTTGAATCGCGACAATACAGTACCTATAGTCAGTCATGATTGCATGACTTACTTGACAGTGAACTCGCGAGCGGCGATCCTCATTGAGGTTGTTCACTCACAGTCCGTCTCTCTCGGGGACTTAGCTGGATTGGCGGCCGATTCAGCCCCGTCGTCAGTTGCTGCTGACGGCGGGGTTTTTCACGCCCGGTGGTTTAGTTGGGAAAAATCATGTGATGATATTGGTTTGGTTTATATGCAGGCTTCATCGCTGTAAGCCTTGAAATCATTGGGAAAATCGGACGATCACTGGGAAACAAAAACCCCGCCGGCTACTGGAGCGGGCGGGGTTCTCGAAAAATCGAATGATCTGAGTAAGATCTGAACTACCTGCCTGCCTCCTTGGTGAGAAGCTCGTTTGCAAAGTCTTGTTTGGAGGGGCCGGTCCCGGAAATGAAACTATATCGGCCCTTTTCAATCTGATCCTTGCATACGAACATGCCCATGCCAGGCGACCACCGGGTCGGCTGTATCGGGTTGATATGGTATGTTGGTGAGGACATGACTTGCTGAAGGTTCAAAACAGATAATGAGGAGATATAGGATCGTCAATATAATATTTACATTTTATACAATTATTTTTCCAGCCATATCAAATTGATAGATACTAACATGGACTGCGTGCAGCCTGCTGCGAGCCGCCGTGGCCAGCACGCTGGCTCACGCCAAGCGGCAGCGGGCTGCACGCAGTCCATGCAGGATTCGTGACATCCTGTTCCCCGTGGTTGACCCCACCCGGCCGCATTGCTAGTGTCCGCGCCCCGTCATGAGCGCCGCACCAAATTACAAAGACACCCTGACCCTTCCGCAAACGACTTTTCCGATGCGTGGTGACTTGGTGCAGAACGAACCCGCCCGTCTGGAAAAGTGGGACAGCGAGGGGCTGTACGAAAAAATCCTCGCCCGCCGCCGTGCTCAGAACGCCCCGGAATTCATTCTCCACGACGGCCCACCCTTCGCGAATGGCGACGTCCACATGGGCACCGCGCTGAACAAATTGCTCAAGGATCTCGTCGTAAAATCCAAGACCATGGCCGGATTCACCGCGCCGTTCGTGCCCGGTTGGGACTGCCACGGCTTGCCGATCGAGTTCAAAGTCGTCAAGGAAACCGCCGGTCTGGAGCCTGCGGAAATACGTCGCCGCTGCACCGAGTTTGCGATGAAATACATCGACATCCAGCGCGCCTCATTCCGTCGTCTCGGGGTTTTTGGCGATTGGGACAGCCCTTATCTCACGATGAACCCCGGCTACGAAGCCAGCATCCTGCGCGTCTTCGCGAAGCTCGTGGAAAACGGCAATATCTATCAGGCGAAAAAGCCGGTCCAATGGTCCTACGGTGCACAAACCGCGCTGGCCGAAGCGGAGGTCGAGTATCAGGACAAAGAAAGCCCGGCGATTTTCGTGAAATTCCCCCTAGTTTCCGGCCCCTTCGCGGGCGAGGCCAGCATGGTGATCTGGACCACCACACCGTGGACGCTGCCCGCCAACCTCGGGATCGCGCTGCATCCGGAGTTCACTTATATCGTCGGTAAATTCATCAAGGACGGCGTGGTCGAAACCTTGGTGATCGTGCGGGAACTCATCGGCGCGTTTACCGAAAAAACCGGCTACGCGCTGGCCGAAACGCTTCAGGAAAGCAAGGGCAAGGAATTCGAAGGCTTCGAAGCCAGTCATCCGTTCCTCGATCGGACCTCGAAACTCATCCTCGCCAATTTCGTCACCACCGAGACCGGCACCGGCGCCGTCCACATCGCTCCCGGCCATGGCTCGGACGACTACTTAGCCGGCCAGCAGAACGGGTTGGCGGTGCTTTCGCCCGTCGATAACGAAGGGAAATTCACCGCAGAAGTCGGCCTCGACGAACTGGTCGGCATGCATGTTTTCAAATCGAACACCCGCATCATCGAGATCCTCACCGAGAGCGGCCATCTGCTCGGCCAGGAAGTTTACAAGCACTCCTACCCGCATTGCTGGCGCTCGAAAACTCCGATTATTTTCCGCGCCGTCGAGCAGTTTTTCATCTCGTTAGAAACTCTGCGTGGCAAGGCGCTGACGGAAATCGACAAAGTCGAGTGGCTGCCAGCGTGGGGCCGCAACCGGATCTATGGCACTGTCGAATCGCGACCCGATTGGTGCATCTCGCGCCAGCGCACCTGGGGCGTGCCGTTGCCGGTTTTCTTCGATGAAAACGGCGGAACGATCCTCTCCGCCGAACTGGCTAACAAAGTCGCCGACCTTGTTGAAAAGGAAGGCACGAACCTCTGGTTTGAAAAATCCGATGCCGAACTCGCTACCTTGTTAGGCTTGCCTGCCGGAGTGAAAAAGTGCCGTGACACGCTCGATGTCTGGATCGATTCCGGCTGCTCGCACGCTGCCGTGCTCGACGCGCATCCGCAACTCCAGTGTCCTGCGGATCTCTATCTGGAAGCCACCGACCAGCACCGCGGTTGGTTCCAAAGCTCGCTCATGCTGAGTACAGGCTATCGCGGACACGCGCCCTACAAAACGGTGATGACCCATGGTTTCGTCGTCGATAAGGACAAGAAGAAGATCTCCAAGTCCGATGCCGCGAAGTCGGGCAAACCCACCGATGCCGCCCATTTCTACAACCAATACGGTGCCGACATTGTCCGCCTGTGGGTGTCATCTGTGGACTGGCAAAACGAAGTGCCGTTCGGTGAAGACCTCTTCAAACAAGTTGCCGAGCCTTACCGCCGCCTCCGCAACACGTTGCGCATTCTGTTGGGAAATCTCGACGGCTTCAAGGAGCGTGGGCATCTTGCCCACGAGTCTTATACGCTGCTCGACCGCTGGATTCTCGAACGCCTCCACGAAGTCGTCAGCGAGTGCCGCAAAGCCTACGAAGCCTATGAGTTCCGCAAGGTTTTCAACTCGCTCAACCAATTCTGCACCCACGACCTCTCCGCCATTTACATCGATGCGACGAAGGACCGCATGTATTGCGACGCGCCGGATTCCACGCGCCGCCGCGCTTCCCAAGCGGCGATGCATGAAATTTTCATCAGCATCGCCACGCTGTTAGCACCGATCCTCGCCTACACCGCGGACGAAGCTTGGGAGCATGCCGGTTTCACGGCAGGCACGGTCCACGAACAGGATTTCCCCGAGCCGAATCCAGTATTCACGCCTAGCGAGGCGACGAAGCAAGCGACCCGCTTTTTCGAGATCAAATACACCATCCAAACCGCCATCGAGGCCCGCATCCAGGCGAAGGAATTCACCCGTAACAACGAGGCGGACGTTGCTCTAACGATTCCCGCCGCCGACGCCCATTTGCTAGATCTTCTCAACGACCGGGAATTTTCCACCGAGTTCTTCATCATCGCTGGCCTCACCGCCACGGTGGGTGACGAACTCACCGCCACCGCCCGCAAGACCGATCACTCGCTCTGCCCGCGCTGCCGGAAACATGAGCCGCTGCTAGAAAACGGGCTGTGTGATAGGTGTGCGGATGTCTATGGCGGCTGAGAGGAAATTGAAGCCGTTCTTAAATACCTGTCCCTCTCTCACGAGGAACTAAGGCTCCGTCTTGAACTCTCCGATGACCTCTGCTTTCTGGGTTTTGCTGGTCCACAGCAGCATTTTCGTCCCTCCAGAGCCGTTTGATCGCTCGACGTAAAACACCCGTTCCTCGCTATCGACCTCAGTGGCGGCAAGGGACGTGATGTAACTACCGGAACTCAGCGCTTTCACCGAAGACATCACTTTCCCCTGCATCGCGTAGTGCGCTTCCAAGGCTTCATCGGAGTCCGTGCCGTTGCAGTTTGGCAGCTTCGCGGGCATCGTCACTCGCAATATCTGATCGGCCCCATGGCGTCCACCGAGCATCACATAAACATAGTTTCCGGCGATGGCCATTTCGTCTGACATTCGGTAATCGCCAGTGTTGCTGATGTTGGAATCACAATAGCCCGGAGACGCGATGTTCTCCGCAACCAAGGAGACACTCCAACTATTGGGCCCACTATCAGGAACGTAACTGAAGGAGCCTTCCCAGAGCATGTCGTCAGCTAGGAAAAAATAGCGTCCGTCCCGCGTGAAGGCACCTTCGCCAATCTTATCGATGCGGCGGCCAAAGACCTCTTCAAAGGACTTCCCACCGGGCTTGCGGGCGT
>JANXMQ010000237.1 GCA_025354565.1 Akkermansiaceae bacterium
ATGAGTGGAATCGGCGGTCGCTCGGTATTCGACGACGAATTGCCTGCATCCACTTATAAGGAAAAACAGCCAGCTTGGAAAAAATGGACGGATCGGACCAAAAAACCGGAGTAATTTGCTGATTGTGGCCGTTTTCGGGACTACTTGGCCGGAATTGAGACCCTAAATAGCTTCCAAAACCTTAATTTCCGGTTCATCTTACATCCAACGAAAGGCGACAGCGTGCTTCTGCAAACTGAAAACCTTTCCAACATATCCTGTTCCGGGCAACCCTGCTCTAGGCCAGATCGAACTCCGGGGGGAAGACGATCATACGCTTGGCAAGGCCATCTGGGACCTTTGGGGGGAAAAATGTGCAATCATCGGGCGCGGATCGGCAACGGTCCGCGCCCGCGTTTTTTTGAATTTAGGGTCGATTACAGGCTCCGTGTTTGGGGGCTTTCCAAGTGCGTCGGAATTTGTCAGATTCCTGCCATGGAAAGTCACGAAGTGTTGAAACGGGCCTTGCAAAAAACCACGCCCAAGGCCGTTGCAGCCGAACTCGGGGTGTCACTTTCTCTCGTCTATAAATGGGCGGAAAAGCCGGTCGAGTTCGGCTCCGGTAGTCGCAATCCGCTGGACCGACTGCTGCAAATCATCGACCTCAGCGGCGATACCGGCATCGTCGAGTGGCTGTGCCGCCAACAGAACGGCCATTTCGTAAAAGACCCGGGCGTGAGCGGGCATCACATCGACCACGTCCTGCTGGCCACTCAGGAAATCATCGGCCAGTTCTCGAATTTGCTGAACGAAATTTCCAACGCCGCCGAAGACCAATCGGTGAGCAAGGAAGAGGCCGTAAAAATCCGCCAATGCTGGGACCAGTTGAAAAGCTATGCGGAATGCTTCGTCCGCTGCTGCGAGAATGGCGATTTCAAAACGATGTCACGGCTGCCTCGTTAGAGTGATGGCTTCGTTGTTAGTGATAGACCCGCCGCCTGTTGATTGCCGCCGACGGCGGTTACGACGGCCCGTTGGAAACGGCTGCATGTTAGAGCAGTCACCGCCGCGACCACTTGTAGCCCGGCGGCGACGCCCATGCCCTCGCCTAACACCATGCGCGGCGACCAGCGCGGTCCGGTCCAGTCTGCCCACGCGATGGTTTCCGGCGCATCGTATCGGGGGATTCCCACGCGGCCATCGACTAACAGTGTCAGACCGTCGTTGACGGGTGCGAGTTGGGCACGGATTTTCAAAGCCGCTTGGTCACGACTGTTAGCAGATAGAGAAACTGGATCGGGCAGGCGAAGCAGGTTCACTGGACCATTCGCTGCTTCCAGATAGACCGCCGCCGCGCCTTCTGCGGGTAGATAATTTTGTGAGTAAAAACGCAGCCCCTCGGCGCTGAGCCAGTCGATTTCCTCGGCGGCAATAACGAGGCAGCCATCCACTTCGCCACGTTCGAGCCACTCCACGGCGAGGTCGAGGCCGCTGAAAAAACCGGCGCTATCACCGATCAGCGTGTCGTTCGGCGCGGTGCTGCCGATGAGCGCGGACAGGTGGCTGGAAGGTGCGTTGAAGACCGTTTCCGGAAACAGGATGGGACTCGCCAGCATTGGATCGGCTAGAGCCTCACCGAAGAAGCGGTTCGAGTAATTCACGCAGCCGTTGGTGAGGGTGAAAATCACGCCGACGGAGAGATTTCCGGCGGCAATTTTTGTCAATCTATCATGACCCAGTGCCTCGGCGGCAGCGGCAGCGGCGAACTTGGAAATTGGACTGGTCCGGCGCAGGCGGGCGAACTTGGGCGTCGTCGCGTCCGCCTCAGGCACCCGCAGGACAGGCGTGTGGATCAACTTTTCACCCACCCGGCGTGCTAACGAAGAGGGCGGAATTTTCACGTCTGAATCCAGCGCGGACATCATCGCTGCCACGCCCCAGCCAGCCGGTGAGACGGCACCGCAGCCCGTGATGGCGATGGGCTTTCTCATGTGAATCCCTCCTGGCCGAAGATGAGTGTCGCGTTGGCCCCGCCGAAGCCGAAGGAATTGGTTAGAACGCGCTGCACGTCGGCCTCGCGTGGGGTTCTAACGAGATCGAAGGTGCAGACCGTATCCGTCTCGCGGACGTTTAGGCTGGCGGGTAGAAACTGGTTTTTCAAAGCGATCAGGCAGATCACGGATTCCACCGCACCCGCACCGCCTAGCAGGTGGCCGATGGCGGATTTCGTCGAGCTCACCTTGATTTTTCCCACCGCATCACCGGCCCAGCGTTGGATGGCGTGGCCTTCCGCGAGGTCGTTGAGCAGCGTGCCGGTGCCGTGGGAATTGAGATAGTCGATCTGCTCGGGAACCAGTCCTGCCATCGCACACGCGGCCTGCATCGAGGCCAATGCGGCATCGCCTAACGGGTGCGGTTGCGTGAGGTGATGGATGTCGGTGGTCGCGCCGTAGCCGAGGATTTTCGCGATGACGCGAGCGCCCCGGGCCTTGGCGGCGGCGGCGGCTTCCACCACCACGAAGCCCGCGCCTTCGCCGAGGGCGAGGCCGTCACGGGCCGCATCGAAGGGGCGGGGGAGGCCGGAGGGGGTGAGTGCTTGGAGGGCATCGAATCCAGAAAAAACCATCTGGCAGAGCGCATCATAGCCGCCCGCCAGCACCCGTTCCGCCCGGCCGGAGCGAACCAAGTGGAAGGCCTGGCCGATGGCGTTCGCCCCTGAAGCGCAGGCGTTGGAGACGATGCGAAGTGGGCCGGATATGCTGAGTTCGCGGGCCATGCTGGTGAGTTGGCGCTGCGCCTGATAGAGTTCGACCCGCCGCAGTTGCGAGCCACGGTTTTTCGTCGTCGCCAGTGCGTGCTGGAAATAATCTTCACCGATCGGCATGGCCGCTGCGGACGTGCCGACGATCATCGGGATTTCACCGCCCGCCAGCATTGCGTCCGCCAGTGCCTCGCGGGCGGCCAGCCAGGCGAGGCGGGTTCCGCGATCCATGCGCGACCAAGATTTGCGGGAAATCCCTGCGTCCGGGGCGCTGTCTGTTATATCCGCCTGCCCGGCGGTGCCCACGCGTTGGCGGGAAACATCGAACAAGCTGATCGGTGAGAACGCTGTCCGCCCCGCCCGAAAGCCAGCCACATTTCCCGCCCAATCCCGGCCCAGCGGCGAGATGATGCCAGCCCCCGTCACCACCACCGGGAGTGGCTGGGAGGGTAGGGGACGGTCTGGAAAGTAGGCCACGGGAAATTGAAAACAGTTAAGGCTCGTCAGACAGGGTGGGAGCTAGCTAGTCACACAGGCGCACCTTGTCAAATGCCCTATCTCCACTGGTTAGAAACCGTGCGTCGCCACGCCGACCGTTCCGCCATTTTTGGTGACGGGGAAAGCGTGACGTTTGCGGAACTCGCGGCGGCTGTTAGCTTGAGGCCCGTCGCCACCGGGCCAGTCATCGCGCGGGCAGGCGGAGTCGCTTTTTTCGTCGAAGTCCTGCGGGCTTGGCGCGATGGACAGGCCGTGATCCCGGTCGAGCGCGAGGCCCCGGAGCCGGTCCTGCAATGCCCACCGCCTGCCGGGATTTGTCTGGTGAAACACACGCCCGGTGCCAGTGGTATTCCGCGTGGGATTTTTTTTAATAGCGCACAAGTCATTGCGGACGGCGAGCGACTGATCGCGGCGATGCAGCTTGCACCAGCCACGCCGAATCTAGCAGTCATCTCGCTCGCGCACTCCTATGGCTTTTCAAATGTCGTCCTGCCCTTGATTTTGCATGGCGTCCCCGTCCATCTAGCAGCGGTCCCATTCCCCCGAGTGATCGCGGACATTTTCAAATCCCACGCCGCCATGGTCGTCCCCGCAGTGCCGTCTATCTGGCGGGCCTGGCACCGAGCGGGGATACTCAAGCGCGCGCCCATATCTCTCGCGCTTTCCGCGGGCGCACCGTTAGCCCTCGCGCTGGAGGCTGATGTTTTCGCCGATGCCGGTTTGAAGCTTCACAATTTCTACGGAGCCAGCGAGTGCGGCGGCATTTCCCTCGATGCCTCAGACGTGCCTCGCGATTCCGCCGATGACGTGGGCACGCCGCTGCCCGGAGTCTCCGTCACCTGCGGGCGGGACGGGCGGCTGTTCGTCAAAAGCGACAGCGTGGCGACCCGTTATGACGCACCGCGCAGCGATGATATGTTAGGAAACGGTGCCTACCTCACGCGCGATCTGGGCTTTCTCGATAGCGTCAGGAAACTCCGCCTCACCGGCACCTCCGGCGCTGCCATCAACGTCGCTGGCCGGAAAATCAGCCCCGCCAAAGTGGAGTCCGCCATCCTCGCCACCGGGTTTGTCCGACGCGTCCACGTCTTCGGCATCCCCAGTCCCGATCCCGAGCGCTTCGAGGAAATCGCCGTGACCGTGGAAATGAATCCCGGCACCCAACTCGACACCTTGAAATCCGCCGCCGCCGCGCATCTCCAAAACTGGGAACTGCCTAGGCATTGGCGGATTTCCGCTGGACGCGGGGATAGGAATCGCTAACCAGGTGCCATTAGTCCGGACTCCTTATTTCATGTGACGCAGCATCCATTCCGCGATGTCGGCGTAGATGGGGTAGGGGGTGACGAGCACGTTGTCGTGGCCGGCACCGGGGATTTCGATCCACTTTTTGGCAGTCGTGGCGGGGAGCGCGGCGAAGAGACGTTTGCCGCATTCGAGCGGTGCCACTGGGTCGGCGGTGCCGTGGGCGATCAGCGTTGGGATGCAGATGTTAGATGCGTGTTGGTGTGGCTGGATGTCCGCGAGGTGGATGCCGGATTTCCAATGATAGATGACATCGGTGGCCTTCGCCCACTGCGGCCCGAGCAGGGTGCCGATGTAGCTAGTCGCTTGGCCTTCGATCACAGTTGGGAAGGAATCGAAGCTGGAAATGACTACCAGCGCTTGCCACGGCGCCTCTGGCAGATCCGCAGCATGGATGGATACGGAGCCACCCATCGACAAGCCTAACATGCCAGCGGGTTGGGGATCGAATGCGAAATTTTTGGATGCTTCATTGAGCACCCGCGCAGGCAGGGTGGCTTCGCGGACGCCATAGGTGGCGATGGTGGCCGGATGATCGCCGTGGGCGGGGAGGTCTGGAATGAGGCAGCGGAAACCGGAGGCGCACAGCCGTTCCGCGATGGGCAGGTAGTCTTCTTTCCGCCCTTTGCGCCCGTGGAGCAGGACGAGTGTTCCACTGATGTGGCCTGCGGGTTGTAAGGTGAGTCCGCGTGCTGTGAGTTGCTGGCGGATCATGGTTCCGCGCTCGCCGAGTTTTCCTGATAGATCGGGCGTGACGACGAGGCAGCGTGTGCCATCGCTGGCGGTGAATTTCTCGATAATGACTCCGTACGCCGCCGAGTTTGATAGAAATTCGCGGTGATAGTCCATCAGCTCTCGTCGCGGAGGGCTGGCGATTTCCGAACCGGCCCAGAGGATGAGGGCAGCGGTGGTGAGGAGGATGAGGGAGAGAGTGGAAATGAGGATGCCACGCCAGCGTTTGCGGGTGACCCGACCGAACATCTGAATCACGGTCGTGCGGGATGGTGGTGGATTCATGCTGCCTGCTAGCGATATTGGTGAAGCGATTCAAGGAAGGTCGCTGAATTCACCGGCTTTTCATCCGATCTTCACACAGCTTCGCCAGCTTGCGCTTGTGGAACATGAAATCCAAAGCAGGCGAACGAAACGATTCGCATTTAACCGACGCAGGGCGATGAAACTCCTTGCGGCGGGGGCTGCTAGCGTGGCGGGATATTTGGTGGATGGATTCTGGATCGAGCCTGACTATTTCGACACCATGACCGCGCACCGTGAGATCATGCTGCAAGTTTCCGGCCACAGCCAGGGTGGACAATGCCGCGTGCCGGTCATTGGTTACGCGCCGAGGACCGTCAAATACGGCACGAAATACGTCGAGGGCGCTTTCTCTAACAATGGATCCAATTTGTTTGTCACGCGCGGCATTGGGACCTGCGGCTTGAATGTCCGTTTCGCCTGCCCGCCGGAACTGGTGATTTTGAAGCTGCGGGCGATGGGTTCGAGATCGAGGGCACCGAGTTCTTCATAAGGAGCAGTGACCTTATTGACCCATCTTAGGCATCTCATGAAGAGGAGGACAATAAGGTCCTCCCGCCATATTTCACTCTCCGTTAGTCGAGGATCTGTGCGAGGACGTAGGGTAGGATCCCGCCGGCGCGATAGTAGTCTTTTTCCACCGGGGTGTCGATGCGGACGATGACGGGGACATCGAACG
>JANXMQ010000254.1 GCA_025354565.1 Akkermansiaceae bacterium
CTACGCGGGCCTTGAATTCGGGGTCGTGTCTTCTTCGTTTGCCTTTCATTTTTTTGTGTGTGTTCGGTTCGGTTTTAACGCCGCTCCCACACACCACAATCATAGCTTAGCCAATGGCCTGATTTTCTGGGGCCGCCTCAGTTGTTCACGTTCATTAACAAACTGAAAAGCTTGATGCAAATACCGGCGTATGAGAAATGCATCACATGAACAGCATTTCCGAGCGATTGCTCCGGGGCGAAAAGATTCCCTATTCCATACTCAGTAACTTTCCGGAAGAGGCTTTGGAGTTTCTGGCGAAATGGTGGGAGCAGGCGGATATGAGTCGGTTGACTCGTCCTCATACACTGCCGGATGCGGATCGGATGCTGATTCATACCTGCGATAAAGAAACCGTCGATACCATTTCAGGCAGGCTGACTTTTTGGAAAACTCTAACCCGGTTTCTGGATGAGGGGGCCATTACCCGGCATCATGCGCTCAATAGGGCGGTATTCCGGGAGCAGGTGGTAAGGTGCCTTGCCGATCGCTCAATAAAGTGCGGGGATGGTCCCTCGCCGTGCGTTCATTTCACCGGTGGCGGGTACGGTGCGGGCAAAACGTCCTGCCTCACCTGGTTGGCCAAGCACGTGCAGTTGGATGCGCGCCTGAATCTGGTCTGTCAGCAGGGAGTCGATTACTGCAAGCAACTGATCCCAGAGTTCAACATGCTCAAGGCAGTGGGTGACGGCAGGGCTAGCTCGGTTTGCCAGCAGGAATCGCGGGCAATCTCAAACCGCTTGTTTCAGGTTCTCGTGAATGAACGCCGGTGCTTTTCTTGGGATTCCTCCTTGTCGCACTACGATGAATCCCTTGAAAAATTCGAGTTCGCCCGCAAGGCTGGCTATCGGATTGGTTTGGCAGCGGTCATCACGGATCCGGCAGTCGCGGTGAAAAGGGCCATGGGTCGTGCCAAGGAATTGAATCGCTTCGCCCACCCGGATTTTCTGTTGAAATCCCATCATGATTTTTGGGAATGCCTGCCGGTTTATTGGAATTTGATGGACAGTGTTTACCTCATCGAGAACACGCGAGATCGCGATCCCCGTCTTTTGAAATCGAAGTCCGGCCCCGGGGATCCATGGGTGGATCTGTAAAGTCCCAAATCCGGCCATAGACCAAAAACTGGGGTTTTGTAGGAATCTTAGTTTGACGTGCAGGGCTTTTGGGGTGACAAGGTTCTGTCACCTTACCACGGCAGGTGATTCCAGTAGCAACCGAAAACCATTCCTATGAAACAGCCATACCCCCAAAATCTAGGGGAAAATGCACCCAACCTCGGCGTCGCGCTGGGGCTTGGCGCGGATTCCTTTGGTGAATTCCTCAAGGAGCGAGATGATGTCCTTGCCCAGCGTAAAGCGGAGCACGACGAACAGTTGTGCTCATCTTACCGGGAAGCCTTGGCTTGGGCTGAGTGAATCTCATTTTCATTTTGTAACTCAGAAAGGTCCGCTGCTCGCGGGCCTTTTTGCTTTTACAGCGTCAAGCCGCTTGACGGCCACAGCCCCGTCAGGCCGCCATTGTAGCGGAACGCGTAGGTGAAGCTGAACTCGTGGAACGCCGCATCCGCCCCATTGAGCACCATGGTCTGGCCCATGCGCTCATCGGGCGGATCAGCGGCTCCAGTGTAAGCGCCAAAGGTTGCCACGGCTGCGCATTTTCCCTGTCCCCACTCGCGGGCGGTCACCTGCACCCTGGCCTTCACACTGCCGGTCGCGATCAGCCGCGCGATATTGTAGCCAAAGGGGATTTGCTTCACTGGCATCCCCAGCGGGATTTCCGTCATCGGTTCATGGTCCACCATGCCGATACGCTGGATGCTCCATTGAGTCTCGATGATGTCGTGTCCGATGGAGCCGGTAAGCGCTGCCTCGAACATATAGGAAAATTGGAAGGACAGCGCCTGAAATTCGTCCTTCCCGACGCGCCAGAGTTTGTTAGTCTAGCGCTGCAATATGCCGCTTTCTTCCTCCTAGGCTTCAAACTCTCGACATCCCTTCATTGATCGTCCTCGATAGCCGGGTCCGCAGTCCATATCTTTCAAACTCGAAGATCTTCCTTACCAGCGCCAAGCCATCGACGCCGTTGTCCGCCTTTTCGACGGACCGCAGCGGAATCACTTCGACCTCCAGCTTTCAGGGGACTGCTACCCGAATCGGCTCGACCTCAGCCGACAGGAAATCGTCGCCAACGTAGAAAAGATCTCACTGGAAAACGGGATCTCCCATGGCGAGGCCACCGTCTGTATCGATCCAGACTACTGCATCGACATGGAGACTGGAACCGGAAAAACCCTCGTTTGCTCGCAAGCGCATGGATGCCAATGCCCCTATAGTGGTATTGAGGCGAAGGGTGGGCAGGTTTAACACACATGGTTTTTGAGGGGGATCCGGGTAGGTCTTTTCAAGAAGGTTTATGCTTTATCGCTACGCGCCGGCCAGTTCAAAGCAATTTCCTAAAGCTGGAAGTTTGGGAGAAAAGCGGAGTAATTTTTTCTGCCGCCGACTCGATAGTCCGCGGGAGTATGGCAGTGAAGTTGCGAAATATGGCAGGAAATCGTGACGTAGAGGTGGTCAGCTCTGACGCGAAAATCATGAAACGAAACCTTCCCTTCTATTGTCTATCCGGTCTGATTGCGCTGACCGTTTGCTCTTCCATCGGGATGGGAAAAGAGCAGGCGAGAGCCTGGACCGATCCCGCAGCCGCGCGTCGTGAGGATCCAGATTTCCTGATCCAAGGAGAATATGGCAGCGCCAATCCCGGAGCGGACTACGGAGTCCAAGTGGTGGCGCTGGGCGACGAGAGCTTCGACGCATACGTCCTGCAAGACGGACTGCCGGGGCTGGGATGGACTAAGGGAAAAGCGCGCACGCTACTTCACGGCAAGAGGGAAGGGGACTTGATCAACCTAACGAGTGCCGACCTAGCCACTTCCGCCAAGATCAAAAACTCCAGTCTCGAACTAACGATAGGCGGCAAGACGCCATCCACGCTCCCGCGCATCGAACGCCAAAGCCCTACCTTGGGAGCAAAGCCACCTGAGGGCGCGGTCGTGCTGTTCGATGGCAGTTCCGCAGACCTTTGGGACAATGGTAAAGTCGAGAACGGGCTGCTCGCCACCGGCTGCACCACCAAGCAAACCTTCCGGGACTATCAGCTCCATGTCGAATTCCGCACGCCGTACGTGCCTGCGGCTCGTGGCCAGCAGCGCGGCAACAGCGGCGTCTATCACAGCGGACGCTGGGAAACCCAGATCCTCGATTCATTCGCCCTTGCCGGCGAGGAGAATGAAACCGGCGGCATCTACTCGATTTCCAAACCGCGCCTCAACATGTGCCTGCCGCCGCTCGCTTGGCAGAGCTATGA
Source organism: Akkermansiaceae bacterium (assembly GCA_025354565.1). Taxonomy (GTDB): domain Bacteria; phylum Verrucomicrobiota; class Verrucomicrobiia; order Verrucomicrobiales; family Akkermansiaceae; genus Luteolibacter. The sequence goes on from JANXMQ010000254.1 coordinate 3,406, forward strand.
CGTGGATTTCACCGCTGCAAAATTCGCCGCCGACGACCAGCGGACCGCCTGGCCCCGGATCACCGTGAGACTCAATGGCGTGATCGTGCAGGAGAACCTTGAACTCGCCAAAGACTTCACCACCTCCGCGCCCGTCAATGGCCCACTCAATTCGCCGGAAGGTCCGGTCAATTTGCAAAACCACGGCAACCCGGTCTTTTTCCGCAATATCTGGATCGTTCCCGGCAAGTAGTTTGGGGGAATTGCTAGAGTGGCGTAAAATTCAGAATGGCGGATGGCCGTGGCGGATTGCGGTTGTGGCGTCTCGCCGCAACCACGTCCACAGACACTGTCCGTCACATTGAATTTTACATCACACAAGTGTGGGGTGATATTCTGATGCAACGTAGTTTAGTTAGGATCCCAGCCGACGACATGACTCCAAAAAAAGCGTGAACTTCGCGGCAACCGTGATTGGATGGCTGGGATGAATCGGAACCAAGGAAACAAGGCTCCCAACGGGAGCGACAGCCCAGCGCGGAATCCATTTGAAGCATTGGCCGGGCTCGGCGATTTGCCTGCTGGACCCGCTGGGCCGCCGGATGCCGCTGCGGCTAAGATTTCCCAACGCGGGCAGAAGAATACGAATCGGGGCCGGGTGGACATCGTGCGTCAGACCGCGCACCGAGGCGGCAAGGGTGTCACGGTGGCAAAAAATTTCGTAGGCATCGGATTGCCGGAGAAACAGGCACTCGCGAAGCTGATGCAGAAAGCCTGCGGTGTGGGAGGGACCGTGAAGGACGGCTGCATCGAGATCCAGGGCGACAAGCGGGAAGAGATGAAGCGCATCCTCACGGAAGCGGGTTTCAAGCCGGTGTTCGCTGGTGGCTGAGTGGCAGCCTTCGAATTTCTAACGGTGAACCTGGGATCGTAAAGTTCGGGGGCGCGCTATTTTTCTGATGCGGCGGCTCACTAGCACTTGTGCTGTCAATCAGCGTCGTGCAAAGTTTTACTCCGAATGGCGGGGAATTGACCGCTGACAATCCTCAATCACTCGAAATCATGCGTAAATCCATTGTTGTTACATTACTTGCCGCAATTTGCGGCCTCGCCTGTGCCGCAGACGTCACGACTTCCTTGACCGTATCTTCCGCCGACAAAAAGGCAGCCATTACGCTGGAACTTGCCGCAGGGTGGAAGACGTTTACCTCAAAGGATGGCAGCACCACCATTGATATCCCCTTGTCCGGCGTGCACATCCAGGTGTGGGCGCTCAGCCAGACCTCGGTGGATGAAGCCGCCAAGCAAGTGGCGGATCTGATCAAGGATCAAGTCACCAAGTTCAAGGTCACCGAAACCAAGCCGATCAGCGTGGCCAGCGTCCCCGGCAAACAACTCATCGGCACCGGTGAGGAAGCGGATGATGGCGATCCCGCCAATGCCGACGTCTATCTCTTCTTGATCGAGGGCAAGATTTACATGATTTGCGCTCACGGTGAAGGTAACGGTTCGGTCAAAAACCGGCCCACTCTTGCCACTCTTCTGGCGTCAGTCAAAAAAGCCGGACCCTGAAGCGCTGCGCCAACGCCTCATTTTCCAATCAGCCACTTATACCTCACGATGGGTTCAGAAACGGGTGAGCTGGTATCGGGAAAATTTATTTGAAATTTTCCACTTCTGCCGGAGTATAGTCGCCGTATGAAAAAATTAATCTGCACATTCAGTCTGCTCGTCCTCGCCGCCGCCAGTGCGGTTGCCGCCGGTTTCCCTGACATCAAGCTCGATGATCTGAAGAAAGAGATCGCAGCCAAGAACGTCACGGTGATCGACGTCAATGGTTCCGCCTCCTATCAAGCCGGGCACATTCCAAGCGCTCTGGACTTCAGCGCGGTCAAGGATGACTTTGCCTCGAAGTTACCAACGGACAAGGGCGCACTCGTCGTCGCTTACTGTGGTAATCCAAAATGCTCTGCCTACGCCAAAGCGGCGAAAGCAGCGGAAGCACTGGGATACACCAACGTGAAGCATTTTTCCGAAGGCATCGACGGTTGGAAAAAAGCCGGTGAACCGACCGAGAAGGCTTCCGCTTCTACAAAGCCTTAATTATTGGCACACAACTTAGATTCTAAACGGGAGGCTACTTTTGATGCACAGATGTGTGTCTCTAGCAGCCTCCTTTTTTATCAATGGGGTCCGGTGTCGTAGATCAACAAAATAGATATGTATAATATTGAAATGCGATATGACACTTACGCCACGGACTGATGCCAGTGGGGGGGCAGAAAAGACCCGCCGCCATCGGCGAACGAGAGTCTAAGCGCCGGGCTATTTATGGTCCTTGTCGATGCGGATCATCACTTCATTCCGGCGCATGAAGATCGGCGTCCACGGTGGATCGTAGTAGGCAAATTTAGGCGCACCTTTTCCCACCAACGTCTCCGCGTCGAGCCATGCCTTGAGCTTCTCGCTGGCGCTGGTCTCGTTTTTCGCCGTGCGACCGCCGTCGAAACGCAGCACCGCGTATCGCTCCGCCTGTAGTTTGCCGAGTGTCACGCCCGCACCCGATGGCTTCGGTACGCCTTTCTCGACGGCCTTCTTCGGCATGATGAAGCTCATCGTTTTTTTGTCCTTCGCGGTATCGATTAATACGGGTGAAGTCATCTCGATCTTCTCCTTGGTGTCGTTGCTGCCGGTGATGAATTGGAACAATTTGCCAAAACTGCCATTCATTTCCTCTCCTTCCATCGGGGTCGTTACTATGGTGAGCGCCGGATAGTCGCGGATCTCGAACTTCCCGTCAGCGCGGACGACTTTATATTCAGGAGTCTCCGTCGCAGCACGCGAGGTAGAGATGAGCCAAAATGCTGCTAGAGAAACCAGCACAACGGATACAACGATTAGTGGCATTTTGCGTTTCATGAATTGAGTGAAAAGTCTGTAGGAAGTCCGGCGTGCTCCCAAGTGTCCCGTTCCTTTTCCGCATCGGCAAATTTCTTCCGCGCCTTGTCGTTCGCGTATTTGCCAAGCACAAGGCGCAGTGGCGGCGTTGTGGATTCCACCACCGTGATGATGGCTTCCGCGGCCTTGTCCGGATCGCCCGGCTGCTTGCCCGACATTGACTCGAGGAAACGCAGGAACTTGCCGCTCGTGCGGTCGTAGTCAGCGATCTGATTTCTCCCGCGCTCCAGCGAGCGACTTATGAAGTCATTACGAAACGGGCCGGGTTGCACAATTGTAACTTTGATGCCGAGCGGCTTCAGTTCTGCGGCAAGCGATTCCGACACGCCTTCGAGCGCCCATTTGCTCGCACCGTAGATGGAAAAGCCCGCGTAGTTAGAGATCACCGCAGCGGCGGAGATGTTCACAATGTGCCCGCTGCCTTGGGCGCGGAGAATGGGAAGCGCCGCTCGGATGAACTCCAGCGCACCGAAGAAGTTCACCTCGAAATTGCGGGCGATCTGTTCTTCACCAAGTTCCTCAAAGGCGCCGACGAGACCGTAGCCCGCGTTATTGACAACCACATCGATCCGGCCAAATGCCGCCACCGCCTCAGCGACTGCGCTTTTCACCTGCGCGGAATCCGTAACGTCGAGAACGATTGCGCGGCTGGTCTCTGGGTAGTGTGAGGCAAGTTGGGCGATGGACTCCAGGCGGCGCGCCGTGGCGACGACTCGCTGCCCGCGTGCAAGCACCGCCCTAGCGAGAGCGAGGCCAAAGCCGCTGGAGCAGCCCGTGATGAGCCAGACGCGAGAAGATGTGATGGGTTCGGTCATTGGTAGAAGAGAGTTTCACCACGAGCTTCGGCTCGGACGTGCCAGAATAGAATCAGTTCTCGATCCGCGCTATGAAAACTCATCAACTTCAGCAATTTGCTGTCGGGGCCGGACTATGCATCACGACCAAGCAGAGTATGGATTTTATAAACGGAAACCTATCCGTTTTCTCGGCTTATCGCAAGCGCAGCTCATTCCCACTCTAGCACTAGCAGCGAAACACCTAGACGGGGAAGAGTGAAATCGATGGCTGCGGTGTGATCCTTGATCTCGGTGAAGGCAGGCTTACTCAGTTCCGCGAGTTTTCCAGCAGCCTCCAGCTCGGTATATTGTTCGGGTGTCGGCTTTTGCGGCTCGCCCATGGATTTCCAAAGGGTGAAGGCATTGCTGTGGGTCTCGTCGATGCGGTAGTGAGTGAGCTTGGCCTTACCGGTGGCGAGGGGAATGCCGGGAATTTTTAATGAAACTACGGCTTCAGGACCAGCGACATCGTCGTCGTGGTAGTGCCAGACCATGACGGTGAGTTTCTTGCCGTCGAGACTGGCGAGGGAGGAAACATCGGGACGTTGGCGCACGCCGTTCTTCACGATGTCGTCGAGTGAGATCTGCGCGTCGCTAGTGGCTAACAGCCGTTGTCCGGACATTTTGCTGAACATGCGAAACGTGTTAAGCACGGGGTGGTCGATGCCATTGCTAGCCAGTACGCGGAATCCGGCGAAATAGTTTTGATCCTCAAACTCGAAAGCCCAAGTTAGTGCGCCTTCCAGATTCACGCCGTGCTTGGCAGCGAGATCGTGTTTGCGAGCGAAACTTGCGGCAGTATAGCAGGCATACATTGTGCCGTTCCGATAACCGTTCTGCGGGCCTTGGCAGGCGGCGCAACCTTCGGGATCGGACTCGCCGATGACGATGGGCAGGTGCGTAAGTGTGGGAAATTTGGCAATGGCGGCGAAGGCACCGTCGATGTCCCTAAGTTGGTTGGAGATCCCCATGCGGACGTGGCCGTCCAGGAATTTCGGCTGGCCTTTAGCGTGGAACGAAATGAGATCGATCGGTGTGCCCTTGCTGTCGGAAACCGCATTGGTGCCATTGACACAATGTTCCAAGAATTTCTGGAGCGATCCGCCGCCGGTGCCACCTGCGGTTTCGGGACCGCCGATGCGCGCGGTGGGGAGGGCGCGCCGGACGCCGTCCACCGAGTAATCGTAAAGCTTGTAGAATTCCTCCTGCGTGCCGTGCCAGTAGCCTATGTTAGGCTCGTTCCAAAGCTGCCACCACCAAGTCTGCACCTCCTCGCGGCCATATTTCTCAACGCAGTGTTTCGTCCACTGATAGCAAAGCTCGCCCCATTTCACGTAGTCCTTCGGGGGAAATGCCCAACCGAGATAGATGCTGTCGTATTTCGCCTCCGGAGTCCAGTGGTGGCGGTAGGGTTCGGGATGTGCGGAAAGGGCCTGAGGCATGAATCCTAACTGGACGTAGGGACGGACGCCACGTTTCAGATAGGTGTCAAAGATCCGGTCGGTAATGGTCCAGTCGTAAATTGGATTCCCTTTGGCATCTTCCGTGTAGGCGTTTGTGCTGCCCCACTTCAGTGCAGGTGTGCCGTCACCTGTGGTTAGAAGATTGTGGGCGCGGAAATAAATTCCTCTCGGATTCAGTTCTCCCAATTCGCCGATGAGCTTCTGACCATCCTTCATGTAGGCATAGTTCGGTTCGTCCGCACCAAAGTAGTGCCAGATCGGCTTGAGTGGCCCAAGCGGCTTCGCAGCATCAACGGTTATCTTGACGGGGAAAGACTCGGAGTGTTGCGCAAAGGCACCCGCGCTGCCGGCAAGGCAGAGCGCGAAGAGTAGGGTCGGAAATTGTGACATGGATAAATTACTTGTTCTCGGCATCCACCTTTGCCCTCAGTCGTTCGGCAGAGTATCACGGTAGCCGTTCTTGTAGTTCTGCATCTCGTTACTGCTTGAAATGTATTTTTAGTGGGAGGTTCGTGATAAAGTCGTTAGACCGTACCGGCGGGAGGTGGGTAATGGGAATAAAGGGGACTTTGCGTAAATCCGCCACGCTGAAAAGAAGAGAGCTCCCTAGAATGCGGAGATCTGGAGGAATTCCGAGGTTTCAGGGTGACATTCAATGACCGCGAGTGTATCTTCGTTGGCCTCTTTGCCAAGCAGGTTTTTGACAGGAGGTGATTTTGGCTGCGGTTGAAGGGTAAATGGGATCAGGTCGCGCGGTTCAACAATCACGCTGCAGCAAAGTCGTGGTCGAGGGTGGCGCGGACGGCGTAGGTGTGCAGGATTGGGGGGCAGGATTTCTCCACTGGCGCTTTCGAAATGGAGCTTTTACAGCGGTTGGTTCATTCCTCGAACTAAAGTCCTAGTATCATTCAACGGATCTCATTCATTGCTTAGTCGTTGGCACGCGCTCCCAAGCCTTAACCCAGTCAACTTCGAATTTGTTGGTGGAATTTTCCTTTGTACCATAGCCATTTGATGGTCTTTCGCCGTTCCATGATTTAATATTGGATTCGCTCGTGAATAGCAAAAATTCAGGAGATTTCGAGCCAGGACAAATTGTGTCAGTCGCCACGACGTGGTCGTCGAAGGTGAAACGGTAGCCGGTATCATCCCACTCCACACCATAATCATGCCATTCATTGCCGACGATGGCGGGGAATTTATGGTTATTGGACTTATGTGTTACGGGTTTATAGCTGCCCCAGTGAAGTGCATATTGGTAGGCACCCTGCATAAGTCCAGTGGTTTCCATAATGTCAATCTCAACGCCATCCTCGGAGGCTTTGGCCGGATCACCTGATTTTCCATAAGTCGGCGATTGCGCCCAGAAGGCAACTTGAGTACCGGGCTGAACTGAAAATCGGCAGCGGGCAACCGTCTTTCCTTGGGTCACAGAAAATTTCTTGCGCGTGGTCACGAAGCCACAATAGGTCACGCCTTGTCCGTCCGTCCAAGTCGTAATTGTCAGTTTCCCGTCCTTTACATCCACGGCATTCGTCGAGTTCATCGCGTCGCGCCGCTTGCCGGTCTCAACATTCCAGACCTTCGGATTCAACTCCGTGCCGTTGAAGTTTTCCTCCAGGATGAGCTTGAATTCGGCATCGGCGGCGTGGCTCGTCACGACGGCACTTAAGAGGAAGACGATTACCTTCACGGGTGCAAGGGAAGTCACGCGAACAAGCTTGGTCGGACTCGGGGTCGAGGGTGCCAGGTGTGTTTGTTTCATGATTGGGGATTTTTATTTTTCGGGGAAGCTCTTGAGTCGGAGCACATAGTGGGGAAGCCGTGTTGATGTTAGCGTAAGCAGGTTTTCCGGCCAGCACTAAGTGGACCAGCCAAGGCTTGGTGTGAACCACGCCGGACTCGCGACGATTTGACATAGTGGTTTCGAGGCTGACAATGTGTCCATGCGAACAGCTTTCGATTCGGGTGTCAATCTTGGAGATCGAGTGGGGTTGAAGAATGCGTCCGGTGAGAGGAGATTGTAGGGTCGCGGCATGCCTCCCCATGCTGTGTCATGCGCTGTCGTATGATCAGTCGTAGAAAGGTTGATTTTTGGTTGAGGTGTTACTAAGCTGGGCCATCAGCGAATGCTGTGACAGGAACCATTTCAATGATCATTTACCTTCTCGTTTTTCTCTCGGGGTTTTCCGCCTTAATCTATCAGGTTCTATGGATGAAACAGTTGGGGTTGTTGTTCGGCAACACATCGCATGCGGCCGGGGCAACATTGGCAGCCTTCTTTGCGGGTTTGGCTGTCGGCAGTTGGTTCTGGGGTAAGCGCTCAGCCCAATGCAGAAATCCGCTGCGCATCTATGCAGGGCTGGAACTGGGGGTTGCCATCACAGCGCTACTCTACTTTGTGGTGATGAAGGGTTATCACGTTATTTATCCTGAGTTGTATCAAAGTGTGCATTCGGGTGCATGGCTTTTTTGGATCAAATTTCTTCTGGCACTGGTGCTGATTTTTCCACCTGCATTTTGCATGGGCGGGACCATTCCGGTGATGGGGCAACACGCCATCCAGAACCCGTCCCAGTTCGGATCGACCTCAGCATTGCTCTATGGAATCAATACGCTGGGAGCCACCCTTGGCGCATTGTTGGCCGGTTTTTTCATGCCGCTCTGGTTCGGGTTTCAGGCGACTTGTTTCATCGCCATGGGGATCACCGTGATCGTCGCGGTTCTGGCCTTTCTGGTTTCCCGCTCGTCTTCGGCATCGCGAGTGGTTGAGGTTAGCAAAAATGAAGACGAAGCATCGACTGTCGGATTGGATGCGGTGAATGGCTACAAGCGCGATAAGCACCGAGTCGCGCTGTGGGTGATTTGTTTTCTGTCAGGGTTTGGGGTGCTGGCCCTCGAGGTGCTTTGGACGCGGATGTTTGCATTGGTTCTGGAGAATTCTGTTTATACCTTTGCGGCGATTTTAGTCGTGGTGCTTTCCTGTCTTGCCGGCGGGTCATTCATCAGCTCCGTATTGGCCCGCAGGAAGTGGTCGCCAAACCTTGTCCTCACGGTTTTGCTTGCGCTAAGTGGTATTTCGATCGCCCTGACTCCCACTGCCTTCATGGAGTTGACCGATTCATTCCAGTATTTAGCGCTCAAGGCGATGTGGGTGGATTTTGTGTTTATTCTTTTCAAGATATGTGTGCTGACCATTGGTTCGCCCGCCTTGATGTTGGGGACGATTTTCCCCTATCTGATGAAAACCGAGGAGCAATACGCCACCTCGCCTGGTAAGAGTTTGGGTCACCTTGCGACGATCAATACGGTTGGAGCTGTCCTCGGCTCGCTTGTCTGTGCGTTTTTGTTTCTCGAGCAATTCGGCATGTGGCGTTCCATGCAGATCGTCGGTGGCATTTACTTTCTCATGGCGATAGGGATGCCTTCGGTTAGCGGTCGCGCGGGCATTGCTTTCAAGGGGGTTAGCGTTGTCGGGCTGGTGCTGCTGTTCACGGCACTCAATCCGTCACAACTGCCGGTGACCGGTGCGCTCCAGGGGCACAAGGATGAAGTAACTCTGAAAGCATGGGAGGGGAGCGATTGCACGGTTTCGGTGGTCCGCAGCAACGATGGTTTAGCCATCAAAATCAACTCCGACTACGGTTTGGGTTCCTCGAATGGTCGCACCCGGCAAGCCTGTCAGGCCGAAATTCCGCTGATGCTCAAGCCCGATGCGAAGTCGGTCTTTTTTCTGGGAATGGGAACAGGGATCAGTGCAGGTGCGGCTCTGTCAGATCGGTTCCCTCAGGTGGAGCGGGTGGTCACCTGCGAGCTGTCACCCAAGGTCATCACCGCCGCCAAAGAATATATGACCCATGTTGACGGAGTGGATCTCACCAACGGTCTTTTTACGGATTCGCGCTCTACGGTTCTAACGGAAGACGGTCGTCACTATCTCATGGCCACCCAAGAGAAGTTTGATGTGATCGACGCGGATCTATTCGTCCCATACCGTTCAGGTGCTGGCAGTCTTTACACGAAAGAGCATTTTGAAAGCGTGAAAGATCGTCTCAAGTCGGGTGGAATTTTTGTTCAGTGGTTGCCTGCCTACCAGGTAACAGAGTTCGAATTCCATGTGATTGGCCGAACGATGCTGGAGGTGTTCGATCAGGTTTCGATTTGGCGCTGTGATTTCGCACCTTTCAATGAAGTTGTTGCCTTCGTGGGACACCAAGGAGGAGCGCCGCTGGCAGCTTGCGACATCGACGATTCTCAGACAAAGAAAAGTTTTGTCTATGGGAATGACCATGATGAAATTTATAAAACACTCAACCCGCAAACTGCCTTGTTATGCTATGGCGGAAACATCACGGCATCGAAGGAATTGTTCTCAGGCTATCCAGTCAATACGGATGACAAACCGGTGATCGAATACATGGCCCCAAGGTATTATAGAAACGAAGGGAAAGATAAGATGCCATGGTTTGTGGGTCCATATCTCCTCAAGTTTATCAAAGACCTACAGCAAGCTTGTCCACCGGAAAAGGATCCCTTGCTTGCCAACCGTAACTCTGGCAACCGGCGCTTGCCGTTGGCTGGTAGTGCTTATCAAGAGACCAAGTTGTGGGCTCAAGTTGGCAATAATGCCGAATGCGAGCGGAGTTGGGAACAATTTATCAAGGAGTGGCTTGCCCCATAGAGCCACTCCGCCGTTGTGGCACTGACATGGCAGGGGAAACGTGAGGCCCGCGGACCCGGCTCAGCGGCCGAGTTGTTTCAAGAGCAGTGCCCGCTCCATGGCTTGGCCCAGAGCAAGCGCCGCTAGTCTCAGGATCTGTAGGTCCAATTCGTCGAATCCCCAGCGGCTCGGTGGGTTGTGTTTGCGGTCGGTGAGTTGCACGGCGCTCATCACTCCCAGCCGGTGGCCGGCCAGGTGGCATGGTAAGCACATATCATACTGCATCCGTTTGAAGCTTGAGACAGCGAGACTTTCCGTGGCGGCATCATTTGCCACCAGCGCGAGCAGACAGAAGGATAGGACACGGCGGTGCCGAGGACAGAAATGTTAGTTGGATTGAAGCGTTGCAATGACCCCGCCTATAATCCAGCCTGTTCACTGACTGATGGAAGCCAGCACCGATCAATTCATCCGCTATCTCGCGACAGAGCGTGGGCTGTCAGTAGCCTATCAGTCGTCCGTCCGGCAAACGCTCGATGCCTTGGCCGGGTGGTTGAAATCCCGGAAAACAAGTTTGCGCGATCTCGGCACGGAGGAGTTGGCTGAGTTTCTCAGCACCCGGAAAAGGGCCGGACTCAACGCCGCTTCCCTGCGGATCACGACGGTGCATCTGAAAATTTTTTTCCGTTGGTCGGTGATGAAAGGGATGCTGGCAATGGACCCTGCGGAACCCTTGCTGGCACCGCGCCCGGATATGACTTTGCCGGAAACGCTGCACGCCGGAGAGTTGGTGAAATTGCTGGAATCCATCGACCCCGCGCAGCCTTTGGGCCGACGCGACCGGGCAATTCTGGAGTTGTTCTATGCTTCCGGCCTGCGCCTAACCGAACTGTGCCAGGCGCGGTTGGAGACGCTGGATACCGAGGACGGCTTTCTGCGAATTACGGGCAAGGGTGGGAAAACTCGCATCGTCCGCGTGGGGCACAAGGCCCTTGAGGCGATCGCCGATTATCTCAAGAACGAGCGCCCAAGTCTCGTTAGGAAAAAGACCTCCTCGCACATTTTCATCAGCGTGAGAGGTGGGGCGTTATCGCCGGATCGGGTGCGCCAGATTGTGAAGGAGCGGGCGAAACTCGCAGGCATCGATCAGAATGTTTATCCTCACCTACTGCGTCATTCGTTCGCGACACATCTGCTAGAAGGTGGGGCCGACCTGCGGGTGATCCAAGAACTGCTAGGCCATGCGGACATTGCCACAACGCAGATTTACACCCATGTGGACCGTCAACGGCTGAAAGCAGTCCACCGGAAATTCCACCCGCGCGGGTAAATCCCCAACAAGCGTCAGCCATACGGCTTGATCTCCAGCCCCTTTGTGTGCATGGGCTTTTTAGGCTCTACCGGTGTAAGCGGGCTAGCCGGCGTAGGAACTAACGGAGTAGTGGGTGGCGGTGTAACGGCAGGTGCCGGGACAGCGGGTGGTGGGACAGCAGGCGGTGGCGTGGCAGGCGGTGGCGTGACGACCGTTGGCGGAGAAAGGACAACAGGTGCTGCAAACGGAGCGGCGACGGTGGTGGCTTGGACCGCTTCTCCATCTACGCGGATCGCTTGGAACAGGCGGTTGTAATTGTGGCGCAACACGGCGGGAAAAGAGACCCGGCCTGCTTCAGCGACGTTTTCACGCAGCAGTTTTGCGGACAGGTCGGCCACCAGATCCGTCCCGATCTGCACGGCACCGGCGGGACTGAGCAGTGACTTGCCCGCCTCGTTGCTGCCGAGGATGACGTCGCTTTTGATCGACTGGCCTTGAATGGCAATGGTCGATTGCGCAGAGACGATGACGCCTTTGTTGCTAACCGTAATTTCCAAAATCGCATGATCGTCCGAGGCGAGCCAGCCGCGCATGTGGTCGATGCGCACGGAGATGAAAATACCAGCGTCGGGTGTGGGGCTGATTTCCGGCTTGTAAGTGCGGTAGTCCGAACCGGAGAGTGGATATTCAGCAGCCGTCTTGGCCTGTTTTTTCCAACCGCCGAGACTTTTGCCAAATGCTTCATCATCGATCGTAACCGCAGCGAGGACATGCAGCACGGAGCTGCAAAATAAGGCGGATAGCAGATAGCTTGGTTTCATGTGGTGCTGGCGGGGTCGTGGAGAGAAACGGAAACGGGGGAAGCTTTATTCGGAAAACTCTGGCGGTGGCGGCGGATTGGACGAGCCCAAAAGACGAGCGACCAATGCCGCGGCCTTCTCCTTGTGCTCGTCTTTAACGTAGGCGGCGACAGTGCCCAGGGCGGCAATCAGCGCCCCCAAGTCGTCGCTATAGCCAACGACAGGGATGACATCCGGGATGAGATCCACCGGTAAAATAAAGTATCCAAGCGCTCCTACGATGATGCCTTTTGCCCATGCCGGGGTGTCGCGATCCCGCAGACAAAAGAACAGGGTGAGAGCGGTGAGCAGCGATTTCCGCCCAGCCCCAAGTGCGGCCTTGCACAAAGTACGCCACAAGCGGGGTGCGGAATACCACCGCGGGGCCGAGAGGCGGCTGGGGAGTTGGGGTGGTTCTGACATGGTGAAACGGGTAGCGGGAAAGTGATGGGTGGAACAGCGGGAAGTTGCCCCAATTTTCCCCGCCGGGCAAGCAGAAGCACAGGGCGGATGTGAAGCGGCAAATCCAACGGTTGCACCCCGGCGGGTAAATCACTAGAGTCGCGGCGTGATTCGTCCCGTCGATGTCCTCCTCGAATTTCTCCAAGCCGAGCATGCCCGCGGCGTCACGCACGTCCACTTAGACGAGGGTGCGCGCCTCGGGCTGCGCGGACTCCTCAATCGGGTGAAAACCGGTAAGGCCCCACCGCCAGTGACGGAGTTGGAGCAAACGACCGAGCTAGTCCTCGAGACCGTTCCCGCGCCTGCCGTTCTAACTATCGAGGGCTCCACCCGCAGTGAGCAACTCGCCTCCCTCCGCCGCCAAGCGGAAACCTGGCACCCCGCCAAGGCTCTCGGCACGTTGCGGGAAACGATGGTCTTCGCGACCGGCAATCCCGAAGCACGGATCCTGTTAGTCGGCGAGGCTCCCGGTTATCAGGAGGAAAGGGAAGGCGAGCCTTTCGTCGGCCCGGCAGGTCAAAAACTCAATGATATCCTCAAGGCAATGGGCATCGACCGCGCAGAGGTTTATATTTCTAACATCGTCAAATTCCGCCCCGCGACCCCGCGCCAGACGACCAATAACCGCAAGCCGTCACCTGAGGAAATGGCCGCCTGCCTGCCCTTCGTCCGGGCGGAAATCGACATCGTGAAACCGGCGTGTGTCATCGCCCTCGGCGGTACCGCAGCGGAGGGTTTACTGGGACTCGCAGGCACCGTCACCGCCATGCGTGGAGCTTGGCATGACCTCGATGGCACGCCCGTTAGAGTCACCTATCATCCCAGCTACCTGCTCCAAAGCGGCGACGCGAACAACGTGAAACGCCAAGTCTGGGAGGACATGCTCGCGGTGATGGAAAAACTCGCCCTGCCGATTTCCGCTAGACAACGCGGCTTCTTTTTGCCAAAGGCGTGAAACAAGTGGCGTGCGGAATGAATTCCGCGCTCCGACTTACATTTTCTTCTCCCCCAGAATCCGGATCGGTTGCGGTACTTTTTTCCGCCGCAATCCGAACTGCCGCACGGCATGCCTTTGCAAGTGTGCCTTCGCGTCTTCCACATCATCCGTGAAAAATATCAACTCGGGATCGTCCGGACTGATCGTCCCCGCCTCCGCCATCCGATAGACAAAATCCATCAGCGGCTGCCAGTAGTCCTTCCCCATCAGAACAATCGGGAAAATTTTCAACTTTCCCGTCTGGATCAACGTCATGGTCTCGAACATCTCATCCAATGTCCCCGCCCCGCCCGGCAACACGATGAAGGCATACGAGTATTTCACGAGCACCACCTTGCGGGTGAAAAAGTAACTCATCGTCACCGCGGCATGGACGTAAGGATTCAACGCCTGCTCGAATGGCAGCTCGATGTTGACCCCTAACGAACGCCCGCCAGCCTCGTAAGCACCTTGGTTGCCCGCTTGCATGATTCCCGGTCCGCCACCGGTGATTACAGTGAAGCCTAACCGTGCGCAGGCCGCGCCCATCTGCCGCGCCATCTCATAATAGCGCGTCCCCGGCAGCGTCCTGGCAGAACCAAAAATCGTCACGCACGGACCGGCGAAATGCAGCGCCCGAAAGCCCCGTAGCAGATCACGGCCCACCCGGAAAATCGTCGCTAGATCCCGAATCCGCGTCCCCGGCCCGGAGAGCAGCGCGTGATCCGGCGATTCCAATTCGAAGATTTCCTGCTCACGAATCTCCTTTTCCGTAATCTTTTGCTCAGCACCAAGTTCCGGCACTTCTTTACTTTGATCGGGATCCATTGGCGGTTGTCGCGATGCAATTCCTACTAGGCTTTCGCGAGTTTCCAGGCTGCCTCAGCGTGTTTTGAAATGCACACTGGATCTCATCACCGCACCTTCGCGACGGCTGTGGATGGTCAGTTTATCGAGGTCACCGAGGACGGAGATGGCGTCTCTGATAAGCTTCTTCTGCTCGGGTGGGAGCGGCTTGCCCATGATGGTTTCGGCGTTTTCATCGACGAGCTTCGCGGTTTCCTCGGAGTATTTTTCGAGTGCGCGGAAGTTCATGCTAAACCAGAAGCCGGAGCGGGTTTCGCCGCCAGAGTCGGCCTTGGCGATGAGGTCGAGGGCTTGATTCTTCGAGGATGAGGCGACGAACCATTTGTCGCCCACGGTGACGGATGGCAGGAAATCATCAGTGAAGTATGGCATTGGGAAAAACCAAGTGGTATTGCCGTTTTTCTCGGAACTCATCGGCTTCTGCATGGGGATTTTACTGCCAGTCAGCTCGCTGATTTTACCAAGCGTGCCGGTTAGAGTGGTATTGAGCTTGTCCCATGAGCCGGCGAGTTTGGCGCGATCCACGACGGGACAGATCATGGAAATGCGCGGCACCTTGGCCTTGTCCACGACGGTTTGAGGCAGGCCGGGGACGGCAGGTGCGCCGCCCTTGAGATCAATGACGAGGGCGCTTTCCTTGCCAAGGCTGTCACTGTAATCGTGGCTGAAAATGTCCCATAACGCGAGCATGTCTGGGCGGAACTTGGTATCAAACTTCTTGGTCATTTCCTGAAACTTGGTCATTACCTCGCTTTTTATGGGAGCTTCGGCGACTTTCAGGGTCATGGCGTAGGCGGTCTCCATCAAGGCCTCGGCATAAGCGCGGGCCTTCTCGTCATAGACCGCGTCGGCTGTTAGATTGGCAAACAGGACCACGTCCTCAGAGTCGCCGAGACAGGTGAGTTTGTTCGGTGATTTCCAATCGACCATGCCGTTATCGGTGCCGCCATAGGACTCGATCTTGAGACCGTCTTCATAGTAGGCGACGGTGCCGAGCGCTTCGTTGCCGGAAAGCTGGCGCAAGGCGGCTTCGCGCTCGCCGACGATTTTGAACATGGCATCTAGATCCCGGTTATCCCCGAGACCGCCGCTACCGGAAAGTCCGTCGCGCAGACCGTTCGTGATGTCCGCAAGGCCACCGGCGGCGGCGATGAGGGTGTCCATGGCTGCCTTTTGCCCATAGACGAGGGCGGCGAGATTCTTGGTGGCATAGGCATCGCTGAAGGCAAGGGCATCGGTGGCCACCAGAGAATTACCGACGTCTGACGCCAGCTTGAAATCCTCCGTCGCGCCGCCGATGAAGACGACGACGTAGTCCCCGACCGTGCCACTCATGATGACCAGATCTTTTTTCGCTAGCGAGGCGAGCAGATGATCGACCGTCGCGGGATCCAGCTCCTTATCCATATCTTCGCGCCCCTCGGCGAGATTGGCGGAAATTTTTGCACCAAGAATCTTGGAGCCGGCGAATGAATGACCGGAAACTTCGAGAGTCACCGGTTCGGTCATGCCTTCCATTTCACTGAGGTTGGCAACCATGGCGGCGACCTCATGGGCGGCCCCCACGCGATCCGCTTCCAACGACTTGAAGGCCAGGTAAATGGGCGGCATCTTGGCCTTGTCGAGCAGCGTCATGCCTGACTGAGGATCCTTGAGAATGTCCTTCATCAGTTCCGGGCCGAAACTGTTGGATAAAGATTCCGCGAGGTTGTCCGCGCTTCCGGTTTTCACGGCGCTGGCGAAGGCCTTGGCGAGCATCTGCATTTGGAAATAAGTCATGCGGCGGTTGAGCGTCAGGAGGTTGCCGGTTTGGTCAGCAGTGGACTTGCCGAGGGCCAGGGTGAACTCGCGCCCGAAGAGCGCGGCGGGTCCACTTGGCTCGCTGGCCGGGGCGGCGTCCGGGGCGGGTTTATCGGCGTCGTTACCGGGAAACAGCCCGATGTCGTCACCCATCTGCGCTTGGACGAGTTTCCAAAGCTTCGAGTCTTTTACCTGATCTGCGGCCTTTGCGCCATTGTAGAAAGACAGCACCGTCTCCGTGTCCTGCGGCAGGAATTTCACAAAACCTAACTTGGCGGCCCGCTCCACAGGGCCGATCATGGGTGCGAGGGTTTCGGGGGCCGGTGGCGTCGGCGTGGTCGGCGGCGTCGGCAAGGGCGCGATCTTGGCCACCACCTCTGCCACGGCGGGCGGTGCGGCAGGGGCTACGGCTTCCTCCTTTTTGCCACATGCGCTGAGGCCGATGGCCAAGGCGGGAATCAACAGCCTACTCACTCGTGTTTTCATAGATGCCGACAGCTAGGACCCTCGGCTGTATCCAAGCAAGCATGATTGCAAGCCGGACTGGGGAAATCCGGCTCACTCGGCACTTGGCGCCGGGGCGGGAGCCGCTTGATCACGCTTGCCGAGCGGGCGAATCCACATGTTCCGGTATTCCATCGGGTCGCCATGGAATTGCAGTCGCAGCGGCGCGGTTTCCGGGTGAGTCGGGGGATAAGACGCGAGTTTCTGGTGCTGGGTCGGCCCGAGATAGGATTCGCCATTTTGCACGACGATGCCGTTATGAATCACCGTCACCTTGGCCGGACGGGTTACTTTTCCATCCGCATAAACCGGCGGCTCGAACGCAATGTCATAACTCTGCCACTCGCCCTGAGGCAATGTCGCATTCACCAATGGCGGGAGCTGGCCATACAGCGCCCCAGCCTGGCCATCCGGGTAGGTCGGGTTGTTATGGCTTTGCAAAACTTGGACTTCATAGAGGCCCATCAAGAAGGCACCGCTGTTGCCGCCGCTCTGCCCGTCCACCTTGCGGCCGGCAGGCGCACGCCACTCGAAATGCAGTTGGATCGCGCCAAACGATTCCTTTGTTTGCATGTCCTTGCCATTTGCGATCATCGCCCCGTCCTTGACGAGCCATTGGGCTGGTCCCCCGCCTGCTGAGTTCCAGGCGTCGAGCGAGGTTCCGTCAAACAGCACCTTCGCGTCCGATGGCGGCTTCACACTCACCGCCCCCGCCGGCACGATCACCGGCGGTTGTGGCCGGGCGGGATCATGCACCGAGTAAGGCAGTCCGGGGAGTTTCGGGCCGTCCGGGTAGCCGTGAATCTCCGCATTTGCTATACCACCGGCCACCGAGACGGCCGCTATCATCAGCGAGTTGACTTTCATCGTGCTCCAAAACGCCATTTCTCCTGCGTTCTTTCAAGCTCTTATCACATCCGGGGTTGCGGGACGCCCCGGTTTGTGGATGTTCATCCCAGCCCGACCACCATGGCAAACACCTCCACTCAGACTCCCCGCAGCGATCATTTCCCCTTCGAACTCGTCCGCCCGGAACTCGAGCGAGTGGAAATTTCCATCCGCCACCAGATCCGCCAGTTCGACCCCGCCGTCGAACCCTACGTCGCCTACATTTGCAACACCTCGGGCAAACGCATCCGTCCCGCCCTCGCCATCCTCGTTGGCGGCGCGGCTGGCGGCGTCACCGAAGAGCACTTGAAAATCGGCGTCATCCTCGAACTCATCCACATGGCCACCCTCGTGCATGACGACATCATGGACGGCGCCAACACCCGCCGCATGGTCCCCACCGCGAATGCGAAATGGGGCAACGCCCTCTCCGTCCTACTCGGCGACGTGCTCTTCTCCCACTCGCTCACCCTCGCCACCGACTTCAACAGCATCGACATCTGCCGCAAGGTCGGCAACGCCGCGCGCGAAGTCTGCCAAGGGGAAATCATCCAAACGCAGCGCCGCTTTGACCTCACCTTCACGAAGGCTGAGTATTTCCGCGTCATCGAGATGAAAACCGGCGCGCTCTTCGCTGCCGCCACCGGCCTCGCAGCGAATCTCTCCGGCCTCAATGCGGAAACCGAGGCCCGCCTCCACAGCTACGGCATGAAACTCGGTACCGCTTATCAGATTTACGACGACTGCCTCGACCTCGTCGGCTCCGAGGAAATCGTCGGTAAAACACTCCGCACCGATCTCATCAAGGGCAAGCTCACCCTGCCCATTCTCAACCTGCTGGAAACCGCCTCCGAGGCCCAGCGCATGAAACTCAATAAACGCATCCTCGACCAGGAACCGCTCGATCTCCCGGTCCTGTTAGGCATCGCGGAATACGAGGGTGCCATCGAGAGTGCTGTCGATACCGCCCTCAACCTGCTGGCGGAAAGCCGCGAGGATCTCGCTCCGTTAGGGAAATCCATTCACTCGGACGCACTGGTCCAGATCACTTGGTTTCTTGCAGGGCTGCTGAAAAAGTGCAGGCGCTGAAGAGAAACCAGAGACCAGAGACCAGAGTCCAGATATAGAAGATGAAGATTTCCTGAATTCTCTCGGCCCTTCTCTCTTCGTCTGGTCTCTGGCTTCTTATTTCAACCACCATGACCACCCCACGCAAACTCCTCATCATCGGCGGCGGCTTCGCGGGCTTGGAGTGTGCCCGTCGGCTCGCCAATGACGACCGCTTCGAGATCACGCTGGTCGATCGCACGAACCACCACCTTTTCCAACCGCTGCTCTATCAGGTCGCCACGGCTTCGCTTGCCGCACCGGACATCGCTCGCTCGATCCGCCAGATTCTAGCAGACGCGAAAAATGTCACAGTCCTGATGGATGAGATTGCCACCATCGACCCCGCCACCTGCCAAGCCACCGGAAAATCCGGGGCCATCTTTGCTTACGATTCCCTGCTGCTCGCAGCCGGTGCCCGCACGGGATACTTCGGCCATGATGCTTGGGAGAAAAACAGCCTCGGTCTCAAAACTTTGGCCGATGCCCAGAACATCCGGCGCACCGTTCTCTCCAACCTCGAACGCGCCGAACTCAGCACCGATCCCGCCGAGCGCGCCCGCCTCATGACCGTCGCGATCGTTGGCGGCGGACCCACCGGCGTCGAACTCGCCGGGGCCTTTGCCGATCTTGTCCACCGCTCGTTGAAATCGAATTTCCGCCGCATCGACACTTCGCAACTTCGCATCGTCCTCATCGAGGGCTCTGAGCTCGTGCTCGACGCCTACGATCCCGACCAAAGCACCTACGCCCGCAAGCGTCTGGAGAAACTCGGCGTGGAAGTTAGAAATAACACCCGCGTCACCGAGGTTCGTCCGGGTGCGCTGGATTTCAAAGACGGCAGCACCCTCGAAGCCGCCGCCATCATCTGGGCCGCAGGCGTCGCGGCCAGCCCGCTCACCGCAGCGCTCGGCGTGCCGTTAGACCGTGGCGGGCGCGTCGCTCCTCTGCCCGACCTATCCGTCCCCGGCCATCCTAACATCTTCGTCGCAGGTGATCTCGTAGCCCTAAAATGCGCTGAAAAAATCGTCCCCGGAGTCGCCCCCGCCGCCGTGCAAATGGGTGCCCACATTGCCAAAATCCTCCAGTCGGAGGCCACTGCCGACGCCGCGATTTCCCCCGACCGCCGCCCCGCCTTCGCCTACCACGACAAGGGCATGATGGCGATCATCGGCAAGAACTACGCCGTCGTCAAAACCGCCGATTTCCGCCTCCAGGGTTTCATCGCCTGGCTCGCTTGGTTGTTCATCCACATCACCTTCCTCGTCGGCTTCCGCAATAAAGTCTCCGTCCTGTTAGGCTGGGCCTACGCCTATCTCGCCAATGCCCCGGAAGCCCGCATCATCACCTATCCGCCCACCACCCCGGCACCGGGCAAGCCGGCCGCCTGAGTTTGCAGAAAATGGCGCGGCTCGCGCACCAGATTTTCCGCTAGAACAACAAACCTTGGGCATCATCCTTTGGCGCGGCCTTGCGCGAACCTGCAAGCAAAGTGTCGATCCGCGTGAGCAGGTCGAGCGAGGGCGGTTCCCCGCCGTCCAGCAATTCCCGTAAGCGCGAGCACCACTCGGCCACCGTGCCGCCATTGCTGGCCGCCAGCGCGGTGGCGGTTTGCGTGAGCCGTCCGCTGGCCGCGAGTTGGCGTCCGGTCCGGCGTAGCCAAGCATCGAAATAGGGGCGATCATATTTCGGACTGAACACGCGTCTAGCACAGCATCAAACAGGCTGCGAGGTCAAGAGTTCCCTGCTTGGCGCGAGCCGCCTCTTTTCTTGGCCGGATATTTCACCGCTTGCTGCGGCGCGGCGGGGGTGGTGTTTTTCAACGCAGCGAGTTGATCCCGGAGATGCGCCGCGCGTTCAAATTCCAAGCGCGACGAGGCCTCGCGCATTTCCTCCTCCAACTCGGCGATGACCCGCAGTTTGTCATAGGTTCCGAGGTCGTCGGCAACGAGCGAACTGTTGAGCTTGTCCGCGTGCCCCTTTGCGTTTTCGTGCGTGTGCAGGCTGTGTTGCAGCGCCCGTTTCACACTCTGGGGCGTGATGCCGTGGGCCTCGTTGTGCGCCTGCTGGCGGGAACGGCGGTAAGTGGTGATGTCGATGAGCGCTTGGATCGAGTCAGTGATTTTATCGCAAAACAACACGCACTCGCCGCCGATGTGGCGCGCGGCGCGGCCCGCCGTTTGGATCATGGAAGTTTCATTGCGCAGGAAGCCTTCCTTGTCCGCGTCGAGGATGCAAACCAGCGAAACTTCCGGTAAATCGAGACCTTCCCGCAGCAGGTTGATGCCGATCAGTATGTCAAAGGTCGCCGCCCGAAGTTGGCGCAAAATTTCCACCCGCTCCACGGCGTCGATGTCGGAGTGCAAATAGCGAACCTTGAGTCCCGTGCTTTGCAAATACCCGCTCAAATCCTCGGCGGTCTTCTTGGTTAGAGTGGTGACCAACACCCGTTCATGTCGCTCGACGCGCTGGCGGCAAAGCTCGATGGTCTCGTCGATCTGCCCCTTCAGCGGGCGCAGGATGAGCACCGGATCTAGCAGACCGGTGGGCCGGATGATCTGCTCGACCACCAACGGCACGCCGCGCCGAGTCGGGTCGAAATCTTCCACCGGCTCGTCATTGCCACTCGGCTTCACGCGGAGTTTTTTGAAATCGAACAAGGGCATGTTGCCCTCCGCAGTTTTTTCTTTCACGGGGATATAGGACTTATTCTCCGGGCGGGAGTTGACAATTTCAAACGGCCCCGGCGTCGCCGAAACATAGACGCGCTGGCCGGTCATTTGCATGAATTCCTCGAAGCGCAGTGGCCGGTTGTCCAGCGCGCTCGGCAGCCGGAAGCCATGCTCCACCAGCACGGTTTTACGGCTCTTGTCGCCTTCATACATGCCACCGACCTGCGGAATCGTAGCGTGGCTTTCATCGACTAACAGCAGAAAATCCCTGGGAAAGAAATCCAACAGAGTATAAGGCCGTGCACCCGGCTCGCGACCAGTGATATGCCGAGAATAGTTCTCGATGCCCTGGCAGAATCCCATCTCCGCCATCATTTCCAAATCATAGTCCGTCCGCATCCGCAGGCGCTGGGCTTCTATTAGTTTTCCGGCTTTTTCAAACACCGTCACCTGCTCATTCGCTTCCTCACGGATCGCAACGGTCGCCCGTTTCATCTTGTCGCCGGGCGTCACGAACTGCTTCGCCGGGAAAAATGTGTGGCTCTCCAGCCGGTCGATCAAATGCCCCGTTAGAGTGTGGATGCCGCTGACCCGTTCCACCTCGTCGTCGAAAAATTCCACCCGGATCGCCATCTCGTCGAGATAGGCCGGATGCACCTCCACCACATCCCCGCGCACCCGGAACTTGCCCCGTCCGAAGGCGATGTCATTGCGCTCGAACAGCATCCCCACCAGCGAGTTTAGAAACTCCTCTCGCGTCAGTTTTTGCCCGACCCAGACCGGCACCATCATGTTTGCATAATCCTCCGGCGAACCCAAACCATAGATGCAGGAAACCGACGCCACCACGATGGTATCCTGTCTTGTTAGCAACGAGCCCATCGTGCTCAATCGCAGCCGCTCGATCTCGTCATTGATAGAGGAATCTTTTTCGATATAAGTATCACTGCGCGGGATATAGGCTTCCGGCTGATAGTAATCGAAATACGACACGAAATACTCGACCGCGTTGTGAGGGAAAAAGTTTTTAAACTCCGAGTAAAGCTGGGCGGCCAGAGTTTTGTTATGGCTCATGATCAGCGTCGGCTTGCCTTGCGCCTTGATCAGATTCGCCATCGTAAAAGTCTTCCCCGAGCCGGTCACGCCGAGTAAGGTCTGATGGTGATTTCCCGCCGCCAGCGATTTCGTCAGCTTGGCAATCGCCTGTCCCTGATCGCCCTCAGGTTGGTAGTCGCTCACGAGTTGGAATGGCATCGGGCGGAGTCATAAACCCGCAAGGCAAACCCCGCAAGGCGTGTGACAGGAGACTGCCTGACACGTCACTTTCCCACCCTGTCCCGCGCTGCCGCGCTTTTCCACAACCTTGGACCCAGCGTCATCGCCGCAAAAGCCAAGCCTGCCGCCAAACCCCACCAGACGCCGATGGCCCCGAGTTGGCAACCGAATGCCAGCCCCGCCCCCACCGGCAGCCCGACCAACCAATAGGCCGCGAAGCCCATCAGCGCCGGCACCCGCGCGTCCTGCAAGCCACGCAACATGGCCGACGACGCGACTTGCAGGCTGTCAAAAAGTTGAAACACGCCGACGATGATCAACAGCGAGCCCGCCAGTGCAATGACCTCGGGCGCGTCGATAAACAGCGCCGCAATGGATTTGCCATAAACCAAAAACGCCACCACCGCCACTGCCGCATAACATCCGGCAAGCATCCAGCCTGAGAGCAGGATCGCCCGCAGACGCCCCCATTCGCCCGCGCCATCCGCCTCACCGATCCGCACCGTAAGCGCCATCGACAGCCCTAACGGAATCATGAACGCCGTCGCCGCCAGGGTGATCGCAATCTGATGGGCCGCCATCGCATTCGGCCCAAAGCGCCCCATGATGAGTCCCGCCAGCGAAAATGCGGACACCTCGCACGCCATCTGAAAACTCGCTGGCAACCCGACCGAAAGCAGCCGCCGCAGATGCGTGAAATCCGGCAGCCGGAACCAACGGTAAGGCACCCACTCGCGCAAGTCCTTGGTGGTGTTCAGCCAGCAAAGCAGCACGATCAGAATAAATGTCCGGGAAATCAAAGTCGCCCACGCCGCGCCTTGGATGCCGAGTGCGGGAAACCCGAGATTGCCATAAATCATCACCCCATTCAGCGCCACGTTCAGGCCCACGCCGCCGAGAAAAATCCAGAACGGCGGCCACGGCCGGTTGAGCGCGTCGGCATGGTTTTTCAAAGCGATCGAGGCCATTGCCGGAATCACCGAGGCCATCAAAATGCGGAAAAATCCCGTCGTTTTCACAGCTACATTATCCGGTTGGCCAAATATTCCGAGGTTCATCGAGACGATCCAAGAAATCCCGAACAGCACTAATCCCAGCACCACCGCCAGATAGAGTCCGTGGCGGCAACTGCCACGGGCACCCGCTGCGTCGTTGGCTCCGCACGAGTTCGAGGTGAACACCGAGACCCCGCTCAAGAGGCCGATGCCGAACACAAAAGGCACATGAAACAACGAGTTTGCAAAGGTCAGCGCCGCCAAATCGCGCACGCCCAGATGGCCGATCATCAACGTGTCCACCACCCCCATCAGCATCTGGCTGAGCTGCCCGATCATCAACGGAAACGCCAGCCGCAGCGTCAGCCGGGATTCATGGAGGAGGTTCATGCGCGGTTCTCCGTGGGTGTGCCCGCTCGATTTGTCCACGAAATTTCTCAGTCTAAAAACAATCCACCGGCCTGGCGATTTTTCAGTTGCCCTCACAGCTAGACTTGCTACACCTCCCGCCACGTCAGCACGCAACGCCTCCGGGTATTTTGTGAGCAGACGAAGTATAAAGCCTCGGTAGCTCAGTTGGTAGAGCAGTTGACTCTTAATCAATTGGTCCATGGTTCGAATCCATGCCGGGGTACTTCCTTCGAATCGATCAGTGTGGAAAACTCTCAGGTTTGCAGGGTCCAGAGTTCGTGTAAGCGGGCTACGGATTCGCTCCAGGGGACCCGCTGGTAAATTCGCATCCGCACCCAGCGGATGAATCGCTGGGTTCTTTGCGTGGCTCTCGTGACTGCCGAGTTGTTGAAGTTGCGAGCCATTTCAACTCTCTTCATTGTGCCGGATTTTCCCGCTTTCGAGCGGGTCCGGCCGCGTTGCTTTTTCTCCTCAACTTCATCCCGTTCCTTCTTCCCGAACGAGGTATTAAATGCGTCCGGTGTTCGATTCCCTAGCAGCGCGGAATTAGCCAAACGGTTGTTACTCAAAATGAATGGGCGTCCGTCACCGCCCGCACAGAGCCAAGAGTGAAGCGATGGGCAGCGTTTTTCATTAGGAGTTTTCCACACCGATCCATGTGTCATGACAAAAACCCCGGTGCGGATGGGCCACGCCGGGGTTTGGGAAACGCCTTGGGAATTCACGCTTTCACAGCACCGCCACCTGCGCCACGTCCGACCACTCGCCGGGGCCGTTGGCGCCGATGGCGTGGACGCGGACGTAGATCCT